>JBOGDL010000161.1:0-12339 GCA_050701815.1 Micromonosporaceae bacterium | reverse complement strand
TGCCCCTGGTGGGGCTGTTCATCGACGCCTCTGGCGTGTTCGCGGTGCTGGTCGTCGGGTACCTGCTGTCCGGACCGCTGCTGTGGGTGCGCAGGCGTCAAGACGCCAGGGCCTGATCAGGGCTCCGCTCGCCAGCACAAGCTCGATAGCCGACAGGCAGAACGCGCTCGCCGGGCCCGTGGCCGGCGAGCGCGCACCAAGCCGGCGTGCGTCCCCCGGTCAGCGCCAGCGGGCGATCACCGATTCTCCGCCGATCACCCGCTCACCGGGCGCCACCAGCGAATCGGCGCTCTCAGCGGGCAGGTACACATCCGTACGGGAGCCAAACCGGATCAGCCCGAACCGCTCGCCCCGCGCCAGCAACGTGCCGGGGCGGGTCCGGTTGACGATCCGACGGGCCAGAATTCCGGTGCGCTGCGCCACCACCACCGGCCCACGCGCCGTGCCCAGCACGGTGTACGCGGCGACGTTGTGCTCGGCGGCCGGCTTCATCGCCGGCGCGTTGCTGCCGGTCTCCCTGATCACCTCGAGCACCCGGCCCGCCACGGGGGACCGGTTGACGTGCACGTCGAGCACCGACAGAAACACCGCGATCCGCAGCCAGTCGCTGTGCTCAGCGCTGGCGAACCGGTCATCGGTGAGGCGCTCCACCCCGAGCACCTGGCCGTCGCACCCGGAGACCACCGACTGAGGGTCCTCGGGCGGCACCCGCTCAGGGTCACGGAAGAACGCCGCCGCGGGCGCCGCGGCCAGCGCCGCCGCCATCCAGACCTTGGACTGGGGACGCATCTTCTTCGCCAGCACCGCGGCGCCCAGGCAGACAGCGGCGGCGGCGACCCCGTTCGAGTCGATCCGCCACTGCCCAGCCAACGGCACGCTGCTGGGCCGCGTGGCTGGCTCCAGCCGTTCCGCCAGCTCCAGATCCGCCGCGGAGAACCGAAGCCGGTGGATCCGCGCGAACGGGCGATTCCACAGCACCAGGTCCGACCCGGTGCTGTCAGGCAGATCCTTCACGTCCTGACCGGGCGTGGCCACGGTGGCCAGGCACAGCACCCCGCCGGCATTCACTGAGCCACGTAGCTCAGCCGCCGCGGCTGGAGCGGTGTGGCGGTCCAGGAGTTGGCCCACCAGCACCGCGTCGGCGGGCTTGGCGTCGGCCAGCGAGGAGATCACGGTGACCCGCTGGCTCACCCAACTGCCCTCAGCGGCAACCCGGCCCGCCAACGCCGCCGCGCTGCCGCTGCCGGCGAACAGCTCGTCAGCGACCACGGTGAGACTGTCACCGGGAAGCAACGCGTTGATCGCCCCACTGAGCACGGGGGAGGACTCGTCAGCGCCGACCACGATGGCGCTCTTCGGCCCTGGGTGTCGTGTGAACTCGCTGACCAGCACTGCGGCTGCTCGTCTGCCTATCCGTTGCCCGCTGAAGGAATGGGTCATCAAGCCAGCATATTCAGTGCTCTGAGTCACGGCCGGACCGGATCGCCGCAGCGATCCCGAGCCCTCCCACTGTGACCAGGACACCGGCGCCGAGCCAGGCCATCACTTCGAGTGAGAGGGAGAAGTCAGTGATCTGGGCTAGCAGCCACCATCCGGCGATGCCGAGGAAGAGCAGCCCGAAGACAAGGGAAGCGGTGTCGGTGCGGTGAGGTCTCATCGGCGCAACTCCAGATTGCTGGCTTGCATCTCAATGTCAAATTCCAGTTGCCCCGGACCCTGCGCGCTGTCCGCGCCCAGATCCGAGAATGCGCCGCCCACCTGGGTCGGCCGTCCAGTCCCGTCGACCAGCACAACGTTGCTGTACCGGACATCAGCGTCACCGGCGACATCCACGTCGGGCGGCAGGTTGACCACCATGTTTGACCCCTCAAGCTGGAGCTTTATGGGGCCGGTGTGGCCGCTGAAGTCGACCCGGCTCAGGTCGAGCACCCCATCACTGAAAGTCAGCTGGTACGAGTCCTGGATCTGCTCCACGGAGGTGTGGGCCCAGATCTTCCGTTGACCGGCGCCTCGCTCTCCAGCGGCCCCCACCACCGTGCTGATCGCCAACAGCACCGACAACAGCGCCCCCACCCACACCAGCCAACGCGCCCGTCCGATCCAGGCGCCGGCCAGCAACGCCAGCCCGATCACGCTCAGCGCGCCGGCGACGTACCCGCTGAACCCGATTGTCAGACCGGCCAGGTCCAGGGCGCCCATCAGCCCGATCGACATCAGGACCGCGAAGAAGGCCACGCGCCCGAGCACGGACCGTTCCCGCGGCAGCTTGGCCTGAGCCGGCTCGGGGGGAGCGTCAAATCTCCGCTCCGGCCAGATCGGCTCGATCGGGACGGTGTCCCGCTCGTACCGGGCAGCCGCGGCCAGCACCGCGGTCTCCTCATCCCGCGCGGCCTGGTCGGCTTCGCCGGTGAGTTGGCTCTCCGTGGGCTCCATCGCCATCCGGTCTTCGGAGTCAGCACCGGCGCTCAAGTTCTGCGTCGGCCGCTCATCAGTCGCGGCCGGCGACGCCGTCGTGGGAGCGTTTGACTCGGCGGCAGGCACGTCCGGCGCCTCCCCGGTGGGTTCGGCTGCCGCGGCGGCTGGTGGCCCCTCCGGCGGCCCGGGTGGCCCCCCCGGAGGTGTCGGCGGGGTGGCCGGTGGAGCGGGGTGCCAGGTAGGTGGTGGCCCAGCGTGCCAGGTGGGCGGCGGGCCAGCCGGTGAGCCGTACGGCGGCGCCGCTTGCCCGCCAGGCGGCTGCGGCGGGGAATGCCGGTGCGGCCACAAGGGTTGCTGGCGGCGCTGTCGATAGATCACATAGCCAAGGGCAGCCACCACCACGATGAAGACCGGGCTCCATTCGACGGTGATCGCGAGGAGGGCGCCCACAGCGACCGCCAGCACCACGGTGACCGCCGGGGACGTGCGGGAGTGGCCGCGACCAAACAGCGCCTCCAACGGAGAACCGCTGTCCCCCTCCTCTGGCATCGCCAGCCAGCCGATCAGGTACGCGGCCAGTCCCGCGCCGCCGAACAGCACGCCCACCGCGAGCAGCACCCGCCAGAGCACTGGATCGGTCCTGGTCGCGCGGGCGATTCCGGCGCACACACCGGCGATCTGACGTTCGCCACGAGGCGGCCGGATCAGGCCGTGCTCAGCGAGCAGGCCACCGGTGGCTTGACCACCCGCTCCCGGTGGCGGCGCGTGCGGCGGCGGGCCGTGATGGCCGCCAGGTCCTGGTGGCGGCGCTTGTGGCGCCGGGTCGTGATGACCGCCCGGCGCGGCGGAGCCGGGCCCCGCCTCATGTCCTGTGGTGTCATTCCCCATGGCTTCATCCTGGCCACGCCGCGCCTGGCTGTCCTGGGGGAACTGCCCTGAGCTGACCCTGAGTTATCCCGTACGAAATGCTGGGTCCCAGGTGCGTCAAGTCAGGGCCGATCCTGATGGTGCGGCTGGTCGGGGCGTGTGACGATCGGAGGCGGGAGCAGCTCACACAGCAAGGGGTTCGCCATCGACGCGGTGACGCAGGCGCAGTCGGCCGGGGAGGTCGAGGGGGCTCGCCAGGCAGGTAGTGCTGGCGTCAGCGCGTCATGGGCGCGGGGAGGCCCAGGGTTGGGCCGGGCCGGCCAGCCCGACCAGCGGCTGTACCGGCATCCTGAAGGACGATTGGTCGCCGGGGTGGCGATGGGGCTCTCGCAGCACCTCAGGATCCCGGTGATCATGGTGCGGTTGGGTTTTCTGGCCCTCGCCCTGGTGGGTGGGCTGGGGGCGCTGCTGTACGCGGCGTACTGGGCCGCCGTGCCGATCACCCCCGAGCGGGCTGCTGAGCCCAGGCCGCGGGACACCGTGCAACTGGTGGCATTCGGGTGTTTGGCGATCGGCATCCAGTTGATCGCGTTGATGACCGGCTTCGGTGGGTTGCGCGACGCGTTCGGCTGGTTGTTGGCGTTGATCGCCGTCGGGGCGGGGATCATCTGGCACCAAGCTGACCCGGAGCTGCGGCAGCAGTGGTCAGCGGTGGTTCCCGGGATGCCTCGACTGGCTGGTCGCTTCGGGGGCCAGCACAGCTTCGTGGTCCGGCTCGGCGTGGCAGCGGTGCTGGTGCTGGTCGGCAGCTTCGGGATGGTCGCGGTGTTCGCGCCGATGGCGAACGCGGGATGGTCGGCGCTGCTCAACGGGCTGCTGTTCACGTTGATCGCGCTGGGTGGCCTGATGGTTGTGCTGGGCCCGCTGGTGTGGGGCATGGTCGGCGCCCTCCGCGCGGAACGGGAAGCCGTGATCCGGGAGCGGGAACGGGCTGAGGTGGCCGCGATGGTGCACGACGAGGTGCTGCACACGTTGGCTCTGATCCAGCGAAGCTCGTCGGATCAGCGTACGGTGTCGCGGCTGGCTCGCAGCCAGGAGCGGGTCCTGCGGAACTGGCTGTACCGCTCGACCGGCTCCTCTGCGGACCGTCTCGGGGCAGCCTTGGAGGCGGCCTCCGCCGAGGTCGAGAACGAGTTCTCGATCACTGTGGACACCGTGCTGGTGGGAGACTGTCCGGTGGATCAGCACGTCGCCGCGCTGGTCGCCGCCGCCCGGGAGGCGCTGGTCAACGCCGCGAAGCACGCCGGGGCGCCGGCGGTCTCGTTGTATGCCGAGGTGGAGCCGGGGCAGCTGTCGGTGTTCGTACGCGACCGCGGCGCCGGTTTCGATCTGTCTCAGGTGGATGGGGACCGACACGGGGTACGTGGCTCGATCATCGGCCGGATGGCCCGCCACGGTGGACACGCTGAGGTCCGCACCAGCCCAGGCGCCGGCTGCGAAGTGCGACTGGTGTTGCCGGTTCGGCGGGACGCGTGATGACGTCCTCGGGGCGGATTCGGCATGGTCGAAGGTGAACGAGGAGAGCACGATGGCAACCAAGGCGCCGAACGACGAGGCTGCTGAGCCCAGCCACACCGGATCGACAGAACCTGAGGCGACTGGCGAGGTCAGGCGGTTGCGCGTGTTCCTGGTCGACGACCACGCCATGTTCCGGGCCGGGGTACGTGCCGAGCTGGGCGACAAGGTCGATCTCGTGGGCGAAGCCGGCGCGGTGGCTGACGCGGTGGCGCGGATTCCCGCGGTCCTGCCCGACGTGGTGCTGCTGGATGTGCACATGCCGGCTGGGGGCGGCCGGGCGGTGCTGGAGCAGATCAAGAACCGCTGCCCTCAGGTGCGGTTCCTGGCGCTGTCAGTGTCCGACGCCGCCGAGGACGTGATCGGTCTGATCCAGGCCGGCGCGCGTGGTTACGTCACCAAGACGATCTCGAGCGAGGAGCTGGTGCAGGCGATCCAACGGGTGGCTGACGGGGACGCGGTGTTCAGCCCCCGTCTGGCCGGGTTCGTGCTGGACGCGTTCGCGTCCCGCGCTGAGGCGCCGGTCAGTGACCCTGAGCTCGACCAGCTCACCAATCGGGAGCGTGAGGTGCTGCGGCTGCTGGCGCGCGGGTACGCGTACAAGGAAATCGCCAAGGAGCTGTTCATCTCCATCAAAACGGTGGAGACCCATGTGTCGAACGTGCTGCGCAAGTTGCAGATGTCGAACCGGCATGAGCTTTCCCGTTGGGCCGCTGATCGCCGCCTGGTGTGACTCGGTCAGCCGCTGCGGACGATGCTGAAGCCCTCAGCCAGCCGGTCGGCGCCGAACCCGGCGGCCTTGGCGTTGTGGCTCAGCCACTCACGCAGCTGGCTCTCCACCTGGTCCGGATCGGGTAGCTGGCTGGCGTGGCGCCGTAACGCCGCGATCTTCTGGTGGAAGGTGTCGGTGATGTCCACGTGGTGATCGGGGTTCGGCCCGCCGGAGAACCACACCTCGCTGACCGTCCACGGCTCCAGTTTCTCGTTCAGAAGCAGCTCGGGGTGGGCGTGGAGGTTGCGCGCGTCCGGATAGACCGCGGCGCTGACAGCTTGTCCCACCGCGACGTGGTCGGGATGGTGCGGGCCTGACAGCTGGCTCCAGTCGGGCAGCGCGGAGTTGGTCAGCACGCGTTCCGGCCGCTTCTGCCGGATCGCCCGGGTGATGTCGCGCCGTAGCTGGTGGTCGCAGTAGACCGCGCCGTCGGCGTACCCGTGGAGGAACTCGACGTCAGTGACGCCCACCGCCGCGGCGGCGGCGCGTTGCTCCGCCTCGCGGATCTTCGCGACCTCCGGGCGGGGGGCGTCGTCGATCCCGCCCGCTTCTCCCCGGGTCACGAGCAGGTAGCTCACGTCGATGTCCTCAGCGGTCCACCGCGCCACGGTGCCCGCGGCGCCGAAGTCAACGTCATCCGGGTGGGCGAAGACGGCCAGCGCGCGCCGGACTCCCTCCATTGGAGGCGGTGACGGTGGATAGCTCACCAGGCGATCTTAGACACGGCCGCGGATGGCCTTGTCGGTGGCAACGGCAACCGGGCCCTGGGGCCGCGAGATTCACAAAGGGCCTCGACCGGCGCGCAGCACCAGGAGCCCAAGCTGCGTTCCGTCCGCGCCGAGGGCGCCCCGGTAGCGTTCCAGGACTTCCCGTTCTCGGGACAGCACGAGTCTGGTCCCCCCGGTCGCCAATCGAGTGGCGCCCACTTCTTGGGACAGCTCGGCACGTTCATGCCAGAGGTCGATGAGGGCTTTGTCGATCTGGTTGATCCGGTCCCGGAGGTGCTCGATGCGACCGTCAGGGTCCAGATCGGCAGCGGAGGGGAGGGGGGTGGGCTGTGGGGCCTTAGCGATCATCATCTGCTCCTTGGTGTGGAGCCTCGGGCTCGTGCCCGAGAAAAACCCCGGGCAGTAGACCCGGGGCTGCTTGGCCTTCGTTCGCTCAGACGCGACCTATGGCTGCCGGGGGCCGGTAGCCATAAAAAAAGACTCGCGTCGAGTGCGTCACGTCGTTCAGCCTACGCCACCGGTCCTTTCCCCAGGTCCCGGAAGGCGCCTGGCGGATCGACGGACACGCAAACAACGGACGCGTGCGGACGGTTTGCGGACGTCACGCCCGTTCCCCTATGTGTCCTTGGTCACACGGAGAGCCAATCTCGGGCGCGTCCCGGCTGCATATCGAGTGGATAACAGCACCTGGACTGCACCTTCCTCAGCGGTCAAGGTGAGGCGCAGTTCACGTATCTCCGCGAGCGCCTTGGGAGGCAGTACATGCGCGGATTGAAATCCATGCGGCTGGTCGCGGTAGGTGCCGCGGTCGCCCTGGCATCCACCGCCTGTGGTGGTGGGACAGGGAGCACTGACGCGGGAGGCGGCACTCTGGTGTTCGCGCTCCACGAGCCTGAGCACCTGATTCCTGGCAACACGAATGAGACGCAGGGCGGCACCGTCCTGCAGGTTCTGTACGACAACCTGGTCGACTACAACGACGAGGGCGAGCCGGTCAACCAGATCGCCGAGGACATTTCCTCGGAGGACCAGAAGACCTGGACTATCAAGATCAAGAAGGGCTGGAAGTTCCACAACGGAGAGCCGGTGACCGCCGACTCCTTCATTGACGCGTGGAACTTCACCGCGTACGGGCCGAACGCCAACGGCAACAGCTACTTCATGGACCGGATCGAGGGTTACGCCGACCTGCAGGTCGACGGCGACAAGGACCCCAAGTCCGAGGAGATGTCCGGTCTGAAGAAGATCGACGACCAGACCTTTGAGGTCAGCCTCGCCGAGCCGTTCTCTGGTTTCCCATTGATGGTGGGCTACACCGCCTTCGCCCCGATGGCGAAGGAGTGCCTTGAGGACACCAAGGCCTGCGAGGAGAAGCCGATCGGCACCGGTCCGTTCAAGATGGACGGCTCCTGGGAGCACGACCGCTCGATCAAGATGAAGCGCTTCGAGGACTACGCTGGCGAGGCCGCCAAGCTGGACAAGATCGAGTTCCGGATCTTCAAGGACGAGGACGCCGAGTACCAGGCGCTGCAGTCCCGCGAGGTCGACATGATCCCGCTGGTGCCCGTCGAGAAGATGGGCGAGGTCCGCTCGCAGTTCGGCGAGCGGTTCATCGAGGAGCCGAACTCCACGTTCTCGTACCTGGGCTTCCCGACGTACCTGCCGGAGTTCAAGGACAAGCGGATCCGTCAGGCGTTCTCCATGGCGATCGACCGAAAGACGATCGTCAAGGAGATCTTCGACGACCGCTACGCGCTGGCTGGCAGCCTGGTTTCCCCGGTCGTGCCCGGTAGCCGTGACGACGCCTGCAAGTACTGCGAGTACGACCCGGAGCGGGCCAAGGAGCTGCTGAAGGAAGCGGGCGGCTGGCCCAAGGGCAAGAAGATGCCGATCTGGTTCAACGCTGGCTCTGGCCACGAAGAGTGGGTCGAGGCTGCTGGCAACCAGCTCAAGGAAAACCTGGGCATCGACTACGAACTCAAGGGCGACTTGGAGTTCGCGAAGTACCTCGAGGTTGCGGACCAGGAGAAGTTCACTGGCCCGTACCGGCTCGGCTGGGTGATGGACTACCCGTCGCCGGAGAACTACCTGAAGCCGATCTACGGCACCCAGGGTTCCTCGAACAACGCCGGTTACGGCAACCCGGCTGCGGATAAGCTGATCGCCGAGGGCGACAAGGCTGCTTCGCTGGACGAGGGCATCAAGAGCTACCAGGCGGCTGAGGACCTGATCCTCGAGGACATGCCCGTCATCCCGTTGTGGTTCGGTCGCACTGCGATGGCCTACAACGACAACGTCAGCGGTGTGGAGTTCAACATCGTCGACAGCAACCCCGATTTCACCAAGATCACTGTTTCCTGACCAAGGGGTTCTAGGACAGGTTGATTGACACATGTCACGGTGGCAGCCGGCTCGCGTCGGCTGTCACCGTGACCACCCTTGGTAGGAGGTCAACTCATGGGGCGCTACGTCATCCGGCGGCTGCTCCAATTCGTCCCCACACTGATCGGCGCGTTCTTCCTGCTGCACTACATCGTGGTGCTGGGGGTGCAACTGCGCGGAAACCCAGCGCGCGCGTTCTTCGGCGACAAACGGCCGACCGAGGCGATGCTCGAAGCCGTCAAGCGCTTGTACAACACCGATGACCCGTGTCTCACCCAGACCCTGAACCCTTGTGTGGGGCTCTTCTTCGAGCGGGTCCAGACTCTTGCTCAAGGCGATCTGGGAGTCGATTACAACCAACGCCCGGTGATCGACACGTTCGTCAACGCGGTTCCAATCACGCTTCAGCTCACGCTGATCGCGATTGTGGTGCAGATCGTGATCGGCCTGATCGCGGGCATGCTGGCCGGTGTGCGCGGCGGTGGCATCAGCGACTACATCGTGAAGGTCGTCACCGTTTTGATCATCGCGGTGCCGGTGTTCGTGCTGGGCAAGCTGGTCCAGTCCTCGATCACCCCGGCGGCGAGATACCTGAACGAGAACGGTTACTCGGAAGCGGTCCGGGGCGTGGTGACCGTCACCTGGCGGTCTGATGCCCCCTTCATGAGCCTGCTGATACCAGGGATCGTGCTCGGCGCTCTCGGTCTCGCCACCACCGCCAGGTTGACCAGAACCAGCCTGATGGAGAACCTGCGCGCCGACTACGTGCGCACCGCGGTGGCGAAAGGCATGCCCCGGCGGCGCGTGATCGGCGTTCACACGCTGCGAAACTCGCTCATCCCCGTGGTGACCGACCTGGGATACAGCGTGGGCGTGTTGATGGGTGGCGCAGTGGTCACCGAGACGATTTTCAATATCCCCGGAGTCGGGGGCGAGATCATTCGCGCCGCACAGCGAAACGAAGCGCCCATCCTGATCTCCATGGTGACGATGCTGGTGCTGGTGTACCTGGTCGTGAACCTGATCGTGGATGTGCTGTACGCCGTGCTTGACCCAAGGATTCGCTATGACTGACCCCACGTCCGCCTCTCCTAGCGTGGCGCCCAGCAGTGCGTCACCTCCATCCGGAACCTCCGGCGGGGTGACCAAGGAGCGCAACGCGAGCTTGTGGGCAGACGCCGGACGCGAGCTGCTCCGCAACCCGGCTTTTGTGATCTCAGCTGTGGTGGCCTTGATGGCTATCTCCATGGCGGTGGTGCCGTGGCTGTGGACCAGCGTCGACCCCCGGCACTGCCCGCTCAAGCTGAGCAAGGACCGACCCGGCGACGATCACTTCCTCGGCAACACTTTGCAGGGCTGCGACATGTACGCCCAGGCGATCTACGGCGCCCGACCCACCATCCAGGTGGCGGTGCTCGCCACCGCGGGTGTGGTGCTGATCGGTGGCGTCACGGGTGTCCTGTCCGGTTACTACGGACGCTGGCTGGACGCGATCATCTCGCGCCTGGTGGACATCTTCATGGGGCTGCCGTTCCTGCTGGGCGCGTTGACGCTGCTTGCTCTGGTGCAGTCGCACTCGGTGTGGGCCGTGGTGGGCGCGTTGATCACGTTGGGTTGGCCCAGCGTCACCCGGATCATGCGTGCCAGCGTGATCGCCACCCGAGGCATGGACTATGTGCAGGCGGCGCGTTCGCTGGGAGCGTCCGATGCCCGGATCATTTTCCGGCATGTGCTTCCCAACGCGATCGCTCCTGTGGTGGTGATCGCGACGATCGCGCTGGGTGGGTACGTCGCCGCGGAGGCGACGCTCACGTTCCTCGGAGTGGGCTTGACACCCCCCGAGGTCTCCTGGGGCGTCATGATCACCCAGGGCCAGAACTATCTGATGGGGGCGCCTGCTTACCCCCACATGCTTCTGGTTCCGGTGAGCTTCCTGGTGGCGACCGTGCTCTCCTTCATCCTGATGGGGGACGCGACTCGCGACGCCCTTGACCCGAAGCTGCGGTGAGGTGACCGTGACGAAGACTGACACGACCACGACTGCCCCGAAGCGGAAAGGCAAGTCGCAGCTGCGGTTGGCCGATGCTGACCCGAATGCGACCTTGCTCGACGTACGCGACCTCAAGGTCGAGTTCCGCACTCCGTACGGGGTCGCCAAGGCCGTCAACGGAGTGAGCTTCAGCGTCGAGGCTGGAGAGACTCTCGCCATTCTGGGTGAGTCTGGCTGCGGCAAGAGCGTCACGGCGCAAGCGATCATGGGGATTGTCGACAGTCCGCCCGGGTTCGTCACCGGCGGTCAGGTGCTGTACCGCGGGGTGGATCTGCTCAAGCTCCCCAAGGATCAACAGCGCAAGGCCCGCGCGGACAAGATCGCGATGATCTTCCAGGACGCGTTGTCGGCGTTGAACCCGGTTTTCACGGTCGGGTTCCAACTGGCTGAGGTGTTCCGGATCCACCGGGGAGTCTCTCGATCAGAGGCTCGGAAGCGCGCGATCGAGCTGCTGGATCTGGTGAAGATTCCGGCGGCCCGGCAGCGGATCTCCGACTTCCCGCACCAGTTCTCCGGCGGTATGCGACAGCGGGTCATGATCGCGATGTCGCTCGCCTTGGACCCGGACGTGTTGATCGCCGATGAGCCCACCACAGCCCTCGATGTGACCGTGCAGGCCCAGGTGATGGGGCTGCTGGCGGAGCTGCAGCGAGAGCGCAACATGGGGCTGATCCTGATCACGCACGACATGGGCGTGGTGGCGGACGTCGCCGACAAGATCTCCGTGATGTACGCGGGGAGAGTGGTGGAGCGTGCCCCGGTGCACGACATCTACGCGTCGCCGGCGCACCCGTACACCAAGGCTCTGTTGCAATCCATCCCTCGAGTGGACCTCAAGGGGCAGCAGCTCAGTGTGATCAAGGGGCTGCCGCCGCCGTTGACCAACCTTCCGCCAGGGTGCAACTTCGCCCCCCGGTGTCGGTACGTCAAGGACCGCTGCCATCAGGATGTGCCACCGCTGTATCAAGTGGCCGCTCCTGCCGGGGCCGAAGCCGCGGCGGTGTCTGACGCCGGGCGTGGCAGCGCGTGCCACTACTGGGAGGAAGTGATCGCGCAATGACCGAGGTGTCTGTCTCCACGGACTCGGGCAAGCCGGGTGAAACCGTACTCGAGGTCCGCGATCTCGTGAAGTATTTCCCGATCACCCGGGGCATCGTGTTCAAGCGCCGGATCGGCGACGTGAAGGCGGTTGACGGAGTCAACCTGACGCTGCGTCGTGGCGAGACCTTGGGCGTGGTGGGCGAGTCCGGGTGTGGGAAGTCCACACTGGCGAAATTGCTGGTGGGGCTGGAGGAGCCCACGAGCGGCCAGATCACCGTGCGTGGCCGCGAGTTGGGGCGGTTGGACCGCAGGGCGCTCACCCGGGCGCGGCGCAACATCCAGATGGTGTTCCAGGACCCGTACACCTCCTTGAACCCTCGGATGACGGTTGGCGACATCATCGGGGAGCCGTTCCAGATCCACCCGGACGCGGTCCCGCCGGCTGACCGTCGCCGGCGGGTGCAGGAGCTGATCGACCTGGTGGGGTTGAACCCGGACCACATCAACCG
>JBOGDL010000160.1:0-8824 GCA_050701815.1 Micromonosporaceae bacterium | reverse complement strand
GCCTCGATCAGCAGCTGGCTGCAGGCCAAACCGTTGTCGGCGAGACGCTGGTGCAGCGACTCCGCAAGCGCATGGGTGGCGAAGGCCGCGGCTTCCACCCGCTCCGCGGGGGGATCCAGATCGCCGGCAACCACCAGCTCAGGAGGCGGAACCCGGACCGCCAAAGGGCTGACGTCCAGACCCGAGGCGAGCCGATGGGCGGTGGTCGCGTCCGCCCCGAATCGGGTTGTCACATCCCGGCGCCGCAGCGCGGCGAAATCCCCCAGAGTGCGCAGGCCCAACCGTCGCAGGATGTCGACCAGCTCTGGTCGATCAAGCACCGACACATCCAGGGGCGCCAGGAACTCAGCGGAGCGCCCCGCCTCGACCACCGCTCCGACTCGAGCGGCCTGCCCGGCGGCGAAGAGGCCGTCAGCCACACCGACCTGGCACTCCACCCCGCAGCTGTCCGCCACATGGTCAACCAGCAGCTCGGCTGCCTGGTGCTCACCGCCGAAGTGCCGCGCCGGCCCCCGTACGGCGATCGCGCACACGCCGGGGCGCTGCACCGCGACTCCCGGGGCCATCGTCTCCACCGCGGCGACCACCGGCTCAAAGAGGCGAGCGTCCTGGCCCGGGTCGTGTCTGATCACGGTCAACCCGGGGCACCTCGCCTGTGCCTCTCGCTGACGCAGACTCCGCCGTACCCCTTCCTCACGCGCCTGCGGGGAACAGGCGAAAACCTTGCCACCGGAGATCACCGCGATCGGCATGTGCGGCGAGAGATGTCCTTGGGCGGTCGCGACGACCACCGGCCAGTCAGGACACCACAACACCAAGGTCCGCACCGCGTCAGAGTCGCCCATGGTCACACCGCCTCGTGCATGAAGTCGGCCATCGCAGCCTGGCTGGCTGTCTGGCTCAGATCCGCGTTGGCGGATGCCGGGATGTCGGAGACCGGTCTGACGCTCCAGGGGGCCTCAGGCGTCAGCGAACCGGGGGCGGGCAACCACATCCGCGCGTGCCGTGGACGCGTCGCGAAACCACGCCCGTACGAGGTGACGGCCAGCTCCCGGTCACGTAGCCGGCCGCTTCCCCGGGCCAGCCCGTGCCAGATCTGGTCGGTTGCCTCCACCGTGATGTCGGCGCCCGCCCAACCCCCGTACGGGATCAACACGCCACCTCGCTGCTTGGCCCGAGCGGCGAGCTGTTGCGCCTGCTTTGCGGACACGGGGCTGGAGGGCTTGACCGCGACCACGTCCAGCCCGTCGAGCAAGGCGGCCGTCACTTTGGTCCAGTGCTCCCACGGGTACGGCGCCAGGACCAACCGACTCAATTCCACGCCCAGCTCAGCGGCGGCGCACGCGCCCAACTCCGGCACTCCCACCACCGCGCACCACGACCCGGCGCGCACCGCCTCAGAGATCAGCGCCAGCAACAACGTGGTGGACCCAGCCGGCCCTGTGAACCCTGATCGACTCGGCGTAGCCGCAGCCGCGCCAAGCCGATCAGGGCTTCCGTGCTCAGCAGCCACGGCGATGACCGCCCCACGACGCAATCCTCGCCCCGGCAACAACGGGCGCAGCTCGTCGCGCAACGGCAGCACCCGCTCGGCGCCAACCTCGTCCCCACCGGCGGCGGCTCCCCTGCCCCTGCCGACCAGCCCCCGCGTCCCTCGCTTGACCAACCCTCGCTCGATAAGCCCGGCGACTCGTGGCGCAGGGCCCTTGCCAGCGCGAGCAGCGCCGCCACTACCGCCACCGGCGGCGCCGGTGCTGGCAAGGGGCTCGTCGAGATGAGCCACCGTGGCGGCAGTGGACGACACAACGTGCTCTTTCGTCAGATGACCAGCGGTCTGCTCAGTTGACCGGGACCGCGGAGTCGCTGGATGTGTCAGCCGCCCTGGCGGACAACGGCTGCCAGGGAAGCCCGAGGGTGCTCTCCACCACCACGAGGAAACGCCCCGCCTCACGAACCAGGTCATCGGCCTCGCGGGCGGTGACAGCACGAGGGATCCCGGCCTCGGCAGCGGCTCGCTTGGCCGCGCCTGCCGCGAAGAAACTCGCCCACTCCGCAAGCTCCGGAGCCACGATGACGAGCAATGCCCACACACTGGTCGGCCTGCCGCGTCGTCTGGGCGCCGGACGGGCTCGGGTCGCGAGCACGGCAGCAGCCGCACGCAGGGCAGCCAGGTGAGCGGCGGCGTACCTCAGGCCGTCGACAGGGGCGCCCATCGCCTCGCTCAGCCCCCGCTGCGCCAGCGTGATCAACTCTGCCGGAGTGCGCTGCGGCAACAGGTGAGCGGGAATCACCGGTGGGGACTTGGCCGGCTTCACCGGGGTCAGGACCGGACCTCGTTCAAAGCCGGGTGATCGCCGGCTGATCAGATTGCCGTCCGACTCCCGTGAGCTGCTGATGCCCCTGGCCGCCCTTTGTGCGGTCAACATGTGGTTCCCCTCCGCTTGTCGATCCGGCTTGTCGAATCCAGGTCACGCGGTGCGCGAACCGCCACGGGGAAGGCGCAGCGGGTCGCCGGTTGAGCGGAACGCTTCCCCCGCTCCGCCCAACCGGCGAGGCAGCCTCATCAGGCTGCCCACGGTCCCCGCCCGCACCTTGGGGGGTCGGGTCAGGTTATGGGTGGGGACCAATCTGCCGATCGGGCCGCGACACCCGGTCGACAGAAGTTTCTTCGAACATGTGTTCGAACATGCCAACAGTAAACCCTGCCCCCGACAAAACCGCAACGGTTTACCGAAGTTCCCGAGTCCTGGCCATGATTTCCGGGCAATCCATCATGAACCCGGCATCGATCCGGCTGGTCGATCACTAAATTGCCTGCATGGTGACGGTCACGGCGACGTCAAACCCCGACCGGATGGTGGCCACGCTTCGGCGCGCGAACCCGCTGAGGGCTTTCTCCCACGCCTGCCTCGACACCCGCGCGGCCAACGAGCCAGTCTTGTGCTCCTCGCGTACCGTCATCGCGAACCAACTGTCTCGCTGAACCCAACCAGACGAGCCAACTGTCTCGCTGGACCCAACCAGGCGAGCCACCGACAATACTGTGATGAGGGAGCTACTTGGCGTTATGACGCTCGTGCACTGGACGCCAGACGACATCGTCAAAAGGCTGGACGAGGTTTTGGACGTCTACGCCGAGGCGATGGAGTACTCCCCCGACCTCGCCGCCACCCGCCGCGGCTTTCTCTACGCGCACTCCCACCGCCCCGGCTTCCGCGCCGTCGCCAGCCTGGCCGATGACGACCGGCTGCTCGGCTTCGGGTACGGGTACGCCTCCGACCCCGGGCAATGGTGGCATGAGCAGGTCCGCAGCGGGCTCGCCGCCGAGACGTACGCGGAATGGCTCACCAACACCGTCGAGGTGGTGGAGTTGCACGTCCGCCCCGAAGCACAGGGAAGCGGGCTGGGCGAGCGTCAGCTGACGGCGCTGCTGGAGGGGGCGCCTGAGCGCAAAGTGGTGCTCTCCACCCCCGAGGCCCCCTACGACCGCAGCAGGGCCTGGAGGCTCTACCGCAGGATGGGCTTCGTCGACCTGCTGCGCCATTTCCGATTCCCCGGCGACGACCGGCCGTTCGGTGTGCTCGGGCGGGACCTGCCGCTGACCAAGGCGAAGTGACCGACTCCGGGCCGTGACGTCTCGCCGGAACACCCCAGGACGCCGCTGGAACACCTCAGGCTTGAAGCGCCGTTCAGAGGCGGGCGTCCCGGCCACGAGCCAGCCGCACCCCGTCAGCGAGTTGGATCAGGCCCCCCAGCCCGATCAACACCCACACCGTGGCGGCCATCGTCGCCGCGCCCACCGCCAACTCGTCCGAGTACAGCGCCGCCGCTCCCGACACCGCCAAGCCACCGGCGGCGACGGTGATCCGCATCGGCCGCTCCGCCATCGTGATCGTGTCGGACCGTCGCACCCCGGCCATCGTGGCCTGCAGCCGGGTGTACTCGTGGAACCACGCTGCCCCGCACGCCGCTGCCGCCAGCCAGCCCGGCGCTCCCGCCAGCCACAGCGCCGTCAGCCAGCACGCCTCGCCGGCGCGGCTGACCACCGCGTCGTACACGGTGCCCCACGAGGTGGCGCGCGCGGTGATCACACGCACCGCGCCCTCCAACGCCTCCGCAAGCGCTGTGATCAACACCAGGCCCGCAGCCAGCAGCGCCCACCGGCGCCCACCCAGCATCGCCAACGGGGTCGCCAACGCGCACACCAGCCCCACCGTCGTCAGGGCGTCGACCGCGACCTGGCGTCCGGCCAGGAGCAGACCACAGCGGTACGCGGCGCGCATCCAGGCGCGCACCGGCGGCAACGTGTCCCGCGGGTCGAGTCCGCCGCGCATCACAGACCACCGGGCGGCGTAACCGTCCCAGCTGCTCTCCCCGGCCCCGTCCCAGGTGTCGGCGGTCTCCCCAGCCCCGTCCCAGGTGTCGGCCGTCAACTGAGGAGTTCCCATCGCACCTGGACGGTCGTGGCGACCTGCAGCTCACCCTGTTCCACGGGCGGCCCGCCGGGTGGAACGCCACCGGAGCCGCCCCCCGCGTAACCGCCGGCCGCGAACATCGGCGCCGCCATCGGGTACGGCAGCGGCGCGTCGCCCGCCTCCCGCACCATGACCACCACGCCCAGCCGGCGGTCCGACAGCTCCGCGTACTGCGACGCGGCGGCCTTCGCGTCCGAGAACGCCAACGCACGCGCCTCGGCGCGCGCCGCCTCGTACCGGGCGCTGGAGGTGTCGAGATCAAGGGTCGCGGCGCGCAGTCGAGCGTCGTTGCCACCCGCGTCGATCACCAAGCTGATCAGATCGCCGGCCCGTTCCAGGTCGCGCAGCCGGGCGGTCAGCTCCACCGAGGCGGTCCACCCCCGCGGTCGCCCCTGGTGGTCGTGCGCTTGGTGCAGCGATGATCCGGCGCTCTGCCGGTCCCGCTCCGCCACCTCGCCGCGCCGCAGCACCTCCCCCATCGCCGCGATCACGGTCGAACAGCGGCTCAGCGCCTGCTGCGCCGCCGCCGCGGTGACCTCCGCCCCGAACCGCGCCACCAGCACGTCCGGCGTCAGGAAGACCCGCCCTCTGCCAGCGACCAGCACGCCCTCGGCAGGCTCAGACACCGGGCGCAGCCTTGAGGTTGTGCCACACCTCGCGAGTCGCGGGGGAACGGTTGAGGGTGATGAAATGAATCCCGGGCGCGCCCTCGGCGAGCAGTTTCTGCGACAGCTCGGTGGCCACGTCGACCCCGATCGCCCGTACCGCGTCGGGGTCATCGCTCACCGCGAGCAATCGCTCAGCGAGGTCCTTCGGGAATTCCGCGCCGGACAGCTCCGCGAAGCGCTGGATTTGTCGCACGTTGGTCACCGGCATCACTCCAGGCACGATCGGCACGTCGCAGCCCTCCGCCGCGGTCGCGTCGCGAAGTCGCGCCCAGTCCTCCCAATTGAAAAAGAACTGAGTGATCGCGTAATCGGCGCCGGCTCGGCACTTGGCCACGAAATTCCGCACATCGGTCTCAAAGTCGGGGGCACGGGGATGTTTCTCCGGGAACGCTGCCACACCGACGCAGAAATTTCCGGAGTTCCTGATGAGCCGCACCAATTCGTACGCGTAGCTGTAGCCCTCGGGGTGCGCGGTCCACTCGCCTTGGGGGTCCCCCGGCGGGTCGCCCCGCAGCGCCAGAATGTTGCGCACCCCGACCGCCGCGTAGCTGCCGATCATGTTGCGCAACTCCGCCACCGAATGGTTCACGGCGGTGAAATGCGCCAGCGGCAGCAACGTGGTGTCGGTGGCGATCCGCTCGGTCACCTCGATCGTCTTCTCCCGGCTGGAGCCACCGGCGCCGTACGTGACCGAGACGAAGGACGGTCGCAGCGGCTCCAGCTCCCGGATCGCGCGCCACAACAACCGCTCGCCCTCCGGGGTCTTGGGAGGGAAGAACTCGAATGAGAAGGTCGGCCCGTCGTCGCGGATCAGATCACCGATAGACGGACGGGGTTCCAGCTGTGAAGGGGCGCCGATCGTCACCCCGAGTACTCTAGTCCGTCGCGGTTGGAGCAGGTCAGCGAGCAATTCGCCATCGGCGGGCGAGGTGGCTTCGACACCCCTGTCGCCGTGCGGTCGCCGGGCCCGCGGCCCGGCGAGACTGCCCCGTTCCCGCGGCGTCTGCACCAGCTCGGCGGGAAAGCCGGCGCCTGGCTGGCGTGCTTGCCTGCGGGTTGTATGGCGTGGCTGCTGGTCTGTCAGCTAGCGTCAGATCCGGGGAGTGGGAACGTTTCAGAGGGTGAGGCCGCCGGTGGAAAGCCGACTACGGGCCCGGTTTGACAGCGAGTTGGAGTCTTTTCTCGTCGCGCGACGCAAGGAGCTGGCGGCGATCGACTCCAGCTTGGCGCCGGTCGCCGACGCGTTGGAGTCCTTCGTGCTGAATGGCGGCAAGCGGATGCGCCCGGCGTTCGCGTACTGGGGTTACCGGGGCTGTGACGGCCCGGACTGCCCCGAGGTGATGGCCGCGATCACGGCGCTGGAGCTGTTGCACGCCGGCGCCCTGATCCACGACGACGTGATGGACGCGTCCGACACCCGGCGGGGTGAGCCCGCGGTGCACCGGCGATTCGCGACCCGTCACGCCGAGCAGGACTGGAGCGGGGATCCACGCCGGTTCGGCGAGAACGCCGCGATCCTGCTGGGCGACCTGTGCCTGGTCTGGTCCGACGAGATGCTCAACCAGTCCGGGGTGACGCCAAGCCGCCTGGCCGCGGCTCGTCCGTACTTCGACAGCATGCGCACCGAGGTGATGGCAGGCCAGTACCTCGACGTGTGGGCGCAGGCCAGCCGGGACAGCTCCGCCGCTCAGGCCAGCAAGGTGGTGCGGTACAAGAGCGCCAAGTACACGGTGGAGCGGCCGCTGTTGATCGGCGCCGCGCTCGCCGGGGCCGCCGCCGAGCAGCTGATCGCGTACTCCGGGTACGGGTTGGCTCTGGGCGAGGCGTTCCAGCTCCGGGACGATGTGCTCGGGGTGTGCGGCGAGGAGTCCGAGACCGGCAAGCCCACCGGCGGTGATCTACGGGAAGGTAAACGCACCTATCTGGTGGCCGCCGCGATGGAGAGCGCCGACGAGAGTCAGCGCGCCGCCATGGACACCCTGCTGGGGGACCCGAAACTGGACGACGCCGGGGTGCGACAGCTGCAGGAGATCATCTCCGCGACCGGCTCTTTGGCGCGCACCGAGGAACGGATCAGCTCCCTCACCAGCCAGGCTCTGGCAGCCCTGGAATCCGCGGACTTCGACCCGGAAGCGGTCACCGCGTTGCGTGACCTCGCCGCAGCCGCCGCCTATCGCTCCCGATAGGACCCCGCTGACTCACCACCGAGCTTGGCTCGCGACCTGGCGGTCAGAACCCGAGCGCTTGAGCGCGCCGCTTCACCTCAGTCGCGAGGTGACCGGAGAGCGCATGCGCGGGTTGCCCCGGAAGCGAATCATCTTCGGCGTACAGCCACTGAAGTGCCTCTTCGTCGTTGTACCCGGCGTCGTGAAGCAACGTCAGCACACCAGGAAGGTGCTTGAGCACGTTGTCGTCTGCCACCAGCTCGATGGGAACCCGCAACACGCCATCTCGCCGGACCGCAAGCAACGCGCCGTCTCGAACCATCTGCCGCACCCGGGTGACTGGCGCTTCGAAGCGCTCGGCGACGTCGGGCAACGTCAACCATTCCGTTGGCTGGCTCTGCACTGTGTTGGACACCCCTCCACACTGCCATGAGTCGAGTCGGACCCACCACGGAAGGTCCGGAGGGTTTAGGGTGCGGCCGATGGGATCCGACAAAACGAACGCGGCGGCGAAGATCGCGGATGGCGTGGTGGACAGCGTGCTTGACTCCTCAGCAAAAGATGCGGCAGAAACTTCGGGGCGGCTCCAAAAGGGCTCATTAAAGGACAGACGCGAAGGTTCCGACGAAACCCTGGAACCCAAAGAAACCTCGAACGGTGTACGTGGCGACCGGGATCAGCGGGAGTCGGATTCCGTTGCCGATCCCGACGCTGAGCCCACAGTCATGCTCGAGGCGCCATCGGCGACCGCTGACGACGAGCCCACAGCTGCCCTCGGCGCAGCGTCCCCTGCCGCGGCTGGTCCCGGGTCGGTGACCACCCCGACCCAACCGATGCCCGAGGCGCCTGACACCACCCCCGAGCGATGGCGGCAGTCACCTGTGTGGCGGGCGCAGGAGCCGGTGCCGTCGGCCAACTACGCGAACCCGCCCGCGTCGTTCGATCACCATGGCCAGAGCGACGACGAGCACTCCGAATCCGACGACGACTGGTACGAGGAGTACCACGACGGCGCCCTGTTCACGACGATCTTCGCGGCGCCCTCGCTGGCTCTGGCGGCGTTCGTCTTCGCCCTCACCGGCTTGCTGGGCGGGATGATCCCCGAGTCCCTTCCGTACCTGGTGCAGTTGGACCCAGGGGCCGGGCCTGCGTTCCACGTCCGGATCGTCGGAATGATCGCGCTGGGTTTTGCGATCATCGCCGCTTCGCTCGGCCTCGCCGCGATGCTGCGCTCCATCGGCTCACCGCTGCGTTGGCCCCGCTATCTGGGTGGCGCCGCTGTGCTGCTGGCGCTGCTCATCGCCCTGCAGTCCGTACTCCTCATCGTCCTCGCTGGGTTGGCTCCTGAGCAGGGCGGAATGAACTAAAGGCGCCGACCCAGCCGTGGGCTCGTCGCTGGAAAGGGATCCCTGTGAGCCTGTGGCAGTCGATGCGCCAAGAGACGGTCGGCGCTGTGCGTTCGGTGTGTTACGACCTCGTCGGGTTGTTCAAGTCTCGGGGCAAGTCGAAGCGCGTC
>JBOGDL010000159.1:0-6017 GCA_050701815.1 Micromonosporaceae bacterium | reverse complement strand
CCTGGCGAAATGGCTGCGCCCATCCGGCCTGCCGGTGAGCCTGGGGCAGCGGCACCCGCCGGTGGAAGGGCTGGGATGCGGATCGCTCTGTTCGTCACCTGCCTGGCCGACGCCCTGTTCCCGGACGCGGCCAAGGCGACCGTACGGTTGCTGGAGCGGCTCGGGCACGAGGTCGCCTTCCCGCAGGCGCAGACCTGCTGCGGCCAGATGCACATCAACACCGGCTACCAGCGTGACGCCCTCAGTCTGGTGCGGCACCACGTCGAGGTGTTCGCCCCGTACGAGGTGGTCGCGGCCCCCTCCGGGTCGTGCGTCGGTTCGGTGCGCCACCAGCACGCCGACGTGGCGCGCCGGCACGGGGACGAGCGGCTGGCCAGCCGGGCCGAGCAGGTGGCCGCCCGCACGTACGAGCTGTCAGAGCTGCTGGTGGACGTGCTCGACGTGGTCGACGTGGGCGCGTCGTACCCGCACCGGGTCACGTACCACCCCACCTGCCATTCGCTGCGGATGCTGCGGGTGGATGACAAGCCGCTGCGGCTGCTGCGCGCGGTGCGCGGGATCGACCTGGTCACGCTGCCGGACGCCGAGATGTGCTGCGGTTTCGGCGGCACGTTCGCGGTGAAGAACGCGGACACGTCCACCGCCATGCTCGCGGACAAGATGCGTCACGTGCTCGGCACCCGGGCGGAGGTGCTCACCGCTGGCGACTCGTCCTGCCTGATGCACATCGGCGGCGGCCTGTCGCGGTTGCGCACCGGGGTGCGGACGATGCACCTGGCTGAAATTCTCGCAGCCACGGAGGGGGTCGCATGAGCAACTCCGGCCCGACCTTTCTGGGGATGCCTGTCCACGCTCCACGCGGGGTGGGTCACCTGCGGGGCGATGAACCGTTCCCGGACGCGGCCCGGGCCGCGCTGGCGAACCCGCAGCTGCGGCGCAACATCGGCAAGGCGACCACCACAATCCGGGCCAAGCGCCTGGAAGTCACCGCCGAGCTGCCGGACTGGGAAGCGTTACGGAATGCCGGGGCCGCAGTGAAAGCGCAGGCCATGGCCCGGCTGCCCGAGCTGCTGGAACAGCTCGAAGAGCGGGTCGCCGCCCTGGGCGGGACCGTGCACTGGGCCCGGGACGCTGTCGAGGCCAACCGGCTGGTCGCAGACATCGTGACGGCGACCGGAGCCCGTGAGGTCGTCAAGGTGAAGTCGATGGCGACCCAGGAGATCGGGCTCAACGAGGCGCTCGCCGACATCGGCGTCAACGCGTACGAGACCGACCTGGCGGAGCTGATCGTGCAGCTGGGCCACGACAAGCCCAGCCACATCCTGGTGCCCGCGATCCACCGCAACCGCGCCGAGATCCGGGAGATCTTCCTGCGCGAGATGCCCGATGTCGACCCGGCGCTCACCGACGACCCACCGGCGCTGGCCGCAGCTGCCCGCCGTTACCTGCGACGCCGGTTCCTGTCCGCGCGGGTCGCCGTCTCCGGGGCCAACTTCGGGGTGGCCGAAACCGGCACGCTCGGGGTGGTGGAGTCGGAGGGCAACGGCCGGATGTGTCTCACCCTGCCGCGCACCCTGATCACGGTGATGGGGATCGAGAAGGTGCTGCCGTCCTGGCGGGACCTGGAGGTGTTCCTTCAGCTGCTGCCCCGCTCTGCCACCGGGGAACGGATGAACCCGTACACGTCGCTGTGGACCGGCGTCACCCCGGGCGACGGGCCGCAGCAGTTCCACCTGGTGCTGCTGGACAACGGGCGCACCGCCGCGCTCGCCGACGAGGTGGGTCGAGCGGCGCTGCACTGCATCCGGTGCTCGGCGTGCCTGAATGTCTGCCCCGTGTACGAGCGCACCGGCGGCCACGCGTACGGGTCGGTCTACCCGGGGCCGATCGGCGCCGTGCTCTCACCGCTGCTGACCGGGGTGGAGGACAACGCGTCGCTGCCGTACGCCTCGACGCTGTGCGGGGCCTGCTACGACGCCTGCCCCGTGAAGATCGACATCCCGTCGTTGCTGGTGCACCTGCGGGCCCGGCACGTGGAAGCCGTACGTGACAAGCGCCGGATTCCGACCGCAGAGGCGATCGCGATGGCGGCCGCCGCGTGGACGATGCGGGGGCCGCGCCGGTTCGCCGCCGCCGAACGCGCCTCCCGCGCCGGGCGCCTGCTCGCCCGAGGTCAGGGCGCCGACGCTCGGATCCGGTCCCTGCCGCCGCCGTTGTCGGCCTGGACGTCGGTCCGGGACGCCCCGGCCCCGCCACCGGAGACCTTCCGGGAGTGGTGGGCCCGCACCCGTGGCCGTCGGGGCTCCGGCGCTGCCGAGTCTGAACCGCGACGGGACGGAAACAGCCATGACCGGTGATGCCCGCGCCGAGGTGCTGAGCCGGATCCGGGCCGCGCTCGGCGCTTCGCCCGATGCCCCGCCCGTGCCACGCGACTACCGAGAGCGAGGTGACCACGGCCCTGGCTCGGACGCGCTGCTGGATCTGCTCGACGAATGCCTCGTCGATTACCGGGCGAGGGTGCGACGCGTCAGCGCCGCCGAAGTCGGCGCGGCAGTGGACAGCGTCCTCGCTGGTCACGGGGCACGTCGGGTGGTGCTTCCGCCCGGGCTTCCCGACGAGTGGAAGCCGCGCCGGCCCGGAGCTGGCACCAGACCGGCGCCCGGCGCGGGTGGGCCTGACCCGGTCGAGCTGTTCGTCGACGACGGCATGGGCACCGCGGACCTGGACCAGATGGACGGGGTGGTCACCGGCTGCGCGGTGGCGATCGCCGAGACCGGCACGCTGGTCCTCGACGCCTCACCTGACCAGGGGCGACGCTCGCTGACACTGATCCCGGACCTGCACGTGTGCGTAGTGACACCGGAGCGTGTGGTGCAAACCGTCCCCGAGGCTGTCGCACGGCTCGAACCGACCCGCCCGCTCACGTTCATCAGCGGACCGTCGGCCACCAGCGACATCGAACTGGATCGGGTGGAAGGGGTGCACGGACCGCGCCGGCTCGAGGTGCTGCTGGTCCAGGCCTGACCGGGGCCTACGCGTTGGTCGCCGGCGGCGCCGGCTCGTGCGGGCCGCTCTCCGGAACCTGGTGAGGCCCCGGGGGCTCTTCTGCCTCCAACCGTACGCAGCACTGGCCGTGGGCAGGCTTGAGGCGAGCCTGCACACCGGTCACCGCGAGCCCCTCCACCAGTCCTTGAAGCAGGCACAGGTTCATGCCGCACACCAGCTCGGTGTGCTGTTGCGCCAGGGCATGGAAGGGGCAATTGGCGAGCAGCAGGTCAGAGTCCTCGACGCGGGGCTCAAAGCCGTGCTCTTCCAGGATGCGCAGCATGATGGCGCGGTCGTCGGCTTCCTGACGCCCGGCGTCCTGGTCACCCACAGCGGCACCCTGGTGAACGGGGGCTTCGGTGTGTTCGGCGCGGGCCATCTCGCCGAGCTGCTTGCCGAGTCCGCGCGCGTGCTCGTTCAAGGCGCCGCGAGGTGAGGCGCCGGACTCTTCCGCGTCCGCGATCGCCGCTGCCAGCAACCGTCCGGCAAGCTCGTACCGCCGGCCCGGAATCGACACCGCGACCTGGCGTTGGGACCGGTGATACAGCTTCGCGGGGCGCCCCGCGCCCGGGCCGGCACGGCCGGTCAACCGCGCGAACGCCACGTCGAGCAGGCCGACCTTCACCAGCTGATCGAGGTGAAACGCGGCGGTGCTGCGGGGCAGCCCCAACGCGTCGGCTGCGGCGTCCCGGCTCACCGGGGCGGGCTGAGCAGCCACATGGTCGTAGACGCGGCGTCGGGTGGGCTCGTCGAGCGCGGCCACGGCGGCGACCGTCCACTCGGCGTCGTTACCCGTAGCCATTCTAAAAATCACCTACATTGACGTAAGAGCGCGGCATCTTCTAACGTTAGCCGCTGTTGATGGTAGAAGGCGGTGAGCGTGGCTTCTGATGTGTCGATATCTCCCCTGACGCGTCATTTGATCCCTGGTCAGCCTCATGGTGTGGATAAAGATGGCGGGGCGGCGGTGATGGATGCCAAGGCTTCCGCGGAAGGGCGTCCGCGATGACACCTGGTCACAGCGAACCAGCTCCCGAGCACGACCCGGATCGCCAACCCGCCGGGGCCGTACGCCAGCTACGGGTGGTACGTCAACGCGAGGTCGTGGACCGGGCCGGCGCCGAGCGCGCGGTCGCCGACCTTCTCCGCAGCCTGGGGCAGGACCCGTTCTCGCCGCACCTCGCCGACACCCCGCGACGGGTCGCGGCCTCGTACGCCGAGCTGCTCACCGCACGTGAGTTCAACCTCACCACGTTCCCCAACGACGAGAATTACGACGAACTGGTGCTCGCCAAGAGCATCCCCGTGCACTCGCTCTGCCAGCACCACCTGTTGCCGTTCCACGGCGTCGCCCACGTCGGCTACATGCCGGGCGAGCGCATCCTCGGGCTGTCAAAATTAGCCCGCGTGGTCGAGTTGTTCGCCCGCGACCTGCAGGTCCAGGAACGCCTCACCAAGCAGGTCGCCGACTGGCTGCAGGAACACCTGGCGCCGAAGGGCGTCGGAGTGGTCCTGGAAGCCGAGCACATGTGCATGTCGCTGCGCGGAGTGCAGGCCACCGGCGCCCGTACCGTGACCTCCGCACTGCACGGCCTGCTCCGGCAAGACCCCCGCTCGCGGCAGGAATTCTTCGCTCTGGCCGGGATCAACGCCTAGCGCCTCGGCCCCAGCCCCACCGTCGCCCCCCTGTGCACATAGGACATTCACGTTGCCCCTGAACCGAGGAGAGTCAATGGACACTGAACAGACATTCGTGATCGTGGGCGCCAGCCTCGCCGGCGCGAAAGCGGCGCAGGCGCTGCGCGAGGAGGGCTTCGCCGGCCGCGTGGTCCTGATCGGCGAGGAGACTGAGCGCCCGTACCAGCGGCCGCCGCTGTCCAAGGGGTACCTCCAAGGCAAAGAAGAAAAGGCCAAGGTGTACGTGCACGACGAGAACTGGCACACCGAGCACTCGGTGGAGCTGCGACTCGGGAGTCGGGTCACCAGCATCGACCGTTCCGACCGCCGGGTGCTGCTCGACGACGGCGAGGCAATCGACTACAGCAAGCTGCTGCTGACCACCGGCGCGTCACCCCGCCGCCTCGACGTTCCCGGCGCCGACCTCGACGGTGTGCTCACCCTGCGTCGAATCGAGGACTCTGACCGGCTCGCCGCGGCGATCCGGGGCGGCGGCCAGGTGGTCGTGATCGGCGCCGGATGGATCGGGTTGGAAGCCGCGGCGGCCGCCCGCCAGAACGACTGCCAGGTCACCGTCATCGAGCCGCAACCGGCCCCGCTGCAGGCCGCGCTGGGAGTCGAGATGGGCGGGTTCTTCGGACAGGTGCACACCGACCACGGGGTGGACCTGCGGCTGGGACGCGGCGTCTCGGCGATTCGCGGCGGCGAGGCGGGCAAGGTGGCCGCTGTGGTGCTGGACGACGGGTCCGAGGTCCCCGCGGACGTGGTGCTGGTCGGGATCGGCGCGGCGCCCAACACCGAGCTGGCATCCCAGGCCGGGTTGACTGTCGACAACGGCGTGCAGGTGGACCGGTCGCTGCGCACCGCCGACGCCGACATCTACGCCGCCGGCGATGTCGCGTCCGCGTTCCATCCCCGGTACGGGCGCCCGATCCGGGTGGAGCACTGGGCCAACGCGCTCAACGGCGGGCCAGCCGCCGCCAAGGCGATGCTGGGCCAGGAGGTCACGTACGACCGGATCCCGTACTTCTACACCGACCAGTACGACGCCGGCATGGAGTTCGCGGGGTGGTTCCCGCCCGGCGGCTACGACCAGGTGGTCACCCGGGGCGATGTCGCAGGCAAGGCGTTCTACGCGTTCTGGCTCTCGGACGAGCGAGTGGTCGCCGGCATGCACGTCAACCTGTGGGACGACGGCATCGCCCCGGTGCAGGCGCTGATCCGCTCCGGGCAACCGGTCAAAGCGGACCAGCTCGCCGACCCGTCCGTGCCGCTCGGAGACCTCACCGGCGAGT
>JBOGDL010000158.1:0-23670 GCA_050701815.1 Micromonosporaceae bacterium | reverse complement strand
GCGCCACATCACTCGCTCCCGGAGCGGGCGCGATGGCCACAGCCTTCGTCAGGGCGATCAATATCATCGTTCGATGAGCACCGAGGGCTACCGAGAAAGTGCGGAAGCGATGTGGGCGCCCGCTCTCCTGGCGGCGTTGTTGACGATGTCGGGCTGCGCCGCTGATGTGTCCGTGCCCACGCCTGAGCCTTCCACGGCGCACCCGCCGACCGTGGGCCAGCCCGTGGTGATCGACGCCAGTGTGCCCGGTTGGGAAACCTCTGCTTGGCTGTCGGAAGGCGCCTTCTGCGTACGGGCAGCCCGCCTCAAACCCCAAGCTGGCAAGCCGAACCAGGCGATCTATTGCGATCCGGCGCCACCGGCTCTGGAAGAGGCCGGTCCGCCGCTGCTGCCGATGAAGCCGCTGCCGTACCTCGACCCTGGGGATCCGCGGTCGGAGAAGATCATCCTCGTTGGAGCCGTCCGTGGCGATGTCGCCACCGTCTCGGTGACCATGTTCGATGAGACCGCCACGGCCCAGGTTCACCGGCTGCCGGCAACCGGCGGACGCCATGTCGGGGCGTACGCGGTATGGCTCCCCTTTGGCGGCCCCGAACGGGATGGGACCGGCTGGGACGACATCACGGCTGTCGTCGGCCGTGACTCAGCAGGCCGCGTCGTGGCCTGGTTGGAATGAGCGGCGCCCTGGCCCCACGCCAGCGCCGTCCTATCTGGACGCAATGTCCGGGTCACCCATATCGGTGAGCGAACGTCGTTCAGATCACGTACTGAGTCGGGTTGACCGATCTGTAGAAAATTTGCCTCTTTCGATACCACCGTGAGAATTTTATAGTTGCCACACTCAGTGATGATCTGACAACTACGAAGAGTGGTTGAGAATGCCTGTCGGCCCAGCACATCAGCGCACCGTCGCGGCTCCGACCACACCGGGCCACCGCGTGACACAGTGGTGTCGCGCATGCGCGGGATGACCGGCATGGAGCAGCGCCGGCGGGGCGAGGTCGACTTTCGGATCCTCGGACCCCTTGAAGTCTTCCTGGACGGTCGGCTGGTCCGGATCCGGGCGCAACGGCAGCAGGTCCTTCTCGCCATGCTGCTGCTGGCGCCCAACCGCACGGTGTCGATGAACCGGCTGATCGAGGCGGTGTGGCAGGACGACCCGCCCGACACAGCCCGCAACCAGATCCAGATCTGCGTCTCGGCGCTGCGTCGCCGGTTCGCTGAACTCGGCCGCGGTGAGCTGATCCTCACCCAGGGACAGGGTTACCTGCTCCGGGTCGACACCGGCCAGCTGGACGCGACCCGGTTCGAACGGATGGTCGCCGCCGGTCGTGAAGCGGCCTGCCAAGGTCAGCTCCCCGCTGCCGGCGCCCGGCTCCACGAGGCGCTGCAACTGTGGCGGGGGCCGGTGCTGGACGGCATGCCCCGGCACATCGAGGCCTGGGCGGTGCGGCTGGACGAGCTGCGGCTCAGCGCAGTCGAGGAGTGGACCGAGATCAACCTGGAGCTCGGTCTGCAGCACAACGTTGTCAGCGACCTCGCCGCCCTCGTCGCCGAACACCCGCTCCGGGAACGGCTGCGGGGATACCTGATGGTGGCGCTGTACCTCTGCGGCCGTCCGGCGGAAGCGCTTGAGGTGTACCGGGAAGGCCGGCGGCTGCTGGTCGCGGAACTCGGCATCGAACCCGGCGAACGGCTGCGCCAGATCCAGCACGCCATCCTCTCCGGCGAACAGGGCCCGGGCCTCGGGCTCTGTGTCCGGCCCTGGGCCGGTCCCGACAACAACGGGACGCAGGTCGCGGCGCCCCGGCAACTGCCCGCCGACATCGCCGACTTCACAGGCCACACCGACACCCTCGAGAGGCTGGTCCGGCACCTGGCCGGCTCCAGCGACCGCGCCGCCAACCACTGCGCGGCGCCCCTGGTGATGGTCACCGGACGGGGTGGCGCCGGCAAGACCACGCTCGCGGTTCATGTCGCGCACCGGGTGCGGGAGGCGTACCCGGATGGCCAGCTGTACGCCAACCTGCTCGGCTCGCAGCAGCGCCCGGCTGCTCCAGCCGCCACCCTGGAACGGTTCCTCCGGGCGCTCGGCACCCCCAGCGCGAAGATCCCGCACGCCACTGAGGAACGCGCCGAGCTGTTCCGCAGCCTGCTCGGCGGCCGCCGGGTGCTGATCGTGGTTGACGACGCGGCGTCCGAGAGCCAGCTTCGGCCGCTGCTGCCCGGCAACCCGAGCTGCGCTGTGGTGGTGACCAGCCGGCGGCGGCTGACCGGCCTGTCGTACACCGAACGGGCCGAGATCGACGTCTTCGACCAGGACAGCGCGGTACGGCTGCTGCGCCGAGTCGTGGGCGCCGAACGCCTCGACGCCGAACCGGAAGCTGCCGAACGGCTTGCCCACCTGTGCGGCGGGCTTCCGCTCGCGCTGCGGATCGCCGGCGCCCGCCTTGCCGCCCGTCCGGACTGGCCGGTTGAGTTCCTCGCCAGCCGACTCGACGACGAGCGGGCCCGCCTGGACGAGCTGGTGCACGGCGACCTCGACATCCGCGCCAGCCTCGCGATCACGTACCACGGTCTGTCGCCGGCGGCGCAGCGGCTGTTCCGGCTGCTCGGCTCGCTGGACGCCGCTCGGTTCGCGGCGTGGACCGCCGGGGCGCTGTGCGATCAGCCTCCGGAGGCGGTGACGCCGGCGCTGGATGAGCTGGTCACCGTACGGCTGATCGATGTGGCGCCCGGGTCCGGCCAGCTGCTGCCGAGGTACCGGCTGCACGACCTGGTGCGGGTGTACGCCCGGGAACGGCTCGTGGCAGAGGAGCCGGAGTCGGAACGTGCCGCCGCGCTCACCCGTACCCTCGGAGCGTTTTTGACCTTCGCCGAAGCCGCCCACCGGCGGATGTACGGCGGCGACTACACGGTGCCGCATGGCACAGGCCAGCGGTGGCGACCCGGTGAGGCGTACCTGCGGCGCGTGGTGTCCGACCCGATCGTGTGGTTCGAGGCGGAACGTTCTGCCCTGCTGTCCGCGGTGAGCCAGGCCGCGCACGCCGGACTGGACGAACTCTGCTGGGACCTCGCGGTCACCGCGGTGACGTTCTTCGAGGCTCGGGGGTACTTCGACGACTGGCGTGCCAGCCACCGGCAGGCGCTGGCGGTGACCCGCCGGCGGGACAACCGGCGCGGCGAGGCGGTGATCCTGTGCTCGCTGGCGTCTCTGGACATCTTGGAGTCCAAGGACGACCAGACCTCGCCACTGCTCCACGCGTTGCGGACCTTCGAGGAGCTGGACGACCCGCTCGGGCGGTCGCTGGCGCTGCGTAACCTGGCGTTCTTCGACCGGATCCAAGGGCGCTACACCCAGGCGCAGCGCCGGTACCAGCGGGCCCTGGAAGGGTTCCGTGAGGTGGGCGACCACGTGGCCGAGGCGCACGTGTTGAGCGGCTTGGCCCAGACCCACCTGGATCTGCGCCAGTTCGACCGCGCGGAGCGGCTGCTGCACACTTCGCTGGCGCTGGCCCGGGGTCGGGGCAACCGCAGGGTCGAGGCCCAGGCGCTGCACCGGCTCGGTGACATCCAGCTCAGCCGCCGCCGGCACGACGAAGCGGAGCAGTCGTTCCGGGCGGTCCGCGACATCGTGGTCGAGACCGGGGACCGGGTCGGCGAGGCCAACGCCCTGTACGGGCTCGGCGTCAGCCACGCCGGCAAGGAGCAGCACAGCGCGGCGGAGATCTGCCTGACCAAGGCGCTGCGGATCGCCGAGGAGGTCGGCGGCTGCCTGATCCACTCCAGGGTGGTGCTGGCGCTCGGGCAGCTGTACCTGGCCCGGGGCGAGCACGACGCCGCGGAACGCAGCGCCCTCCGCGCGTTGAGCGCGTTCGAGGCCCGTAAAGCGACCTTGTGGCAGGTGCGGGCGCTCGACGTGCTGGGCGAGACCCGGGCCGGCGCCGGAGAGCTGTCGGACGGGTACGCCGCCTGGAAAGAAGCCTGCGTGCTGCTCGACGGGTTAGCCGACGACCAGGCCCAGGAACTGGCCGACCGGATCCGGGCGAAACTCAGCTGAGCCTCACCGGGCGAAACTCACCGCTGAGCCCCGCCCGGCCTTCCGCTTGAAGGTCCTCACTCGCACAGGTCCCACGGCGTGTCGTCGCAGACGGTGTCGTGGCCAGCCGGCGCGGCGCCGGCCGGCGCGATGGCGGCGAACGACAGCGCCAGCGCGGCGACGGCCGTGAGCGCGGCGGTGGCTATCCGAGTCCAGCGTGGCGCACGCATCTTTCCTCCTGAGATGAGATCGACAGCGGCACGGTATCCGGCGCTGGTCTCGTTCCGCTGTCGAGTGGCTTTCACGCGCCTTGCGCCGCAACAGCTTGGCGAAAGCGCAGGGACAGCGGTGTCCGCCAGCCTTTGTCGCGACCCCCACGGCAGCCCGCAGGACCAACTGACCGACCGGGCGGTCCACGTGGGAGGACAGGGGAGCTTCGATGACGGCTCGGCAGGCGGTGGTCGCCGCGATCACCGCACACGCGAACCAGCGTCCCGGCGCACCCGCCTTGCTGTGGCAGGGCGAGACGGTCAGCTACGGCGAGCTGGTCGGCCTCGCGGGCGAGGCCTGCCACCGGCTCTCCACGATGGGCCCGGGCCCGATCGCGCTGCCGGCCGCCAAGTCACTGCGGTCCGTGGCGCTGATCCTGGCGTGTCTCGCGGCGGGCAGGCCGTTCCTGCTGCCGCCAGCGGACCTGGGCGCCGAAACGCTGCGGCAGCTGACGCGGGTCGCGGACTGCGGCGCCGTCGTCACCCCCGAGGATGTCTGGCCGGCTGCCGGTCCGGCGGCGACCCGCCGGTTGCCGGCGATCCCCGAACGGTCCGACACCGACGTCTGTTTCATGCTCACCACGTCCGGGTCCACCGGGCTGCCGAAGATAGTGCCACTGTCGACCGGCGCCGTGGACCGGTTCACCGACTGGGCGTGCCGCCACTTCGGGCTCGGCCCGGACCGCGTCGTGCTGAATTACGCGCCGCTGAATTTCGACCTGTGCCTGCTCGACATCTGGGCGACGCTGCGCGCCGGCGGCGCCGTCGCCCTGGTCGAGCCGGACCGCACAGCAAACCCGGCCCGGCTGCGCCAGCTGCTTGCCGACACGGCGGCTGGCGTGGTGCAGGGAGTGCCACTGCTGTTCCGGCTGCTGCAGGAGTCCGGCGGCAGCTTCCCGGACGTCACCACCGTGATCCTGACCGGCGACCACGCGCCAGCCCGGCTCCGCGCCTGCCTCCCGGGCCTGTTTCCCGCCGCGCGGTTCTTCAACGTGTACGGGTGCACCGAGACCAATGACAGCTTCTGCCACGAGTTCCGGCCCGGTGACAGTGATGAGGTGCTGCCGATCGGCGCCCCGCTACCGGGTGTGGAGGCGCTGCTCGTCGTGGACGGCGCTGTCGTCGATGGGCCCGGTGTCGGCGAACTGGTGGTGCGCACCCCGTTCCAGACCTCCGGGTACCTGGGCGACGGCCGGAACGCCGAACGGTTCGTGCCGAGACCCCGCGGCGGCGCCGGAATCTGGTACCGCACCGGCGACCTGGTGCGCCGCGAACCCTCCGGCCGGCTCACCGTGGTCGGGCGTGACGACTTCCAGCTCAAGGTCCGGGGCGCCCGGATCAACTTGGAGCAGATCGAGCAGTCGTTGCTCGCCTGCGACCGGGTGGTGGAGGCGGCCGTGATCGCGGTGCCCGACGAGACCGCCGGAAACAAGCTGCACGCGGTGATACGCCGTCAAGGCGACACCTTGACCGGCTTGGTGCTGCGACAACACTGCGCGGCGACGCTTCCGCGGGTCGCCATCCCGTCCACCTTCCGCTTCGTCGCCGAGCCGTTGCCCAGGACCTCGACCGGGAAGGTCGACCGGCGACACCTGGCGCGGGACCTACAGAAAGGGGCAGCGTGAACACCGTCCGCGACATCCGCCGGTTCATCGTGACCGAGTTCGCGACCGACCTGGACCCCGACGAGCTTCCCGACGACTTCGACCTGATCTCCGCAGGCGTGGTCGACAGCCTGGGCCTGCTCCGGCTCATCGCCTGGCTCGCCGACCACTTCGGGATCCCCATCGACGACGTGGACATCGCGCCGGAGAACTTCCGGTCGATCGGGTCGATCCGACTCTTCGTGAACCACCACACCGGGCCGACCGGGTCCGGAGACGTCCCCGTCGGTTCCGACGCAGCAGGAGGAAAGGAATGATCGTACGAAGCATGTCCGAGGTGGCCCCGGTGGAGTGGGGCAACGGCGTGAGCTACCGGTTCCTGGTCGACGGGGACCGGATGGGCTACACGCTGACGGACACCCGGGTCCGGGCCGGCACCCGTTCCGCGCTGCAGTATCGCAAACACCTGGAGAGCTGCTACTGCATCTCCGGGCGGGGCGAGGTGATCGACGCCGAGGGCCGCAGCCACCCGATCGTCCCCGGCACGATGTACGCGCTGAACCAGCACGACGCGCACTACCTCTGCGCCGCCGACGGCGAAGACCTCCGGCTGATCTGCGTGTTCGCCCCCGCGTTGCGCGGCGACGAACGGCACAGCCTGAGCGAGCACGAGTTCTCCCACTACTGACCGCCAGGGCGAGGAGCCATCCGTGATCGAGTGGAGCGATGAGCAGCGACAGCTGCGCGAGCAGCTCAGCGCGTGGTGCGACCGGCTCAGCGCCGGCCACGCCGAGTACGACCGGGACGCGGTCTTCGCCGAGCCGGCGTGGCAGCTGGTACGCGAGTCCGGGGTGCTGCGGCTGCCGTTCGGCGTCCGGTGGGGCGGCCGCGGCCACGACCTGCTCACCACGATGTACGTGCTGGAGGGCCTCGGACACGGCTGTCGCAACGCCGGGTTGAACTTCTCCGTGGCGACCCACATCGTCAGCACCGGGATCGCGCTGCAACGTTTCGGGTCGGACCAGTTGAAGGACCGGCACCTGCCGGGGGTCTGCTCCGGGGACACGATCGGGGCGCACGCGATCACCGAGCCGGACGGCGGGTCGGACGTGTTCGGGATGCGCGGCGCCGCGAAGCCGGACGGCGATCACTACGTGCTCGACGCCGCCAAATGCTTCATCACGAACGGGCCGATCGCCTCCCGGTTCGTGGTGTACGTGCAGACCGAGCCGGGTCTCGGGCCGTTCAGCCTGACCGCATTCCTGGTGGAGCGGGACACCCCAGGCGTGACGGTGGGGCCGGATGTGCCGACCATGGGGCTGCGCACCTCCCCGATGAGCGAGCTGGTGCTGGACCGGGTGCGGGTCCCCGCGGCGAACGTGGTGGGCCGGGTCGGCGGCGGGTTCATGGTGCTCGACCACGTGATGAAGTGGGAGATCCTCTGCTCGTTCATCATCAACGTGGGCGAGATGCAGCACCGGCTGGAACGCTGCGTGCGGCACGCTGCCGAGCGGACCCAGTTCGGCCAGCCGATCGGGGCGTACCAGTCGGTGGCGAACCGGATCGTGGACATGAAGATCGGCGTGGAAACGGCACGCCGCTGGCTCTACGACACCGCCCAGTCCTTCCACAACGGCGCGGACGTCACCACTGACATCGCGATCGCCAAGCTGATCGCCAGCGAAGCCAACGTGAACTCGGCGCTGTCAGCGATCCAGATCTTCGGCGGTCGCGGCTACCTCACTGAGACCGGGCTGGAACAGGGCCTGCGCGACGCGGTGGGCGGCACCATCTACTCCGGCACCTCGGAGATCCAGCGTGCCCGGATCGCCCGGATGCTCGGGCTGACGCCGAGCGCGCAGACCGTCAGCCCCGCCGCCACCCGGAAACCCGCCGCCCCCAGACCTGCGGGCGGCGCCACCTCCACCGCCGCGAGTGGCGCCGTTCCCACGGCCGCGAGTGGCGCCGTTCCCACCGCCGTCCGAGACGGAAAGGCAGGCGCCATGCCATGACCGCGAACCCCGATGACCATCTCGGCCCGACCGAGTTCCTGGACTGTGACCACCCGACGGTGCGCCAGTTCGCCGAGCGCGCCGCCGGCGACGCCGTCAACCCGGTCGACCGTGCGGTGCGCCTCTACTACGCGGTGCGTGACTCGATCCACTACGAGGTGTACGGCCGGGACCTCTCCCGCACCGGGATGAAGGCCAGCTCGGTGATCGACGCCGGGACCGGCTTCTGCATCCACAAGTCCGTGGCGTACGCGGCGGCCGGCCGGGCGCTGGGCGTGCCGACCCGGCTGGTGCTCACCGACGTCCGCAACCACCTCGCCTCAGACCGGCTGCAGCAGCTCGTGGGCGGCGACGTGTTCCGGTTCCACGCCCTGGTCTCGGTGCACCTGGAAGGCCGCTGGGTACGGGCCACCCCGGTGTTCAACCGGACCCTCTGCCGGCTTTACCAGATCAAGCCGTTGGACTTCGACGGCCGGGCCGACAGCGTCTACCACCCGTACGACGAGGAGGGTCGCCGCCACATGGAGTTCCTTCATGAGCACGGCGAATTCGGCGACTTCCCGTACCAGATGGTGATCGAAGGGATTCGCGCCGCGCATCCCGGGCTGTTCGCCGGCCGACACACGCTGCGCCAAGGCTCGCTCGTCGACGAGGCATCGCCTGTCGACAGGGCCGCACCGACCCGACCGTAAGGGGAGTCAGATGCCACATCACACCCAGCACGAGCTGATCCATCTGTCCGACGAGGTCGCCGAGGCGCTCGACGCCGGCCGTCCGGTGGTCGCGATGGAGTCCTCTTTCATCAGTCACGGCCCCCCGTACCCCACCAATGTCGAGATGGCCGCGGCCGTGGACCAGGCGGTACGTGACACCGGCGGGGCGCCGGCGCGGATCGCGATCGCCGACGGCCGGTTCCTGGTCGGGATGACCCCGGAGCAGGCGGACCAGCTCGCCACCACCCCCGGGGTGCCGAAGGTGAGCACCCGGGACATTGGAACCGTGCTGGCCAGTGGTGGCATGGGCGCGGCCACGGTGTCGGCGGGCCTGGTGGCAGCAGAACTCGTCGGCATCCAGGTGTTCGCGGTGGCCGGAATCGGCGGCGTGCACCGCAACGCGCAGCAGACCTTCGACATCTCCGCCGACCTGGTGCAGTTCAGCCGCAGCCGGCTCGCCGTGGTGTGCGCCGGCGCGAAGTCCCTGCTCGATCCCGCGCTCACCCTGGAGTACCTGGAGACCCTGGGGGTGCCGGTGGTCGGCTACCGGTGCGATGACTTTCCGGCGTACCTGAGCCGGTCCAGCGGCCAGCCGAACCCGCACCGGATCGACGAGCTGAGCCAGATCGCCGCCGCGATCAACCACCACTGGCGACTGGACGGGGTCGGCGGGTTCCTGGTGACCCATCCGATCGCCGAGGCCGACGAGATCCCGGCCGAGGAGCTGGAACGTCCGCTCCGGGAGGCGCTGGGGAAGGCTGACTCCAGCGGCGTCGCCGGGCCCGGGGTCACACCGCACGTGATGGCGAGTGTCTCGGCCGCCACGAAGGGGCGCTCCACCGCCGCCAACCGCTCGGTGCTGGTGTCCACCACGCGGCTGGCCGGCGAGCTGGCCGCCGAACTGGCGTCGGCGCGGGTCGAGCTGGCGACGGGACGCGCCGAACCAGCGGCGGTTGCCCAAGGAGCATCGCGGTGAGGGGTCCTGTGCTGTTCGATGTGGACGGCACCGTGGTGGACACGCCGGGGGCGAACGCGACGCTGATCGCCGAGGTGGTGGCCGAGACGGGACGCCCCCGCCCGGCTGAGGCGGCGGCCCGCGCTCTGATCGGCAGGTCGCTGGACGCGATCTTCTCGGAGCTGCTCGGCCTGCCGGTCGATCACCCCGAGGTGGGGCAGGCCAAGACACGGTTCCGGCAGCGGTTCACCGACCAGGTGGTCCCGACCGCGACGTCCCTGGTGTTCCCGGGTGTGGTCGAGCTGCTCGGCGAGCTGCGCCGGCAGGAACGTCCGCTGGCGGTGGTGACCAGCAAGATCACCGTGAGTGCGACCGAGATGCTGCGAGCTGCCGGGCTGATCGACGCATTCGACACCGTGGTCTGTCACGACATGGCTCCGCGCGGTAAGCCGTACCCTGATCTTGCCCTGCTCGCGGCCGAGCATCTTGGCGCGTCGCCGGCCGACTGCGTGATGGTCGGCGACGCCCTGGATGACATCCGGATGGCGGTGGCGGCGGGGATGGCGCCCGTCGGCGTCGGGTACGGCGTCGCCACGTCCGAACAGCTCTTCGCCGCGGGCGCGGTCGCGGTGGCCCCCTCGGCAGCGGCACTGTCCGGCATCCTCGGCGGCCTCTCGGGTCCGGGGAATTCCGGCGCCGAAACACCCGTTCCACCCGGCGCGAGCGCCGGCCGCCCCGAGACCATCCCATCGACAGCGAGGTAGTGATCGACCATGACCATGTCCACAGAGGCGCCCACGGCCAGCAAGCGGGCCGCAGGAGTGCTGGCGCTGCTGACCGCCGCCCAGGTGCTGATCGCCATCGACTTCTCGATCGTCTTTGTGGCGCTGCCCAGCATCGGCGCGGAGCTGGGCATGTCGAAGGGCGCCCTGCAGTGGGTGGTGAGCGGGTACGCGGTCTTCTTCGCCGGGTTCCTGATCGTCGGCGGCCGCGCCACGGACCGGCTGGGCCCGCGCAACATGTTCATCGCCGCGCTGCTGCTGTTCGGGGTGGCGTCGCTGCTGGGCGGTCGGGCCGAGCAGGTCGGGACGCTGCTGGTGGCCAGGGCCGGGCAGGGAATCGCCGCGGCGCTGATGCAGCCGGCGATCATGGCGCTGATCAACACCACCTTCCCGGCCGGGAAGGCACGTAACCGGGCGCTGTCGATCTGGGGCGCGGTGGGCGCCACCGGGCTCGCCTCCGGGGTGCTGCTCGGTGGCGTGCTGACCGAGATCTCATGGCGGTGGATTTTCCTGATCAACATCCCGATGGCGCTGCTTGGCGTGCTGGCCGCGCCACGGCTGCTGCCGGCGCATGCCGCGGCGGCCCGCCGCAGGCTGCCGTTGAACGTGCCGAGTGCGGTGCTCTGCACCGCCGCGGTGCTCGCGCTGGTGCTGGGGCTGACCTGGGCGGCAGAGCTCGGCTGGACCGCCACCCTGACCTTGGCGGTGCTCGGCGGCGCGGGGGCGCTCGCGCTCGGGTTCGCCGGCTGGGAGCGGCGCAGCGAGCATCCGCTGGTGGATCCGGTGCTGCGGCGCACCCGGTCTCTGGTCTTCGGCTGCGGGGCCTCCGCGCTGTACATGGCGAGCGTCGCGGCCTCGGAGTTCTTCCTGATCACGCTGCTGTTGCAGCAGGGCCGGGGCTACCAGCCGCTGGCCGCCGGGTTCGCGTTCCTGCCGTTCGCGCTGACCATCTCGGCCGGCAACGTGCTGGCCGGCAAGTTGGCCAACTCGCTGGGAGTGCGACGGACCCTGATCCTGGCGTTCACCGTCGACGCGGTCGGCCTGCTGCTGCTCGCGGCGCAGATCGGCGGCGACAACTACTTCATTCACCTGCTGCCGGGGCTGCTGGTGAGCGGGATCGGCCACGGCATGACGTTCTCCACCATGTTCATGGCCGGCACCCAGCACATCGCCGACAGCAACCAGGGGGTCGGGTCGGCGCTGATGACCACCACTCAGTACATCGGGGGCGCGCTGGGCGTCGCGGTGCTGGTGCTGGTGCTCGGCGCCGACCCGGGCGACGGCCGGTTCGGCGTCGCGTTCGGACTGACGGCGGCGGTTGCGGCGGTGGGGGCCGCGCTGGCGTTCTTCGGCTTCCGCGCCCGCGCCGATCAACCCGTCTAGGGGGTGTCCTGCCGATTGAAGATCGGCAGGGACATCCGCTAAACCGCCCTGAGGATGGAGGCACTGCGATGGACGTCCACAGCAGCACCTGGCGAACCCGCCTGGGAATTCTCGTGGTGCACAACGATCCGGTCCCCGAGGTCGAGATCTGGTCGATGGCGCCGCCGGGCGTCACTGTTCACACGGCCCGCTTCGAAAGCCCCAAACGACCCGGCATCGAGTACGTCGGCAGCCCGTGGGGCGCGATGCTGGAGGCGCCGGACGTGGCACGCGGCATCGAACAGCTCGCCCGGCTCGGCACGGACGCGATCTGCCTGTGTTTCGGGTCCAGCAGCTTCTTCGGCGGCGCCGAGTTCGATGCGGGATTCGCCGCCGACGCGACCCGTGCGGCGGGAGTGCCGGTGTTCACCGCGGCCCAGGCGATGACGGCGGCGCTGCGCGACCTTGACGTGTCGAATCCGCTGGTGGTGATGCCGCCGTGGTTCACCACGCCGACGTACCAGGCGACGACGGCGTACCTGATGCGGGCCGGTTTCGGGGTGGCGGGGCTGGTCGGCTTCGAACTCGGCGAACAGTGGCGGGAGATGCCGGCGTACGAGATCTTCGACGCCGGGGGTCGGTGGACCGTACGTCCGGAAGACGTACACGACCAGGTGCGCCGCGGCTTTCCCAGCGCCGCCGACGGCGTGCTGCTGCCCGGCAGCGGGTTCCGGTCCCGGGAGGCGATCGAGCCGCTGGAGCGTGACCTCGGAGTTCCCGTGGTGACGTCCAATCAGGCGTGTATGTGGCAGTTTCTGCGCATTTCCGGCTCGGGTGCCATTGTGGATGGAGGCGGACGGCTGCTGCGGCACGTCGCGGCCAGCCGGTCCGACCGGACCACTGTCCACTGACGCCACGAGAACGGAAAATCGCATGTCCTTGAAGACGATCCGGGCCGCCGCCGACGCTGGCGCCACGTGGCAGCAGCTGACCTCCGTGGCGGACACCGCCGAGGAGCACTTCTACCTGGCGATGCTGCGGTCCCGAGCCGGTGATGTCACCGGCGCCGCCGACCTGGCCGACCGGGCGCGACACCTCGACCCGGACCGGGTGGTGTACGCCGAGACCGCCCGATACCTCGCCCGTCTGGCGACGGGCGAGCGGACCGACGTGTACGCGGCGCCGGAAGCGTTCACCGCGTTCGCCAGCGGCGGCGGCAACGTGGATCTCTACGCCGCGACCCACCGGGCCCTGCGGGACCGGTACGCCAAGCACCGTCCGGGTCGGCTGCTGGACATCGGCGCCGGCGAGGGCCACGGCCTGCTGCCGTCCCTGACCGCTGACGTGGGGCACGTGGACCTGGTTGAGCCGTCGGCGGCACGCGGCGAGCTGGTGGCCGCCGAGCTGTCGCGGCGCGGGGTGTCGCACCGTGCGTACGCCATGACCGCGCAGCAGTTCAGCGGCCTGCAGGAGATCGGCCCGTGGGACCTGGCACAGGAGACCTTCGCGCTGCTCGCCCTGGACCGGCAGGACCGGATCCTGTTGTTCAGCTGGCTGCGTACCCGGGTGAAGCGGTTGTTGCTGGTCGAGTTCGACACCCCGGAACTGGGGTCGGGGTTGACGCCGGAGTGGTTCAGGCACGTCGTGGCACGGTACGAGCGCGGCATCCGCGAGTACGACTCCGACCGCGATTTGGTCGCCCAGGGCTTCCTGGCGCCGGTGCTGCTGGGGGTGCTCGGTGACGCTGCCCATCAGCAACATCACGAGCAGCCGATCGCGCAGTGGGTCACCGACCTCGCCGCCGCGGGGTTCGACCCCGCGCCTCCGCAATGGCTCTGCGACTACTGGTGGGGCCCCGCGTACCTGATCGAGGCCACCTGACCGCACGGCGCCCCGCCCTCAGCGGGTGTCTCGGCTCGCCGGGCTCAGCGGCCGCCGGGCCCGGTGGTTCGCAGCCGCGCCAGGTGGTCCCGCTCCAGCGGCGTCGGGTCGAGCGCCAGCGCGGCGTCGAGCGCCCGGTTGGCCTCGTCGTGACGACCGAGGCGGCGCAGCAGGTGGGCGCGGGCGACGTGCCACGGGTGGTACGTGGTGAGCGCGAGCGGCTCGACCAGCGCCAGCGCGGCCTGCGGCCCCTCGGTGTGCTCGATCGCGAGGGCCCGGTTGAGGCGTACCACCGGTGTCGGCGCCAGGCTGAGCAGCAGGTCATAGAGCCCGACGACCTCGTCCCACCGCACCCGCTCGTCGGTGTGCGCGGCGCTGATGGCGGCCTGCACCTGGTAGGGACCGGGCCGGCCGAGGCCGAGCAGGGCGCGTGTGATCCGGCGGCCCTCAGCGACCTGCTCGAGGTTCCACCGGGACCTGTCCTGCTCATCGAGCAGCACCAGCCGGCCGTCGACGACCCGCGCCGCCTCGCGGGCGCGAGTCAGCAGCATCAGGGCCAGCAGTCCCTGGGCCTCCGGCTCCGCCGGCATCAGCTCCACCAGCTGGCGGGTGATCCGGATCGCCTCGTCGGCGAGGTCGGGCCGGGTGCCTGAGTCCCCGCCCACCGACAGGTAGCCCTCGTTGAAGGTCAGGTAGAGCGCGGCGAGCACGCCGCTGAGCCGCTCGGGGAGGTCCTCGCGCTGCGGCACCCGGAACGGGATCCGGGCTTGCTGGATCTTGCGTTTGGCCCGGGTGACGCGCTGGGCCAGCGCCCGCTCTTCCATCAGAAAGCAGGCCGCGATCTCGGCCACGGTCAGGCCCGCGACCAGGCGCAGGGTCAGCGCCACGCGGGCCTCCATCGCCAGCGCCGGGTGGCAGCACATGAACAGCAGCCGCAGCCGGTCGTCGTCGACGACGCCGAGCGGGTCGGCAGGGGTGTCGAGCATCGCCGTCGCCTCCTTCTCGCGGTGGAAGCGGGTGGACTCGCGCCGGAGTCGATCAAGCGCCTTGTGATGCGCGGTGGTGGTGAGCCAGGCGCCGGGGTTGGGTGGGACGCCGTCCGCGGGCCAGCGCTGCCAGGCCGCTTCGAGTGCCTCCGACACGGCGTCCTCGGCCAGCTCGACGTCGCCGTACCGGCGCACCAGCGCGCCGACGATACGGCCGTGCTCGGCCCGCACGACCTCGGTGAGCGCCGACCCCTCAGGTGTCTGCACGCTCACCGAGCCTCGTCTGGAGTGGAGCGCCGATCTCACTCGGGCTGGAAGGGCCGCACCTCGACCGGCCCGTGGCAGGCGGCCGACGCATCGCGACCCCAGCGCAGCGCCTCGTCGAGATCGGCTGCCTGGATGACCCAGAAACCACCGAGGTACTCCTTACTTTCCAGGTAGGGGCCGTCGGTGGTGACCACCTCGACCCCGCTGGCGTCCACGACCGTGGCTGAGGATGCCGGCATCAGACCTCCGCCGAACACCCACGCCCCCTCGCTCTGCACTCGCTGGTTGAACGCGTCGACGTCGGCGTACACCTGCTCCATCGTCACACCGTCGGGCCAGGTGATCTCGTCGCCGTGGTGCACGCCCAGCAGGTACTGCGTCTTCGACTGGCTCCCGGTGTCGCTCATCGTCATCTCCCTCAATCGCAGGGCGCGGCTCTCGCGCCCTCACCTGCTCCACGAACGGCGGACGCCGGATGCGACACCGGCTGCCAAGAAATCTACCGAGCGCCACAGCACCGGCAGCGACGTTTTCGGCGCTGGCACGGACCTCTTCAGCGGCAGGTCGGCGCTCGGGTCAGTCGGGGAGGCGGTTGAGGATCAGGTCGCGGGCTTCGGCGTACCGGGCGCGCACCTGGGGTGCGGGCTCGGCCTCGTACACCTCGTGGGTGGAGTGGGACCAGGCAGGCGGCCCGGGTTCGCCGGTCAACGCCCACGCGGCCTGACGGGCGGCGCCGTCGGCGACGTGCTCGCCGGGCTCGGGGACCGCCACCGGCCGACCGAGGATCGCGGGGGCGATCGCACGCAGCGCCGCCGACCTGGCGCCGCCACCGACCAGGAACACTCGGTCGATTCGGGCGCCCATCGCCACCAGCTCGTCCAGCGCGTCGGCCAGGCCGCACAACAGCCCCTCCACAGCAGCCCTCGCCAGGCACGCGGGGGTGAACGTGTCGGACGTCAGGCCGTGCATCGAGCCGGTGGCCAGCGGCCGGTTCGGGGTTCGCTCGCCCTCCAGGTACGGCACTGTCACCAGCCCGCCGGCGCCGGGTGGCGCGGAGAGCGCGAGGTCGGACAGGCCCGCGTGGTCGACGCCGAGCAGCGTCGCGGCGGTGTCGAGCACCCGGGCGGCGTTCAGGGTGCAGGCGAGTGGCAGGTGCCGCCCGGTGGCGTCGGCGAACCCGGCGACGATCCCGCTGGGGTCCGCTGACGGCACGTCGGACACCGCGGCCACCACACCGGACGTGCCGACAGAGACCACCACGTCACCCGGGTCGGCGCCGAGGCCCAACGCGGCCCCGGCGTTGTCGCCGGCCCCGGCGCCGAGCAGCACCCCACCGCCTGGACCCGCGCCTGCCAGGAGCCCGTCCGCGGTGCGGCCCGCCGAGCCCTGGGGCGCCAGCACCTCGGGCACGTGGAGGGGTCGCCCGAACGCCCGGGTCAGCAGGTCCAGCCGGTACGCCTCGCCCGCCGCCGACCAGTAGCCGGTGCCGCTCGCGTCGCTGCGGTCGGTGCGCAACCCGTCCAGGTCACCGCCGCCAGCCAGCCGCCACGTCAACCAGTCGTGGGGGAGGCAGACCGCGGCGGCGCGACGGGCGTTGTCGGGTTCACGCTCGGCGAGCCAGCGCAGCTTCGTGACGGTGAACGAGGCGACCGGCACGGACCCGACCGCGGCTGCCCACGCGGCGGGCCCGACGTCGGAGCCACCCAGCTCGTTCACCAGCGCGGAAGCCGCGTCGGCGGAGCGAGTGTCGTTCCACAGCAGCGCCGGGCGTACCACCGCGCCGTCGTCGTCGAGGCACACCATGCCGTGCTGCTGGGCGGCGACGGCGATCGCGCTCACGTCGTCCAGCCCGCCCGCGGCGTCGGCGGCTGCTCCCAGTGCGGTCCACCAGGCTTCCGGGTCCACCTCGGCGCCGGGCGGGTGCGGGGCGCTGCCGTGGCGCACCAATTCCCCGGTCGCCATGTCCCGGACCACCACCTTGGTCGCCTGGGTCGAGGAGTCGACCCCGGCGACGAGGGCCCGGCTCACCGGGCGCCCATCAGGTGCTCGACCGCGAGCTGGCTGAGGCGCACGAAGCCGTACCCCTGTTGTCCGCGTACGTCCGGGTCGAACTGCTCGTACGCGGACCTGTCAGCCAGCAGCTCCCGGTACGACTCCCCAACGGCCAGGGTGGGGGTGGCGAGGTCGAGCACCTTGCTCGCCGCGAGGGCCTCCTGCACCTGCGGGTCCGCGCGGAACGCCCGGGCCCGTTCCCGTAGCAGCAGGTACGTCCGCATGTTCGCCGCCGCCGACGTCCAGACCCCGTCGATGTCCTCGGTGCGCAACGGCTTGTAGTCGAAGTGGCGTGGCCCGTCGTACCCGGGGCCGCCGCCGGGGGAGCCGTGCTCCAGCAGGTCCACCAGGAAGAACGCGCTCAACAGGTCACCATGCCCGAACACCAGATCCTGGTCGAACTTGGGCCCGTGCTGCCCGTTCAGGTCGATGTGGAAAAGCTTGCCCTGCCACAGCGCCTGCGAGATGGCGTGGGTGAAGTTGAGGTTCGACATCTGCTCGTGTCCCACCTCGGGGTTCACGCCCACGATGTCGGAGTGCTCCAAGGTGGAGATGAAGGCGAGCGCGTGGCCGACGGTCGGCAGCAGGATGTCGCCACGCGGCTCGTTCGGCTTGGGTTCCAGGGCGAATCGCAGCCCGTGGCCCTGGTCCTTGACGTACCCGGCCAGCAGGTCGATCGCTTCGGCGTAGCGGTCCAGCGCCGCTTGGACGTCCTTGCCGGCGTCGGTCTCGGCGCCTTCCCGGCCGCCCCAGAACACGTACGTGGCGGCGCCCAGCTCGGCGGCCAGATCCAGGTTGCGCATCACTTTGCGGATGGCGTACCGGCGCACGTCGCGGTCGTTGCTGGTGAAGGCGCCGTCCTTGAAGACCGGGTGTGTGAACAGGTTCGTGGTGACCATCGGGACGACGAGGCCGGTCTCATCGAGGGCGGCCTGGAAGCGCTTCACGTGGTGCTGGCGCTCGGAGTCGTCGCTGCCGAACGGGATCAGGTCGTCGTCGTGGAAGGTGACTCCGTAGGCGCCCAGCTCCGCGAGCCGGTGCACGGTCTGAACCGGGTCCAGCGGCGGGCGGGTCGCCTCCCCGAACGGGTCCCTTGCCTGCCACCCGACGGTCCACAGGCCGAAAGAAAACCGGTCGTCGCGTTGTGGCCGCAGGTCAGTCATGGCGCGTCCTTTCGGGGTGGAGCGGCGTCGGGCGGGCAGTCCGGCCAGCGTATTCCGATCTGGCGGGTTCCAGCACCAACTGACTGCGTGCAAACCGTGAGGTCAGATCGCGGCGCCCTGCGTGGCCTCACCGGGTAGCTCGGGGATCGAGGCGAGCAAATTCCGAGTGTACGGGTGCCGCGGGCTGTCCATGATCTCGTCGGCGGTCGCGCTCTCCACGATCCTGCCGTGCCGCATCACCGCGATCCGGTCGGCGAGATAGCCGACCACGTTGAGGTCGTGAGTGATCACGAGCAGGCTCAGCGACAGGCGTGCCCGGAGGTCCTGCAGCAGGTTGAGGATCGCCGACGCGGCCGACACGTCGAGCCCCGACGTGGGCTCGTCCGCGACGATGAACGCCGGTTGCATGGCCAACGCGCGCGCGATGCCGACCCGTCGAGCCTGCCCGCCTGACAACTCGTGCGGATACTTCGTCGCCTGCTCGCTGGAGAGCCCGACCAGCTGCAGCAGATCGTCTGTTGAATACCGGTCTCGGGAGGGGGTTCGGTTGATCTGGTACGGCTCGGTGACCAGCTGGTCGACCCGCAGCCGAGGGCTCAGCGACCCGTACGGCTCCTGGAAGATCATCTGCAGGCGACGCCGGGCCTGCCGCCAGTCCCGGCGCCCGACGGTCGCGAGATCTGTGCCGTCGAATGAGACCGTGCCGCTGGTGGTGGGTACCAGTCGCAGCAACGCCTTTCCGAGCGTCGTCTTGCCGGACCCGGATTCGCCCACCAGCCCGACGATCTCACCCCGCCCGAGCGCCAGGTCGACCCCGTCGACGGCCTTGACGGCATGCCGCTGCTTCCGCCCGACCACGTCGAGCAGACCACGGTGCTCGCCGAAACGAACGTGCAGGCCGCGTATGTCCAGCAGCGGACTCGGCGACGTGGCGTCGTCCTTGTCCACGCTGCGAGACCGGTCCTGGACAGACAGGGCGCCGTCCTCGTCCGGGTGCGCGTCCCGCACCTCGATCAGGCACCGCACGCGCTGCGAGTCCACGTCGAGCAACGGCGGCTCGGCCGCCTCGCAGACCGGCTCCACCGCGTGGCAGCGGGTGGCGAACGTGCACCCGGCGGGCAGGCTGGCGAGGCTCGGAACCCGACCGGGTATCGAGGACAGCCGCTCCTTGCGGCGGTGGCGCGACGGCGCCGCCGCGAGCAGCTTGCGGGTGTACGGGTGCTGCGGCCGGTTCAGCACGTCGGTTGCCGCACCGCATTCGACCACGCGACCGGCGTACAGCACGGTGATCTGGTCAGCCATCTGCGCGATCACGCCGATGTCGTGGGAGACGATGACGAGCGCGGCGCCCTGATCCCGACACAGATCGGTCAGGATCTGAAGGACCTGAGCCTGCAGGGTCACGTCCAACGCCGACGTGGCCTCGTCGCAGATCAGCACCGCGGGCTGCAGCAGCAGGGTGGTGGCGATCATGATTCGCTGCCGCATGCCGCCCGAGAACTGGTGCGGGTAGTGGTCGATCCGCTGCTCCGGGTCGGGGATGCCGACCCGATCGAGCATGTGCACCGCCCGCTCACGTGACACGTCGGCGCTGTCACGATTGCCGGGCGGATGAGCGCGCTGTGCGTTGATCATCTGCGTGGACACCCGAAACGTGGGGTTCAGGCTGGTCAGCGGGTCCTGGAAGATCATGCCGATCTGGCTGCCACGTACCCCCCGGAGCGCGGGTTCGGGCAACGAGAGCAGGTCGCGACCCTCAAAGCTCACTCGCCCGGAAGTGACTCTCCCGTTCGGTGGCAGCAGCCGCATCATCGCAGCCGTCAGTGTCGACTTGCCGCACCCCGACTCGCCGACCACGCCCACCACGCTGCCGGGGGAGACTTCCAGGCTCACGTCATGCAGCGCCTCGAAGCTCTTCGCCTGGGCGCGGTATTCCACGTGGAGGTTCTCGACTGTGAGCGCGGGTTCAGCCACGGGTCGCTCCTCGGGTTCCGGACAGTCGTGGGTCGAGATGGTCACGGAGCGACTCGCCGAGCAACGTGAACCCCAGGGTCGTCAGCACCAGCGCGAACGCCGGGACGAGCAGCGGCCACGGCGTCTCCCACACCCGCTCGAATCCATCGGAGAGCATCACCCCCCAGGACGGCTCCGGCGGCGGCACGCCGAGCCCGAGGAACGAGAGCCCGGAGGCGATGGTGACCGCGACCGGGATGTTGATCGCCATCAGAATGAACAGCGGGGCGATCACGTTCGGCACCACGTGGCGTCCGAGAATCCTCAGGTTGCCGGCCCCAAGCGAACGCTCTGCCTCGATGTACGGCTGCTCGCGTACCACGAACACGGACGCTCGCGCCATCCGCGCGTACGCGGGCGCGAACGCCACCGCGACCACCAGTGTGACGTTGCGCTGCGACGGGCCGAGCAAGGTGAGCAGCGCCAGGGCCAGGACGACGGCCGGAAAGGCCTGCATGCTGTCCATCAGGACCACCAGCACCCGGTCGGTCCGCCCTCCGATGTAACCGGCTGCCGCGCCGAGCGTGAGCCCGGCGACCAGGGCGATGATCCCGGCCGGGATCGCGACGAACATCTCGATGCGGGCGCCGAAAATCGCCCGCGAGAGCAGGTCGCGGCCGAGCGTGTCGGTGCCGAGCCAATGCTGGCTCGACGGCCCTTGCAACCGCGCGGCGATGTCCTGCTGCATCGGGTCGTACGGGGCGATCAGCGGCGCCAAGGCGACGGCCAGCAGCACCAGCCCGACCAGCGCCAGCGCCAGAAGTCCTTGCCACGAGCTGGCGATCCCGCGGATCACCCCGACCCAGGCCCGGCCGCTGCGGCGCATCGACTGCGTCATGCCAGCCTCCCGGACTCTTCCACCCGGATCCGGGGATCAAGGAAGCGGTACGAGAGGTCCGCGGCCAGGTTCGCCAGCACGAACATCAGGGCGATCACGAGCACCCCGCCGCGCACCACCGGGTAGTTGCGATCGCTGATCGCCTCGACGATGAGCGAACCCAGACCTGGACGAGAGAAGATCACCTCCACGAACACGGCGCCCCCGAGGAGGTCCCCGAGGCTCACGCCCAGCAGCGCCACGGTGGGCACGATCGCGTTCTTCAAGGCGTACCGGTACGCGACCAGTCGCTCGGACACGCCGAGCGCGCGCGCGGCCCGGATGTAGTCGGCGCCGAGCACCTCAAGCATGCTGCTGCGCACGATCCGAGCCAGGTAGCCCACCCACACCAGCGCCAGCGCGGAGGCCGGGAGGATGAGGTGTCGCAGGTAGTCACCCGGCGCCAGCAGGTCGCCGGCGCCCGCGGCCGGCAGCACCCCCAGCAGCACCGGAAAGATCAGCAGCAACAGCAGCGCGACCACGTACGACGGCATCGTGATGAGTGAGACCGAGAGCAGGCTGGTGATCGTGTCCGCGATCGTGCCGGGCTTGGTCGCGGCGTAGACCCCCAGCGGGATCCCGACCACCGCGGCCAGGCCCAGCGCGGTCACCGCGAGGATGATCGTGTGCGGCAGGTAGGCGCCGAGGATCTGCGTCACCGCCTGGTGCGAGACGAAGTCGACGCCGAGGTCGCCGCGAACAGCGTCCCAGAGAAAGGTGGTGACCTGGACCCAGACCGGTTGGTCCAAGCCCATCTCGTGGCGAACCTGCGCGGCCAGCTCCGGGTTCGCGCGCGGTCCCATCACGATCGTGGCCGGATCGCCCGGGATGAGGTTGACCAGCATCCCGAGGAAGGCGGTCACGACGACGGCCACGGCTGCGGTCATCCCGAGCCGCCAGAGCAGGTACCGAAGCATCAGGAGCGGGCCTCAGCCGGTGAACGCCCAGGCCCGGTACTTGCCGAGCCGCTGGGTGATCAGGGACGGGTGCAGCTCGGGCCGATGCGCGTAGTGGTTGGTGCGGTACATCACCCAGGCGGCGACGGCGTCGTCGTCCATCAGTTGCTGCATCTTGATGTACATCTCGTCGCGCTTAGCTGGATCGGTCTCCACCAGCGCCGCGTCGTGGAGCCTGTCGAACTCCTGGTTCGACCACGACATGAAGTTCCAGTCCCCGACCTGGGCCCCGGTGAACCACACCGTCGCCCAGGACGGGTCGGCCTGGTTGCTGAACGAGATGTAGAACATCTGCAAGCCCTTGGCCTGCTCATGCATCTGGTTATCGGGGTACGTCTTGATCGTGACCTTGACGCCGATGTCCGACAGGTTCTGCTGCACCACCTCGGCGACCTGCTCGGCGCCCGGCTCCTTGCCCACCCCCATCTCCAGGTGAAGGTCGCCGGCGCCGGCCTCGCGCAGCTGCCGCTTGGCCGCCTCCGGGTCGGGCTTGTGGCGTGGGGCGTCCTTCCAGTGGCCGATCGGCATCTCGGGGGAGACCAGCGCGTACGCGCGCCTGGTTTCGCCGTCGAAGGCGGCCTCCAGCATGGAGTCGACGTCCAACGCTTGCCGGAGCGCTCGGCGTACCCGGACGTCTTTGAGGTTGGGGTCGGTGACGTTGAACCCGATGAACGCGTAGTCCAAGGTGGGCTGGGTGGTCACCTTGAACTCCTTGTTGCGGGTGAACCGCTTCACCGACGAGTAAGCGATCTGACCGAAGTCCACCTCCCCGGCCTCGACCGCGATGTCGGCGGAGTTGTCCTCCGGAATCACGGCGAACTTGATCTCTTCCCACTTCGGCTTGCTCGCCCACTTCTGCGCCGGGTTGCTCCACTTGTCGAAACGCCGGAGCCGGGTGTGCTGGCCGCGCTTCCAGGTGACGAACTGGTACGGGCCGGTGCCGACGGGTTGGGTGGCGAACTTCTTGCCGAGCTTCTGGTACGCCGCCTGGGAGATGACAATGCCGGCGTTGCCCGGCAGCGTCGTGGTGAACAGTGGAGCGAAGGGCTTGCTCAGCTTGATCACACCGGTGTGTGTGCCGGTGACCTCAACCTCCTGCAACGTCGCCCAGTCGCCTTCGTACGTCGAGTTCAGCTTGGGCTTGGTCAGGCCCGCGATCCGCTCGAAGGAGAACTTCACGTCCTCGGCGGTGACCTCACCGTGGCCGCCGTGGAACTGGATGCCCTGCTTCAATCGGAAGGTGTGGGTGAGCCCGTCCTTCGACGAGGTGATCTCCTCGGCCAGCTCGTTGACGGGTTTCGTGCTGCCCGGCCGGTAGGTGATCAGATTCTCGCCGACGCAGACCATGACGGCGTCGTCGACAGTGGAACTCATGAAGGCGGGGTCGAGGTTCTCGATGTCCTGCACCGTGCGGATGGCGAGGCTTCCGTCGTCCTTGCCCTGCCCGACGCTGCGGGCGCCGCTGCACGCCGCCAGGACCGGCCCCCCGCCGATGGCGGCCAGCAGCATTCCGCCGCCTTTCAGGAGGTCCCGGCGAGACCAGTTCGTTCCTAGGGCAAGAGTGTCGACAGGGGGCTTCTTAGAGCTCATCTGGTGTTCACCTCTGATCAGGTCAGGTCGCGTGGGGTGCGGAAGCGCCACTCGCGCTCGAAGACCACCTGATCGTCGTTGAAGGCGGTCACGTCGGTTCGTACGTGGAAAGATTCCTTGTCGCAGCTGAGATGGCCGTACGCGACCAC
>JBOGDL010000157.1:0-4184 GCA_050701815.1 Micromonosporaceae bacterium | reverse complement strand
CCGATAAGACCCATGTCGTGGTACGGCGGCAGCCAGCTCACCCCGATGTCCGCGGGCGTGGCGCCGAAGCCGCGGCGTACCAGGTCCAGATTGTGCAGCAGGTTGGCGTGGGTCAGCATGACCCCTTTGGGGGCGCTGGTCGAGCCGGACGTGTACTGGAGAAACGCGAGCGAGTCGGTGTCGATTCTGGGCGGACGCCAGTGGTCTGCGGCGCCGGCGGGCAGGGCGTCGGTCGCCACCCAGCGCAACGTGGCCAGCTCGGGGGCCTGGGCGGCCAGGGTTGGCGCCGCCTCGACCACCGCGGACAGGCTCACCGCTGCCGCCGCGCCACAGTCGGCGATCAGCGCTCGCAGCCGGGGTAGGGTGCGGTCCCACCGCGCCGGATCGGGCGGGTACGCCGGCACCGCGATCGCGCCCGCGTACAGGCAGCCGAGGAAGCCTTCCACATAGGAGCGTCCTGGCGGGTACAGCAACAGCACTGGCTTTCCCGCCACATCGTGCGCCGACAGAGTGGCCGCGATCGCACGCGCCGCATGGTCAAGCTCAGCGCAGGTGACCCAGTCGGGGGCTTCCCCCTGGAAGAGAAAGACGCGGTCGTCGGGTACGGTGTCGACCCGGCCTTGAAGCAAATCTACGACCGTCGCCATGCGTCGTGATGCTATCTTTCGAGGCGGCTTGAGTCACGCGCCAGCACCCACCACGCTCGCCCCTGGCGTCGGCGAGCCCTTCTCCGACCTCGACGTCGCCAGGCCTGGTCTGGCGACCCTGCCCAAGAGCATGGCGGCAGGTCGTCGTGACATTGGCCTGACCTTGGCGACATACCGGTCAGAACTGTCTGGCCTGGCTCGATTCCAGGGTTTTCCCTCTGGCGGCGAAAGGGCCGCATCACGTTAGATGCGCGGGATGGAAGCTCGTCGATTGGGAGGGATCTTGTGAGGATCCGCCATGTGATAGCCGGTGCGGCGGTGGTGTCCGCAGCGGTGGCATCGGCCGTGGTTCTGCCGCTCACCGCCTCCGCGGAGGAAAAAACCGAGTACACCGTACTGGCTGATGAAGGCGCGTCCGCAGTCGAGGCTGCCGCCGCGATCGAGAACGCGGGCGGCAAGGTGGTCGACCGCAATAACGCCGTGGGCATGTACCGGGTGATTTCGACCGACAAGGACTTCGCGGCGCAGGCGGCCTCGACCGAGGCCCTGGTGGGCGCGGCGCCCCGGGCCCCCATCGGGTACGCGCCGAAGGCCCGCCCGACCGCGCCCGACCCGGTGGAGGCCGAGCACCTGACGAGGGCCGGCCGCGCGGACCGGGGCAGCGGCTCGGTTCACAGCGAGGCCGATGGGATGGACCCGCTCGACGACAAGCTGTGGGGCCTGGGCATGGTGAAGTCGGACCAGGCGCGCGCCAAGAACCCTGGTGACAAGCGGGTGAAGGTCGGCATCCTCGACACCGGTCTGGACGCCAGCAACCCGGACCTCGCGGCGAACTTCGACGCCGACGCGTCCCGCAACTTCGCCAAGGACATGACCGATGTCGACGGCCCGTGCGAGGTGGCGAGCTGCCTCGACCCGGTCGGCACCGACGACGGCGGCCACGGCACCCACGTCGCCGGCACGGTCGGCGCCGCCGCTGACGGGTTCGGACTCTCCGGGGTCGCGCCGAACGTCTCACTGGTGGAACTCAAGGGCGGCCAGGACTCCGGGTACTTCTTCCTGGAGCCGGTGGTCAACGCGCTCACGTACGCCGGCGACGCTGGAATCGACGTGGTGAACATGTCCTTCTACGTCGACCCGTGGCTGTACAACTGCCTGAACGCACCCGAGGACTCCGACGCCGCGAAGGCCGAGCAGAAGCTGATCATCGCCGGGATGGCCCGAGCCCTGAACTACGCGCACCGCAAGGGCGTCACGATGGTCGGCGCGCTCGGCAACAACCACGAGGACCTGGGCGATCCGCGTACGGACACCTCCAGCCCGGACTACCCGGCGGACTCCGCGTACGACCGGACTGTCGACAACGACACCTGCTGGGACCTTCCGGTGGAAGGGCCACACGTGATCGGGGTGTCCGCGCTCGGCCCGTCGGGCAAGAAGTCGGACTACTCCAACTACGGCCGCGAGCAGATCTCTGTCGCGGCGCCAGGTGGCTGGTTCCGGGACGGCTTCGGCACCGACACGTTCCAGACCCCGGGCAACATGATCCTCTCGTCGTACCCGAAGCATGTGCTGCAGGAGGAGGGCCTGGTCGATGAGAACGGCGACATCGTTCCAGGCAACGAAGGCGAGGTGTTCAAGGACTGCACCGGATCCGGGGAATGCGGGTACTACACGTACCTACAGGGCACGTCGATGGCCTCGCCGCACGCCGCTGGGGTGGCCGCGCTGATCGTCAGCGAGCACGGCGCCGCGAAGGCCGGCGGCTACGGCCTGGCGCCCGACAAGGTGGAGGACCACCTGTACCGGACCGCGGCTGAGCACGCCTGCCCGTCGCCGCGGTTGCAGACGTACACCAATGAAGGACGGCCGGCGGAGTTCAACGCGTACTGCTCCGGCGGCAAGGGTTTCAACGGCTTCTACGGCAACGGCATCGTCGACGCGTACGCGGCGGTGACGACCAACCTGTAAGTCAGCAACGCTGCCTCGGGCGGCCCTCGCGATCCGCGGGGGCCGCCCGAGCCGTTGCTGGGGCGGCTTACCACGGGCCGGTCTGTCGTGGCCGGATCGCAGATTCGAGGTTCAGTCGCGTCTGACCATGCGACCGTGCGAAGGTGACGTGATGAGCGGGGACGAGGCGCCCGATGAGGTTCGGCTGACGAACCTGGACCAGCCGCTGTTCGACGGGGCCGAGGCGTCCAAACGGGATCTGGTCGAATATCTCGACGCCGCGCGGGGACGGATTCTGCCCGAGCTGCGGGGCCGGCCGCTGTCGGTGATCCGGGTGCTGCGCGGGCAGCGGCCGTTCATGCAGAAAAACCTGCCGAAGTACGCCCCGCCATGGCTGCGGCGGGTCACGGTCTGGGCGGAGTCGTCCCGACGCGAGGTGACGTACGCACTCTGCGAGGACCGCCGCTCGTTGTTGTGGTTCGCCAATCAGCGCGCGATCGAGTACCACCCGACGCTGGTGCGCGCCGAACGTTGGGACCGGTCAACCCACCTGGTGCTGGACATCGACCCTCCGGAAGGCGGCCCGTTCTCCACCGCGGTCAGCGCGGCGCTGCTGGTGGCCGCGGCGCTCGCCGAGGTGGGGATGGCGGGCGCGGTCAAGACCAGCGGGGCCAAGGGGCTGCATGTGTTCACACCGATTGAGCAGACCCCGATCGAGGACGCGGCGGCGGCGACCCGAGCACTCGCGGCCCGGGCCGAACGGCTGGATCCGAAGCTCGCGACCACGGCGTTCATCCGGGAGGATCGCGGCGGCAAGGTGTTCCTGGACTCCACCCGCGCGGGTGGCGCGACAGTGGTGGCGGCGTACAGCCCGCGGGCGCGACCGGGGACCCCGGTGTCGTTCCCGGTGGCCTGGGACGACCTGGAACGCGTGACGCCAGCGGACTTCACGATCCGGAACGCGTCCGCCTTGCTCGCCGACTCGAACCCGTGGGTGGAATTGATGCCGGCGCCACAACCGCTCGCCCCGGCGCTGGTCGAGGAAGGGCACAAGATCCCGGTGGCCCGGGTGCAAGCGATGCATGAGGGCAAGCGGCGGGCCCGTGCCCAGCGCGCGGCGGCCCGCGCGGCGACCGAGGACTCACCACCGCCGCCGTAGGACCTGGCCGTGGCTCGCGGCCGCTTCGCCCGCGGCTTTCCAAAGCGGCCCCGGCGAGGGTGCTGTGATCTACCGGGGTGGGCTGAGCAGGGCGATGGAAGCCTGTACGGCCACCTCGGTGACATCGCTGATCCGACCGCCGTCCTCGACCGTGGTCGCGCAGAGTTCGCGGAGCCCGCCCAGCAGCATGATCGCGAGCGGTCGGGGCACTGGCCCGCCCCGGGCGGCCCGCCACTCCTCGGTGTCGCACAGGGTCTGGATCATGGCGACGAAGGCGTCCATGGTCTCGCGCTGCAACGCGCGCGCGGTGTCGCCGAGCGCGGGGACCTCACGGATCCAGCTGAGGGTGAGCGCAGGCTCGGACTCCATGGACTTGATCCAGGTCTCGACCGCCTGCCGGGCCTGGAACTGCCAGGGCGCGTGCGGAT
>JBOGDL010000156.1:0-12162 GCA_050701815.1 Micromonosporaceae bacterium | reverse complement strand
CGGGGGATGTCGACGCCGCGGTTCAGCATGAAGGGCACCGGGTTGATCGCGTCGTCGTTGATCCGGACCTCGAAGTGCGAGTGATTGCCGGTCGAGTAGCCGGTGCTGCCCATCTTCGCGATCTGGTGGCCAGCCTGGATCCGTTCCCCCACGGACACCAGCACCTCGGAGTTGTGCCCGTAGCGGGTGGTGACGCCGTTGCCGTGGTCGATTTCGACGGCGTACCCGTAGCCGCCGAACCAGCCCGCTCTGGTCACGACCCCTTCGTGCGCGGCATACACCGGGGTGCCGTAGGAGCCCGCCAGGTCAACTCCGTAGTGCGTGGTTCCCCAGCGAGCGCCGTACAGGGAGGACAAGTCGTAGTTCTTGACCGGGAGCACCCAGACATCTTGCGGGGCCTGGGTTTTGCCTTCGGGGAGAGTGGCGCTGCGCCCAGAGCGGGAGCCTCGATCGACCACTGTGCCGCGGTTCTCGTCCTCGATGCCTTGAGCTCCGGTCGATGTGGGGTCGAGAACCGGATCGCTGTGGACTGCGGTGGCGTCGGCGGCGGAGTCGCTGGGCATGGCCGAGGCGGTGCCCAGCGCGACCATGCCGGCGCCGAAGACGGCGCTTGTGACCACTGCGGCGTAACGACTGCGAGGCGGCGTCGGGATGCGGTGACGCCCCAGATGGCGACCGCTCCGTTTTCGATGCTGCACGCAGACCCTCCGGCTTCACGGTGATGCGGCTGCAGTCTCCCGCCGCTGCCTGGGGGGTGCGTGCGGTGGGCGTTGCGCCGAGTCGTGCAGCGCCCCGAAATCTGCCGGGCCTGTCGTTGCACAACTGGCGGTCACGGTAGCCAACCAGTGACCCCGGCTTCAACCCGGTCGGCTGAGAAGAGAAGATATATGCCTGAATTTACCTTTTCGACGCGGTCCGTTTGGGCGTTTAAAGATGATATCGGCGTTTATTCGATTGGCTCACACGCAGATATCGGCGCGTCGCTATTCGTGGGCCGATAGGAACCGTTCTAGTGGCTCCGAACGTGGCGACAGCCTCTGCTGGGCGGATGCCAGGCCCGCTGAACACCGGTGGCGGTACGTTTTGCTGGTACGTGAGAGGCGCAGGCGCGCCACAGCGGAGTCGAGCGGCTCACAAGGTCGACCGGCTGAGTGGATGGAGGCGACACATGGGCGTACGGCAGAGTGCCGGCCATCAGACGTCATGGAGCGGCGTCTGATGTCGGCCATGGTGGATCGAGGCGTTTGTGGTCACGCGTTGAAGCGGGGCCTGCGGTGAGCGGGCGGATCCGAGTGGTGGTCGCGAAGCCAGGGCTGGACGGACACGACCGGGGTGCCAAGGTGGTGGCGCGGGCGCTGCGCGACGCCGGCATGGAGGTGGTCTACACAGGCCTGCATCAGACTCCGGAGCAAATTGTGGAGACCGCCCTGCAGGAGGATGCCGACGCCATTGGGCTGTCGATCCTGTCGGGCGCGCACATGACGTTGTTCGCCAGAGTGCACCAGCTGCTGCAGGAGCGCGGCGCTGAGGACATCGTGGTGTTCGGCGGCGGCATCATCCCGGAGGGCGACATTCCCGAGTTGACCAAGCTGGGTGTGGCCAAGGTGTTCACCCCAGGCGCCACCACGCAGTCCATCGTGGACTGGGTGCGTGCCAACGTGGGTGAGCCCGTCCCGTCATGAGAGGCCGACCGGGCCGTTCCTGACGGGCACGCCGTTCGTGAGCGAACGGCAGACCGAGCAATGAAATAGGTGGAGGCCGGGCGCACCCCTCACACGCCCGGCCTCTCTGCACGACACCCCACCGCCACCCCTCGACCGGCGGGACATCGGCCGCTTTGTCGTCCGTCTCGGGAGGTTTTGTCCCGTTGACCTTGACGACCGTTTCAACGAAGCCGTCAGGCCGGAGGTAACGCCGGAAGAACAAATCCATGGCCGTCAGTAGCCGACGGCGTTGCCGAGCAGGCATTCCCCGTCAGGGCGGCTGCTGATTCGATGGCGGCGCCGGCGTGCCGGGAGGCGGTGACGAGGCCTTCGGCGCCGTACGAGAGCTCGATCTCGGGCGGGACCCGAGTCAAGTCCACAGTGTGAAACCGCACAGCCGGAGCAAGCCGGCGCCTTTGCCACGAGGCGAGGCGATAACCTGCCGGGTTAGGCCCGTCAAACCGACGGGCCTAGGGTCTGCTTGGGAGCCTCTCGCAGAGCTGCGCCCCGGCATCGGGTGTTGGTCTCGGCGGGAGTAGCGAGTGGCGTTCGGGATGTCGGGTTCAAGCGTGATGCGGCGCTGAGTTCGGCTGGACGTCAAGCAACTCTGAAAATTGACTCACTGACGATCGGAACGGGAACGCGCAGTGGACCTGTACGAGTACCAGGGACGCGAGCTCTTCGGCCGGCACGGAGTGCCCGTGCTCGGCGGAGGCGTCGCCACCACCCCGGAGGAGGCCCGTACGCTCGCCGAGAAGCTCGGCGGCCGGGTCGTCGTGAAGGCTCAGGTGAAGATCGGCGGCCGCGGCAAAGCGGGCGGAGTGAAGCTTGCCGAGGACGCCGATGAGGCGTACGCCCACGCCCAGGACATTCTGGGGATGGACATCCGCGGCCACGTGGTCAAGAAGGTGATGTTGACCGTCACCGCCGACATCGCTGAGGAGTACTACCTCTCCTACCTGCTGGACCGGGCCAACCGCACGTTCCTGGCGATCGCCAGCGTCGAGGGCGGGATGGACATCGAGCAGGTCGCCGAGAAGACGCCGGACAAAGTGGTGAAGGCGCCCATCGACGCCACGGTCGGCGTGGACCTCGAGAAGGCGCGCCAGATCGTCGAGCAGGCCGGATTTCCCGACGACATCGCGGATCAGGTCGCTGACCTGGCGACGAAGTTGTGGGGCGCGTTCGTCGCCGAGGACGCGACGCTGGTCGAGGTGAACCCCCTGGTCAAGACCCCAGAGGGCACCGCGTTGGCGCTCGACGCCAAGGTCACGCTGGACGGCAGCGCCGACTTCCGGCACCCGGGTCACGCCGACTTCGTCGACGTCGAGGCCCAGGACCCGCTGGAGCGGGCCGCGAAGGAGAAAGACCTCAACTACGTCAAGCTTGACGGGGAGGTCGGGATCATCGGCAACGGCGCCGGTCTGGTGATGTCCACGCTGGACGTGGTGGCGTACGCGGGCGAGCGGCACGGCGACGTCAAGCCCGCGAACTTCCTGGACATCGGCGGGGGCGCCTCAGCTGAGGTGATGGCCAACGGCCTGGAGATCATTCTCAGTGACCCCAGTGTCAAATCAGTGTTTGTGAACGTCTTCGGCGGCATCACCGCGTGTGATGCGGTGGCGAACGGAATCGTGCAGGCCTTGGAGCTGCTCAAGGACAAGGGCGAAGCGGTGTCCAAGCCACTCGTGGTCCGGCTCGATGGCAACAACGCGGAGCTGGGTCGACAGATTCTCAGCGACGCTGACCACCCGCTGATCCAGCAGGTGGACACCATGGATGGCGCCGCGGAACGAGCCGCTGAGCTCGCCGCGGCGAAGTGACCACGGGGATTTAGGAAGAAGGAACAACGAACAGATGGCTATCTTCCTCACCAAAGACAGCAGGGTCGTCGTACAGGGGATGACCGGCTCGGAGGGTATGAAGCACACCCGCCGCATGCTGGCCTCAGGCACCAACATCGTCGGCGGCGTGAACCCTCGGAAGGCCGGACAGAAGGTGGCCTTCGATGGGGTCGACACTCCGGTGTTCGGCTCGGTCGGCGACGCGATGGAAGCCACCGGCGCCGATGTCACGGTGATCTTCGTGCCCCCTGCGTTCGCCAAGGACGCGGTGATCGAGGCGGTCGACGCCGGTATCGGACTGGCAGTGGTGATCACCGAAGGCATTCCGGTGCATGACACGGCCAAGTTCTGGTCTCATGCGGTGAAAACTGGCGGCACCCGGATCGTGGGGCCGAACTGCCCAGGTGTGATCACGCCGGGTCAGTCCAACGCCGGCATCATCCCCGCGGACATCACCAAGCCGGGCCGGATCGGCCTGGTCAGCAAGTCCGGCACGCTGACGTACCAGATGATGTACGAGCTGCGCGACATCGGCTTCACCACCTGCGTCGGCATCGGCGGAGACCCGGTGATCGGCACCACGCACATCGACTGCCTGCGGGCGTTCCAGGACGACCCCGAAACCGACGCGATCGTGATGATCGGGGAGATCGGCGGCGACGCGGAGGAGCGGGCCGCGGAGTACATCAAGGCCAACGTCACCAAGCCCGTGGTGGGGTACGTGGCGGGCTTCACCGCCCCAGAAGGCAAGACGATGGGCCACGCGGGCGCCATCATCTCCGGATCGTCCGGCACGGCTGAAGCGAAGAAGCAAGCGTTGGAAGCGGTGGGCGTGAAGGTCGGTAAGACGCCCAGTGAGACGGCCAGCCTGATGCGTACGATCATGCAGGGTCACTGACCAGACTCGCACCGCGTCGAACGGGTCCGCGCCACCGCGTGTGGACCCGTTCGTTAGTTGTCACAAGCCCCGACGCCTAGGAGCTGTATCAACCCCCGAGTCGAGGACCCCTCAATCCAGTGACTTCCGAGGAACCCGCGACCCAGGACCAGGTCGCGGCGCGCAGACCGCCAAGCGAACCAGCGGGCGCCGGTTCGATGTTGGTGGCTGCCCTGGCGACCAGTGGTTGGGCGGCGCTGGTGTCGTTCGCTCCGGTGCTGGTGATGGTGTTGCTGGTGTGGTTCAGCTCCGGCTCCGCTTCCACCGCGGCTGCGGTCAGGTTCGCGGTGACGGGGTGGTTGCTAGCCCACGGGGTGCCGGTGATGGCGCCGCACGGTCCCGTCGGCCTGGTGCCGCTGGCGCTCACCGCGCTGATCGTGTGGCGGCTGATGCGGGCAGGCGCGCACACGGCACGGGCCACCGGCGCCACGCCGGGCGAAGCCGGACATGCCGTGGTTGCGGTGATGGCCGGGTACGGGTCGCTCGGCAGCATCGCGGCGTTGATCGTCAGCTCACCCCAGTTCGAGGTGTCGCCGTTGCGCGCCTTCCTGACCACGGCGGCCCTGGCTGGTTTGGCCAGCGCGCCCGGCGCCCTGGTCGAAACCGGCGCCGCCGCGCTGGTCTGGGCGCGGTTGCCGGACCTGGCTCGGGATGGGCTGCGACTCGGGACAATCGCCGCCGTGGTCATCCTGTCGGCGGGGGCGGCGTTGGCGGGGGTGGCCACGGTGCTGGCGTACCAGGATGCGGTGCAGCTTTTTGACGCGTACGGCGCGGGAGTAACTGACGGCGCCGGTGTCACGCTGGTGTGCCTGCTGTACCTGCCGGATGTGGCGATTTGGGCTGCGACCTATCTGATCGGGCCGGGTTTCAGCTTCGGTGTCGGCGCCGATGTCAACTTGTTCCAGGTTTCCTTGGGGCCGCTGCCGGCGGTCCCGGTGCTGGCCGGCCTCCCGGCGGGTCCGGCGCCTGCCGCTGGCGTCGGGTTGCTGGTGATCCCGGTGCTTGCGGGGATGGCTGCCGGGGTCTCCATGGCGCGGCGCCACCCCGAACGGGGCGCCCTGCCGCTGACCGGGGGGGCGGTGCTGGTTGGCCTGGCGGCGGGGGCGATCCTCTGCGCCGCGAGTTTCGCGGCTAGCGGCCCTCTCGGGTCCGGGCGGCTCGCCCACGTCGGGCCGACCGCATGGTTGATCGGCCTGGTGACCGCGGGTGTGGTGGGCGGTGGCGCGTTGGCGGCGGCGGGGCTGGCCCGCGCGCTCGCGATCGGCCCGCCGGTCGCCAGCAGGGGGAGGAGGCGGTGACCTCCGATGGCGTGTGGTTCGCCGGCGCCGGCGTCCGGGCCCGAGTTAGGGTGATGCCGCATTCGAATCGCAAGGGCGGGGAGCGCTGTGCGCCCAAGTCGTGAGTTCGCCGGCAGTCGTGAGTTCGCCGGCAATGAAGGCACGCGCCAGCCGTCGGCGGGAAGAGGCAAGCGCCCGCCGGCTCGGCTCGCGGTCCTGGTCTCGGGGCAAGGCACCAACCTGTCGGCGTTGCTGGAGGCGTGCGCTGACCCGGCGTACGGGGCTGACGTGGTCGCGGTGGGAGCTGATCGGGACGGTATCGAGGGCCTCGCCAGGGCCGAGCGCGCCGGGATTCCCACGTTCGTCGTCAAGCTCAAGGATTTCACCGAGCGTGCCGACTGGGACCGGGCGCTCACCGCGGAGCTGGCCAAGCACCGGCCCGACGTGGTGATCTCCGCCGGGTTCCTGAAGCTGGTGGGCGAGAATTTCCTGGCCGAGTTCGGTGGCCGGTATATCAACACCCACAACGCTCTGCTGCCGGCATTCCCCGGGATCCACGGCCCACGGGACGCGTTAGCGTACGGGGTGAAGCTGACCGGCGCCACGTTGTTCATCGTTGACGAGGGCGTGGACACCGGGGCGATCATCGCGCAGGTGGCGGTGCCGGTGCGGGACGACGACGACGTCGACTCGCTCACCGAGCGAATCAAGCATGTGGAGCAGAAACAGCTGGTGGAGTACGTGGGAAGGATGGTCCGCTGTGGTTGGACGGTACGCGGCAGGAAGGTCAGCGTCCCGTGACTGGTGACCAGGCCGGCTCCGGGCGGCGTGACCAGCGCAGTCCCGAACGGCGAGCCATCAAGCGGGCCCTGATCAGCGTGTACGACAAGACCGGCCTGGAGAGCCTGGCGCAGGGTCTGGCCGCCGCGGGGGTGAGCATCGTCTCCACCGGATCCACCGCCAACGTGATCGAGGCGGCGGGGGTTCCGGTTGCCCGGGTCGAGCAGCTCACCGGATTTCCGGAGTGTCTGGACGGCCGGGTGAAGACGTTGCACCCCACGGTGCATGCGGGGCTGCTGGCAGACCTGCGCCGCCAGACGCACCAGGACCAGCTCGCCGAGCTGGGCGTGGAGCCGTTCGATCTGCTGGTGAGCAACCTCTACCCGTTCGCTGAGACGGTCGCGTCAGGCGCCTCGGCGGAAGAGTGCGTGGAGCAGATCGACATCGGTGGGCCGGCCATGGTTCGCGCCTCGGCCAAGAATCACCCGAACCTCGCGGTGGTGACCGACCCGGCGGAGTATCCCCGGCTGCTGGAAGCCGTGGCGGCGGGCGGCTACACGCTCGCCGAGCGGCGGCATCTGGCGGTCGCCGCGTTCCGTCACACCGCCACGTACGACGTGCAGGTCGCTTCCTGGATGGGCAGTGTGCTGGCGCCGGAGACGCCGGCCGGGGTCGACGACGGCGCGGCCAAGAGCAGTGGTGTGTTTCCGGCCTGGCTGGGTGGGACCTGGGACCGCAAGGCGGTGCTGCGGTACGGAGAGAACCCGCACCAGGGCGCCGCCTTGTACGTCTCCGGGCATTCCCCAGCTCCTGGCCTGGCGAGGGCGGAGCAGCTGCACGGCAAGGAGATGTCGTACAACAACTACGTGGACGCGGACGCCGCGGTGCGCACCGCGTACGACTTCACAGCCCCGTGCGTGGCGATCATCAAGCACGCCAACCCATGCGGAATCGCGGTCGCCGACCCTGAGCGCGCCGACCTTGAGGGCGTCGATCCGATCGCTCTGGCGCACCAGAAGGCTCATGCGTGCGACTCGGTCTCCGCGTTCGGGGGTGTGATCGCCGCCAACCGCCCGGTGACCGAGCAGATGGCCAAGCAGGTGGCGGAGGTCTTCACCGAGGTGGTGGCAGCGCCAGAATTCGAGCCCGCCGCGATCGAGATCCTGACCCGGAAAAAGAACGTGCGGCTGCTGCGGGTCGCCGCGCCGCAGGTCGGTGGCGTCGAGTTGCGTCCGATCTCCGGCGGCGCGCTGCTGCAGGCCCGCGACGCGGTGGACGCGCCGGGCGATGACCCGAGCTCGTGGACGCTGGTGGCGGGAGAGCCGGCTGACGCCGTGACCCTGGCGGACCTGGAGTTCGCGTGGCGCGCGGTGCGATCGGTCAAATCCAACGCGATCCTGCTGGCCTCTGACGGCGCCTCGGTCGGCGTCGGGATGGGCCAGGTGAACCGGGTCGACTCCGCCAAGCTCGCGGTGTCGCGGGCCGGTGACCGGGCGGCCGGTTCGGTCGCTGCCTCCGACGCGTTCTTCCCGTTCCCGGATGGGTTGCAGGTGCTGCTCGACGCGGGGGTGCGCGCGGTGGCGCAGCCCGGCGGGTCGATGCGCGACGCCGAAGTGATCGCCGCCGCGGCCGGCGCCGGGGTCGCCCTCTACCTGACAGGCGCCCGCCATTTCTTCCACTGAACCGGCCCGCTTCACCGAACCGGCCGGGACGGCAACGTCAGCCGGGCGGTGTCAGCCAGGCGATTGGGGGTTGTGATGAGTGCCGAGCCGGCGCTCAGCGGGCAACGAATCGCGCATCAGGACTGGGCGTGCGAGCAGTTCAGCCAACACCGGTACGAGCGATGCGAACTGGTCGAGATCGACGCGTCAGAAATCGAGCTGACCGGGTGCGTGTTCGACAAGTGCGAGCTGACCGGGATCAGGTTCAACGCGGCCATTCTGACCAGGAGCGCGTTCCTGGGCTGCAGCTTCCGTCGGTGCGTGTTCTTCGGCGCGGAACTCGATGATTGCAAACTCACCGGGTCCAGCTTCGTCGACTGCGAGTTGCGCCCACTGACGGTGCCGGGTGGCGATTGGTCGTACGTGTCGCTACGCGGCCAGAACCTCTCCGGACTCGACCTGCGCGGGCTCAAGTTGGTCGAGGCCGACTTCTCGGAGGCCGACCTGAGCAAGGTGGACCTGCGCGGTGCTGATCTGTCGTACGTGCGCCTGCGCAACACCACGCTGCGCGGCGCGGACCTGCGGGGCGCCCAGCTTGAGGGGGCGCCCTTGAAGGGCGTGGATCTGGCCGAGGTGCGCATCGACATCGCACAGGCTGGGCTGTTCGCCGCCGCACAGGGCGCCCGCGTCGGCTGACCGCGAGCACAGACGCCTGCCTGGGCCGACTGCCGGGCACGGCCGATACGCCGGTTGGCTGAGCACTGTCCCCCCAGATCGCCCTGATCAAGGCACGCCGCGGGCAAGCCCAGGCGGGAATCAGGCGGGGATGCCCGATCCCCGGCCCCTTCGGTGGCCTGGGCTGATCACCGTGAAACCGGCGTCGGTCGCGGCGTCCGCAAGCCGGTGGTCGTACGTGAGCATCCCGTCCAACTCGTGGCCGAGCACCCGTGCGGTGGCCAGGTGGATGGCGTCCAGCGAGCGCAGCATGCGATCGGGTTCGTTCATGGCGCCTTCGACGATGTCGTCGTCGATGCTGATGTAGTCGAAGGCCGACAACAGGTCACGCGCGTCGGGGAGCGCCGCGGGCATGACCCGAGCCACCGCCCGCATCATTTCGATGCGCAGCAGGGTGGAACTCACCCACGACGCGTCGGTGTTGGTGTCGTAGAACTCGGCGAAGGCCGCCGAACAGCTCTCCTCGCGGAGCAGTTTGAGCGCCGCGGAGGTGTCCACGTAATACAGGCTCACCAGCGTTCCTCGTCGCGAAGGTCGCGCAGCGCCTCGCCCAGACGGTCGTCGCCGTCGCCGGGACGCATCCGGGGCCGGTATCCGGGGCGCGTGGCCAGCCGGGCGCGGCCGGTCTCGGCCAGGCGGGCCATCACCGGCGTGGGCGTCCGCTCGTGCGCGGGTGTGAGCCGCGCGATCAGCCGCCCGTACTCAGTGATGTCGATCGTCTCGCCGTGTTGCACCCGGGCGAGCACCTCCCGGGTGTTGTGGCGGAGCTCCCGGAGACCCACCGTGTGGCCGGAACTGGATGGCGAAGGACCTGGCATCCTTGAAAGGTATCACAAATTTGTGCCACAAGGGCCCTGGTCCGGCATCCCCGCCCCGCCCCGGCCCCGGCGGGGTCAGCGGGGCCCGGCTCGCAACAGATCGTGGGCGAAGTGACACGCGCTGGTACGCCCGCCGGAACGCGCGCCGGGCAGCAGCTGCTCATCGGGCAGCTCGGAGCAGCACACCGGCTGCGCGTAGGGGCATCGCGGATGAAACGGGCAGCCAGCCGGAATGTCCGTCAGGCTGGGCGGCATGCCCTTGATGGACCTCAGTGTGTGATGGCGCTGATCCAGCCGAGGCACCGACTCCAACAACCCCTTCGTGTACGGGTGCGCCGGCGCCGCGTACAGCGAGTGCACGTCGGCGTTTTCGATCACCCGGCCCGCGTACATCACGGCGATCCGATCCGCGACATCGGCGACCACACCCAGGTCATGCGTTATCAGGATGAGCGCCATGTTGAACTCGCGCCGCAGCTCCGCGAGCAGACCCATGATCTGCGCCTGCACCGTGACATCCAAGGCGGTGGTCGGCTCATCCGCGATCAGCACCGCAGGGTCCAGGGCGAGCGCCATCGCGATCATCGCCCGCTGCCGCATACCCCCGGAGAACTGATGTGGAAAATCGTGCAGCCGCTGCTTGGCGGCGGGGATCCGCACCAGGTCCATCAATTCCACGGCCCGGCGCAGCGCGTCGGTCTTGCTCAGTCCGCGTCGTACCCGAAGCGTCTCAGCGATCTGCCATCCCACGGTGAAGACCGGATTCAAGGCGGACAACGCGTCCTGGAAGATGATCGAGATCTCCTTGCCGCGCACCCGCCGGCGGTGCTCAGATGACGCCTTCAGCAGATCTTCGTTCCGGTAGCGGACCTGTCCACCCGTGACCACGGCGGGAGGGCTTTCCAGCAGGCCCATCACCGCTTGCGCGCTGACGCTTTTCCCGGAGCCGGACTCGCCCAGGATGGCGAGTGTCTCGCCGGGGCTGACCTGGTAGGAGACCCCGTTCAGCGCGCGCACCACACCGAGTCGGGTGCGAAACTCCACCCGCAGGTCCACCACCTCCAGCAACGGCCCGCTCCAGTCGTTCAACCGGTGCAGCTCGCCGGTCTGCCAGTCGGCGTCGCGGTGGCGATCGGGGTGGCTGGCAAAGAGCGACCCCGGGTCGTACGGGTGTGTGGTCATCACAGCCTCCTGGGGCAACCGTGACGGCGCAGAGTCGCTTCGTGGCGTACCCAAGGCAACGATTTGGCGCCGGAGCGCCGACGAAACAGTGCGACAGGCATCCCCGCGGCCCCGGACCGGGCCGCCTTTCGCGTGATCACCCGGTCAAGTCCCCGACAGTGGTTGATCACACCCGCAGGTGATGTGAGACCTGCGGGCGTGGCAGGATTTGCGGCGTGACAGCGACTGTTTTGGACGGCAAGGCGACGCTGGCGACGATCAAGTCCGAGCTGAGGGAGCAGGTTGCCAAGCTGAAGGAGCGCGGGGTGGTCCCCGGGCTGGGCACCGTGCTGGTGGGTGATGACCCCGGCAGCAGGTGGTACGTGAACGCGAAGCATGCCGACTGCGCCGAGATCGGGATCAACAGCATTCGCCGGGAGCTGCCGGCCAACGCGAGCCAGGCCGAGATCGAAGCCGTGGTGGACGAGCTCAACGCCGATCCCGCGTGCACCGCGTTCCTGGTCCAGCTGCCGTTGCCCAAGGGTCGCGACGAGTACGCGGTGCTGGAGCGGGTCAGCCCCGACAAGGACGTGGACGGGTTGCACCCGATGAGTCTGGGCCGCCTGGTGCTGGGCAAGTCCGGGCCGCTGGCATGCACCCCGCATGGCATCATCGAGCTGCTACGGCGCTACCAGGTGCCGATCGCGGGCGCCCATGTGGTGGTGATCGGGCGGGGTGTCACGGTGGGACGCCCGCTGGCGCTGATGTTGACCCGGCGCTCTGAGAACGCCACGGTGACCCAATGCCACACCGGCACCCGCGACCTGGCTGATCACGTGAAGCGGGCCGACATCGTGGTGGCGGCGGCGGGGAAGCCGGGGCTGATCACCGCGGACATGGTCAAGCCGGGCGCGGCCGTGCTGGATGTCGGCGTGAGCCGGGTCGACGGCAGGATCGCGGGAGACGTGGCCGCTGATGTGGCGCAGGTGGCGGGCTATCTGGCGCCCAATCCGGGCGGGGTGGGCCCGATGACCCGTGCGATGTTGCTCAGCAACGTGGTGGCGCTCGCGGCGGGCTGACCGGCGTCAGCGCGGCGCTGTGGTCAGCGGCGCGGGTCAGGTGGGCCCAGTGACGGGTGGTCGGTGCGTACCGCCAAAGCGAGCTGTCGCAGGCTCGGGCCTGGGCTCACCCCCAGCGCTCGCATCGCCCGTTCCGCGGTGGCGTACGCCTGCAGCGCCGCGTCCCG
>JBOGDL010000155.1:0-17168 GCA_050701815.1 Micromonosporaceae bacterium | reverse complement strand
GAAGAACACCGCGTGTGCATATGGCCAGGACCATCGCAAGAAGAGATCGCCTACAAACACACCGACAAACGAGGCGCTGCCTTGCGCAAGGCAAAACGAGACAAGTAATTCCGCGGTGGCCGCCAGCAGCTAACCTGGTGGCCACCGCGCTTCCTATCGAGACTCCACACCCCAGGTGACCGAACCGTCGCCTGATGGGGACGGACGCTTCGACCCGGGCACCCGAAGCGGGCCCCTCGGGTCGAGGTTTCGGCCCGGTGTGCACGACCACGTGGGCTGTTCGAAGCAAGAGAGACCCGAATCGCTACCGGCTCGCCGGGGAAGACCTAGCCGTGCACCCAGGGCGCGCCGACTACACATCGCATCGCAAGAAGAACTGTGCACCGTCGCGCCAAGAGCGATGCCTCCAACGAGGGTTATAGGTTTGTCCTGCTGAACGCGCGCGAGAGTGCGGGAAGCATGGCGAGGATGAGGGCCGGGCCCGGTCGGCGTCGAACTCGACGACGCCGACCGGTCGGCAGCGCTGGAGCGCCCGGGACGCCGTGTTCACTGAGACGCCCAGCGACTAAACCAGGACTACGTGCGCACCGTCTGTTCCAAGGGCTTGAGGAGCGGGTCGTCTTCTACGTGCACGTGCCGCCACGTACCTGATCCCGGCACCAGTGGTCCTAGCACTTGGCCACCACGAACCGCGCCACACACTGTGCTGTGTCATGGTCCCGAGCCGGCCACACCACACGTCGACCGGCAGAGAGAGGGACCCGTGCGGTGCCGCGTCGGGCCTGGGCTGTTCAGGTGGCACGGCGGGTTGCCCAGGCGAGCAGACCGGCAGTAACGACCATGACGGACGTGGAGACCATGGTGAGCTGAGGGCCGAGTAGCTGACCGACGGCGCCCAGCGCCAGCAGCGGAATGACGCTTCCGGCGGACTGCGCCGAACGCCAGGTCGCCATCGCGGCGCCGTGCTGGTCAGGCGGTACGGCTTCCAGCAGGCTGGCCCGGCACATCGGCCCAAACAGCGCCACCCCGACGCCGAACAGCACCGCGCCGCAGACTGAGATCCACAGCCGGTCCGTGGCGACGTACACCGCTTCGGCGCAGCCCATGAACACCACCGACGCGGCGAGCGCCCGGTACGACGTCAACCCGCGGCTGAAGCGGGTCATAGCCACGCTGGTCGCCAGCAGCCCGACCCCGAACGCCGCCTGGAGCAACGTGAACACACTCACTCCCGAGCTCAACACGTCCCGGACGTACAGCGCTTCGAGCACGTCGTAACTGGCGTACGAGACCCAGACCACGAACGAGAGCGCCAGCACCGCGCGGGCGCCGCGGGTGCGTGGTAGGCGTCCACCGCCTTCGGCGACCGGCACCACGCACCCGCGCGTCCGTACCCACAGCAGCATCAGCAAAGAGAGCGCGTGCAGCGCCGCGTTCACCAGGTACAGCGACGGCATCCCGGCGAGCGTGATCATGCCGGCGGCGACCAGCGGCCCGACCACCATCGGCACGTTGGTGGCGAAACCGTGCCACACACTCGACGTATGGTGGTCGACCGGCCGGGTGAGCCAGGTCGGCATCGCGTCGATCGCGGGCTGGTTGAATGCCCGCGCCACCCCGGTCAGCAGCACCAGCGCGAGCAGCAGCCACCATCCCGGCGCGAACACCAGCCACAGCGAGATCGCGATACTGCCGACCCCCGACACCGCCACGATCAGCTTCGGCCCGTACGCGTCGATCAGCCGCCCGACCAAAATCCCGAACAGCACTGGCGGGGTGCCCCACGCCAGCCCCAGCAGCCCGGCCTGAAAAGGCCCGGCATGCAGCTCATACGTCGCGTACCCGAGCACCCCAATCAGCAGCGACCACGACGCCGTACCGGTCAGTAGCTGGCTCGCCACTACCGGCGCGAGCGAACTCGCCACCCCGCGCCGAGTGGCTTGGTCGGTGGTCACGTCTCGGCGGCATAGAGACCGCACCGTTCCGGCTGCCGCACCCAGGCGTAGTCCAGCTCTAACACGTAGTCGGCGATCAGATAGAGAGTGGCGGGCGAGGTGAACAGGTCGATGGTCCAGGTCACCGGTGCACGGGTGTCGAGGCAGCTGCCATACACGTCGTGCAGGGGGGTAGCGAACGCAGCTCTTCCGCGATGTCCGCGGCCAGGTAGCCGTCGTGTGGCGCGATCAAGGTGACCACCGGCAACCGCCGTTCAGGGGGACGGGGTGCCTGCAGCTTCTGCAACCGGTCTGGGTCGGTGTGGCAGTCCACGGTGAGAGTGACCAGGTTGTCGCCGAGGTCAGGCCGACGATCACGTCGAGGAACTGGCCGCGGTGCTTCAACGGCCCGTACACCTCACGGGGTGGGGGTGAGCTGAGCACCGCGACCGCCGACCAGCCGTGCAGGGCAAACTCCCCAACCAGGTGTGCGCCGCTGGAGTGCGGGTCGAGCAGCGCGACCATGTTGGACACCGTTGTCCCTCCCCAGTTCGCGGGGCCCGTAGTCGCCCCCGAGCCCGCGTCGATGTCGATGTCAGCTGGCGACAGCAGCCAGCGTTTCGCCGAGGAGTTCCAGCCCTGTACGCGCCTGCTCCGCAGTTATCACCAGAGGCAGCGAGAGCCGGATCGACTTTCCTCCGCAGTCCAGCACCAGCAGACCGCGGCTGAACGGCCAATATTCGCAGGAACCACTCCGACTGTCATTCTGACCACTGTGTAGCATTCCCATCTCATTGCGTGAGGATTGTAATCCCGCAAAGTTGTCATCTCAGATCCGGTAGACCGTTCCATACGCCTCGGAGCAACGTGTCGCGACTGGCCACTGGCGGGCTAGTGCAGCCTGAACAGGTGGCGGACATGCTCCGGCCTTGTGCCTGGTCTCCCTAGCGAGCGACATTGACCTTAAATGAGCGCGACTGGTTGCTCCGTGGTTGCTCGGATGTAGAAGACCTACCCGGCAATTGCCGGGATTACGTGGCAATGGCGACGCTGTGCGACTGACTCAGCACTGTGGAGCGACAAAGCACAGAGCCCGAACTGCCAGGACACGACGACTAGCCAGGACGAGGCGGGAAGTCCCGGAAAGGGCTCTGACCAGGGTAAACAGGGGTTTAAAAGGCCTCTGGCCAAATGTTTCTACGCTGCCGAGGTTGCCATAAACCTTGCGTTGACCTGCAGTTTCGTCAAGAGGCCATTGAGAAACGGCAATTGTTGCCGGTCGTGGGTTGCTCCGTTACTGCTCCGTTATTTCGCCCCAGGAGGGGGCCTTCTGTCTCTCTTGGGCAGCTCCGGACGAATCATCAATGGTTGACGCCCGGAGCGCCCACAAATTACAGCTATCTCACCAGCATCACAATCAGCCCCACAATCGCGACGGCGACCGCTAGCACGTTGAACAGCATGACTGTGGAGTAGCCGGTTGATTTCTGCTCACCTGGCGCTCCAAGCGACCCGCGAGCGAAGCTGACCGAGGGAGCCATGTACTCAAGTCTGACTTCTTCACCGGGTGCCAGGGTGACGTCGAGCTGGGCTCTTCCGGTTTTGCGTGGCAGGAAGTACGGCACCCAGACCTGCAGCTTGTGCCGGCCAGCAGGCACCTCTATCCGATGTGCACCCCAGCCGGGCAGGACCGTAGGTTTGCCGTCGACCTGCACTCGTGGGGTCCTCGAACTGTACAGAAAAGCGCCGGGCGGGTAGCTGACCGTCAGGTTAATGGCCCCGGACTCCGCCACTGGGTGATCCTCGCTGGACAACTTCGGAATCTCCTTCACGTCATGCTTTTGTGATGAGCGGTTAATACGCAATCAATTTCGAAGGACGTGGCGCGTTCCATGCAACAGGCCACCCGGACCCACGCCTAATCTCAGCTTTCGGTGCGTTGAGTCCACCGGTTCACCAACGTGAAATACCTCGGCACACCCAACAACGCCCGGAGCGCATAAACCGCAGCCATCAGCCAGCAGAAGACGCTCACCGCGGTGTCGACTATCCCCAACGCTGCCACCGCGAACCCCCACGCCCGGTTCACCGGACGCCCGTGACTGCAATCGGTGTCACCATCGCCGAAACACGCCTCCCGGAACTCCACCTCCCGCCCCGCATCCAACGGCCCCACCACCGAACCGTCCACCACCGCCTTCACCACCCGGCCACCAGCCACCCGCACCACCACCCGGCACTCCCACCAGTAACCAAACCCGTTGTCACTGACCGGCCCCACCCGACGACACTCCTGAACCCGCGCCACCGCCGGCTTCTCCGCCGGAGTGGACTTCACCACACCAGTGCCCGGATACAAACTCTCCACAGTCGCGAAACCCATGCCGATCACGATTCCGGCCGTCGCCACCAGCACCGCAACGCCTAGTTGATTCAGCCGTCCCAACACCCGCCCACGGCGGGTATAGGCAACTACCTGCGATGCCTGCGCCTGTGCATCGTCTTGATCCGGCGTCGTCACGCAAAACCTCCACCAAGCAAGGGACCCAGCGCGTTCTGTGGCCTGACGCGAAATCCTTCCACAACATCTTTGCGCGAGCCTGGCATCACCGTGGCCACTGCTCCCTGGGTCAGTGCGTCAGGGGTCACCATGCCTTTCCCGATGTCCTTGACCCATGCTTTGGCCGCGCCTGCCCTACCAATGTCGCGGATCTCGAGCCTAATGTTGCCGGTATGAACCTTTGGCGAACTCCGACATGGCCGATGGTTTGAACGCGGCAAACCCAGCCTTTGCCGTCAACGTTTCTCGTTTCAAATCCGAGAGGCCCCGGCGCGCTGCTCCAAGACCACGTTTGAGGCCTGCGGCAACGCCACGGCTAGCCGCTCGGCCAAGCACTGCGCCGACGCCGCCACCGAGCGCCGGATCGTCAAACTCGACGTCGTACACGGCGACGATGCCGCACTCCTCGCCGACCTGGAGCGCCGACTCGGCGGCCAGGTGCGGCGCCTGCTGGTCTGCGAGGTGGACTACGTGCGGGACGTAACCGTCGTCGATGTCCGGTACCGCGTGGCCGGCCAAGCCGCGGCGCCGCCTCGGGCGGCGGATCCGGTCACGGCTCGCGGCGCGCAGGCGTGGCATGCCAGTCCCCCGCCGGTGGGCGTCTACCGCGGTGTACGGGTGGTGCGGTGAACGCCACGGCAAGCCTCGCCCAGGCGGTCGCGGCGCTGCCGCCGGTGGCGCTCGACGAATTGAACGCCGCCGCCGCGTTGCTCGGCCGTACCGACCGCAAGTACTTCGTGCCGCGCCATCTCGTCGGCCCGCTGGTCGCGGCACTGGACGGGGTACGGGCGCTGCGGATCGACGGCCGGCGCAGCTTCGGGTACGACTCCGTCTACTTCGACACCCCGGACCTGTCCACGTACCGGGCCCACCTGCAGCGGCGGCGCCTGCGGTACAAGGTGCGTACCCGCAGCTATCTCGACAGTGGTGACTGCCTGCTGGAGGTGAAGTTGAAGGGGTCGCGCGGAGCCACCGTCAAGCAGCGCCTGCGGTACGAGTTCGCCGACCGCGACCAGCTCACCGCCCACGGGCTCGGCTTCGTCCACCGCACCCTGCGCGACGCGTACGGGCTCGCCGCGCCGCCGCTGCGACCCGTGCTGCGTACCAGCTACCGCCGCACCACGCTGCTGGCGCCGGACGGGGCGAGCCGGCTCACCTGCGACACCGACCTTCTGTGCCTGGGTGGCGGCCGAGCGGTGCCGGGCCTGTCCGACCACGTGCTCCTGGAAGTGAAGTCGGCGGCAGCGACCGCTCCCCCGGACCGGGTGCTGCATCGCATGGGCTTGCGACCCGCCGTGGTGAGCAAGTACTGCGTCGCGGTCGCGATGCTCCATCCGGCGATGCGGTCCAACCCGTGGCGGCGCGCGGTCCGGCTGTGCTTCTAGTGGTGGGCGACTGGGCGTGAGGACGCGGCAACCGTCGCGGCCCACCGGATCTAGAGGTCACAGTGGATACGGGAACGCTTGGGATCAGTACGATTTACCCGGTCAGGTCGCTGCTGTCCAAGCGCGACCGCGCCGAACGTCCTCATCGACGGGACGAACGCGAACCTGCCGGGGTGGGAGACCCACGCGATCCCCGTACCGGCTGGGCGTCACCGCGTCAAGGTGTTCGTGCCGTACCTGCTCCCCCGCCGGGTCGGCAAGGCCGCGATGGAGATCACGGTGGTGTCCGGCAAGGAGGTCGAACTCGACTACGTCGCGCCGGCGACCAGCTTCGCCCGGGGGAAGCTGACCACCCGGGGTGGGCCGCGTCCGGCCAGGACCTTTGGCGTCCACCACGTCTTGTGACTGAAGGGGGAGCCCACACAGTCACGTCAAAGTCTTCCCCAACCTTGCCCTTCAGAGCGGGAAACTCCCTCGTAACCAGGCCCTCGAAGTCCCCCATGCACGGCAGCCAGTTCTTCCTCGTGTACGGCACCGCCTACCTACGCCCGGACTACACGATCTTCGGCACCATCGGCGACTCCGGACTGGCCACGTTGGACAAGGTGGCCGCGGGTGGCGTCATGCCCACCCCAGACGACCCGGCGCCGGTGGACGGCCCCCCGGCCATTCCGACTGACCTACTCAAGGTCAAGGCCAAACACTGACAGCGGAATCCGCCCGTGTGCTCAGTGCCCACCGGGCGAGCGAGCACGCGGGCGTTCCGGTCGACCGCCGTCGTGCAGGATGGCCGCACCCCTCGTCTACCCCCCGAAAACAACAACAGACAAACCCGTACGCGTACCGGGCAAACGGTTACGGCGTTCGCGAGGGCCCGGCAGGGTGGCTGCTGGCGTTGTACGAGTTCTTGGCGGCGACCACGGCCGCCTGGACGTGTTCGGGGTCGACGCCGTGTACGTTGAGCGGCGGGTGCACACGCCGGACAAGTTCGGCCTCGATGGTTGCCGGCTCCGCGCCCTCCGCCCAGGTCAAGCGCAGGTGCGCGTACATCCACGCGGTCAGCCGCGCCTCATCCTCAGGGACCAGGACGACACGATCGGTCCAGGTCGTCCGATAGCCCTCGGACACAAGAAGCCCGGCCAACGTACGGCGCAGAGTCGAACTGCCCGAACGCCTCAGATGGTTGCGCAGGATCCTGCCCCGCAGGCTGGTCGCCCTTCCGAGATACAGCAATCGTAGCGACGGGACGCTCCCGTTCGGCGGCCCAGGGAGGTCAGGAAAAATCGATGGAGCAGCCCACCAGGCGTAGACACCGCTGCCACGGCTGAGTCTCTTGACGGCGACATCGAGTCCGACCGGCACGCCGGAGAGCAGCCGCAGGGCCTCCTCGACCCGGGCTCGGTCGGTTGGGACGTCATCGAGTCGCGTTTCGGGAGTGGTCATCGAGGCCATGCTAGACGTCCCTGGCCGATGGTGACCGAGCCACAAGGACACCGGATGCTCCACGCAAGATCCGGTGGTGGCGGCCGTCAGAGGCTTTGTGCTTCGAAGAATGCGGCCTACCACCAGCCACCCCCGTCACCAACCTGGCGAGACAGCACACCTAGGCCGTACGGTCCTCGAGATGCACAACCGACTGGGGGTACGTTGAGTCGCCGCTTCGAAGAGCTCGACTGGCACCGCACACCGCTCGGCGAGATCAGCCTGCGCCGCCGACTCGACCCGACGCTGAAAGTCGACGTGTACGAGGTGAAGCTCGATGACGAGTTCCTCATGTCGAGCCTGTTCACCGTCGCCGAGATCGAACTGGCCCGACTCGGCCTCGCCCCCCTCACCGGCGACGCCGCAACGCCGGCCGACCTCGACGTCGCGGTCGGCGGGCTGGGGCTCGGCTACACGGCGCGGGCGGCGCTGGAACAGCCGCGGGTGCGCTCGCTGGTGGTCGTCGAGGCGCTCGACGCGGTGATCGAATGGCACCGGCGCGGCCTCCTGCCGGAAACGGCGACGGTGACCTCCGATCCGCGTACCCGGTTCGTCCACGGCGACTTCTTCGCACTGGCCGCCAGCGACGCCGGGCTGGACCACGAACAGCCCCACCGCCGGTTCCACGCCATCCTGGTCGACATCGACCACTCACCGCGGCAACTGCTGCACCCCAGCCACGCTGCCTTCTACCAGACCGACGGACTGCGCGAGCTCACCCACCACCTGCACCCCGGTGGAGCGTTCGCACTGTGGTCCAACGACCCACCCGACGACGCCTTCACCGCCACGCTCACGGAAATCTTCCACACCGCCGCCGCCCACGTAGTCAGCTTCACCAACCCACTCCAGGGGCGCGACGCGGCCAACACGGTCTACGTCGCGACGCTGAAGCCAGAACCACCGGCCCCATCCTGACCAGCCGCACTCGTTTCAGCGTTGCGCGGCCCCCTCACCGCGCTTCGCACCAGCTCGGTTCGCCACCTCGGCAGACTTCCAGACACCCGCACTCATCCGTGTGGCCAGTAGCGCAATAGCAGGAAAGGTGTGCTCGGTGAGGACACCTCCTGCCTACTCGGGTCCCGAAACGCTGGTCGGTGCGGCCTTCACGGCCGAATCGCAGCGCACGCCCCGTCACCTCCGTATCGGCACGCTGACATTCGTATCGGCTGTGCACCCCCGCCACAACCACCGACCCGGAACTGCCGGCTAACTGCCGGTCAGGTTCCTGGTCTTTAGCTACTCGGCCGGCCCATGATCGTGGCGTCCACATTGATGCGAAAGGAGGCAAGGGCGACAGCGCCGGAGGATTTCGCTGGTCGCGCGGCTATGCGTCGCAGTAGGGGCAGTCTTGACCGCGGCAGTTGACGTCTCGACCCCCCGGCGCTGCGAGCACTGACGACTCTTTCACCGTGACGACGGCGGGCTGCACCCTTATGGGCTGCTCCGACTCACTACCTGAATCAACGCAAGATCGACTCATTTGGCTCCATGCGCCTTCCGCGTTGCTCGCACAACGCTTTTGAGACGCTGAGCGGCCAGATTCCCTGATGACACGGAAGGGTCAGGAAACATCATGAAGCGCATCGCTCTCATTGCCACGGCAATCGCAGGAACAGTGATCCTGTTCAGTCCCGGTGCCCAGGCCCACACCACCACCCAGGATGGCAGCGTTCCCTGCGGGATTTACAGTCCCGGCGACGGGATCGAGTACTACGGGAACTGCACCTCGGAAGCCGAGCTGATTTCCATATCTCAGCCCGGGATAGAGCCGCGGACCGAATGCGTACCAGCGAAAAGCGCCACCACACTGGGGGACGCCAACGCCGACTGGATTGTCAAGGATCTCGGCTCCTGTTGACCTCGGGCACGTAGTACGGACATCGCGCCTCAAGGCCCGGGACCGGAAAGTACCTGCTCCGAGAGGTGATCTCCAGGTCCCGGGCACACCTGCGCTAATGCACAGCAGTTGATGCAAGAGCCTGTTGGTAACCACCTGTGGGTTGCCAACAGGCTCGAGCGACACGAGCAGGCGACGCAGTGGCGTGCACTCGCCTGTGGGAGCGACCGCGCTGGGCCGTGGCCAGAAGCGGAGCGGTTCGGCGCAGCCTGGATTACTGTGACGTGCCTCAATCAATTCGGCAGTCCGCGGATGACAGATATTGGAGAGAAAGGGAACAATGAGGATCTGGAAGCTGTCAAAGAAGGCGAAGTGGTCGGCTCTGGCCGCGATTGTCCTGACAGTTGTGGTTGGCGGGACGAGCCAGGCGCTTGCGGGGGAGAACGACTATTTCAATGTCACCACCGGTAGTTGCATGGATGGCAGCGGAGGTAGCCGGGCCTGGGCCGAGTTCATGGACTACACAGCTGGCTACAACGACGACTATGTACGGGTCATCGACAAGTGCGCCGATGGCAATGGCGTTATTGCCTACGCCTACAAGGACGGGCAACTGGTCGGATCAAGAAAGAACCAGTCAGGTACTGACTCGTACGTGTATTGGGATCCCTACGGGAACATCAATAACGTTTGGGTCGGCCTGAAGGTGTGCCTGTACAAGGATGGCTGGGGCGTCTGGGCCTGCTCAGACAAGAAGTCGAACTATGTTCGTGACTGAGGATTTCGGTCCAACCAGGGCGCTATGAGATTCGCGCGCCTGCCTGCGTCGCGCGTCGTACTCGGCTGGCCTCAGCAATACAACTAGTGGTACAACCGCGCTTCGCTACATTTAAGGATCCGTCCAGCACACTTAACAGCGACTGCTTTAGTCGGTGGCGTGATCGCTACCAAAGTGCAGGCCGCTGGCCAGGGAAGAACGCCGCGAAGATGGCGAAGTGCGGCTGGAGCACCAGCCTTCAGCCGCACTCCCTGGGCTCGGAGCTAGCTGGTCTTCTTGGTCGAAGAACCAACTACCGAAGACCTCGCCACCTATCGATCAATGACACGCCGACGCCCTCACGGTACCGGCGCACCCACGGACCGCACTTCTGAAGCACGGCCTAGCCGACGGTCTCGCGGCACACCTTTGCACCGCTGCAGGTCGCCACGCTGCACCAGCGACGCATCCCGGCCCGGTCGAGGAAGAGCCATCCGCACCGTTGACTCGCACAGACCTGGATCGAGCGCCGTAGTGGATCGGTGAGCAACTCCCCGGCCGTACGGGCAGCGGCGTACACCGGAAGGCGCAGGCCACAGGTGAGCGGCAGACGCCACCGTGCCAGCCCGTCCTCCGCCCAGCCGAGCCGCGCCACAGCTGCCGCGTCCTCCACATACCGGGCGACGATGTCGTGGGACTCGGTGACGTTCGGGCCGGTCAGGCATGCGTACAGGTGGTTGCGCAGGGTACGGGCCTCGTGGAGCACCTGGACCGCTTCGTCGGGATGCCGGTGTGCTTCCTGCAGCAGGTGCGAAACCGTGTCATCGTCGGCGAGGTCCATGTAGCCGACCCACACGGCGAGGGTGGAGTAGTCCCGAAGCCACTCCGAACCCCGCCCGGCGGGCCGGCCCCAACCCGCGTACGTGTTGCAGAACTCCAGCGCGGGATGGCCACCAACGGTCCACGGCAGATCGTGGCCACGTACCCGGACCTGGTGCATCGGCCAGGGTCGTTGCAGCAGTGGTGGGTCGTTGCGGAGGATCCTCTGGTGCGCGTCCGCCAGCTGGGTTCCCGGCTCGATGCCCAACTCTTTCACCAGGATGTCCCGCGTGTCCCGGTAGAGCTGAAGGGCATCGGCGCGCCGGCCGCAACCGTGCAGCGCGGCCATCTGGACGGCCACCAGCCGCTCCCGGGTCGGGTGCTGCTCGATCAGCGGTACGAGATCGGATGCCACCCGGTCGTGGTGCCCGATCTCGAGCTGCGCTGCGGCTCGCAACTCGCTACTTGACAGCCGCAACTCGACGAGTTCGGTACCCAGTCGGTCACGCAACGGCTGTTCCGCGACGTCTCCGAGGAGGGGTCCGCGCCACAGCTCAAGCGCACGGTCGAGCAACCGCACCCGCTGGTACGGGTCCCGCTGCGCGATGGCCTGGCGTGCCAGCTCAATGAACTCGGTGATGTCGAGCCGGTGGCCGTCGAGTTCCACCAGGTAACCATCGTGCCGGGTCACCAGCCGTACCTGGTACGGGCTGAGGCTGCGGCGGAGCCTCCCGACGTACGTGTACACCGCGTTGCGCGCGGTCTCGGGGGGACAGCCGTCCCAGAGCAGGTGGAGCAGCCGACCGACTGGCACGGGCTGCCCCCCGGCGAGCAAGAGGATCCCGAGAAGACATCGCTCCTGGCGGCGGCTCCCCACCTCAACCGGGCGGCCGTCGTGCCGCGTCTCGAAAGACCCCAAGAGTCTGAATTCCATCGCAGTACGACAGTTTAATGTTCAGCCTGTCCCCAAGACGGCACTGATGTCCAAGCGTGACCTCGTTGCCGCGGCGCGGTGAGATGGCGGTGAGGTCCGGGACGGGGACCGATCAGCGGCGTCCAGTTGCTGTCGGTTCGTCCGGTACGTACGGCCCGTACCATGCCGCCGTGGGCGCCCGCGGCCCGCCGGTCGCCGGTCGCCGGTGAGGTGACGTTCACCCAGGAAGACCAGTCTCGATGCGAACCAGTCGCGGCGTCCCATCGCGCTGCGCCGCGACGCGTACGCACCGAAAGGAGTCAGTCATGCGGCGATCTTCTGTGGTGTTGCTCGCTTGTGTCCTCGCGGCCTTCACCGTCACGCCAGCCTCCGCCTCGCCGGCGCCGCCGTTCCAGCCACCGGAATCTGCGGCTCGTACGTCCCCGGAGGTGCCGGCCGCGATAGCGGGCCACCGCGGTGCTCCCGGTGATGGTTGGACACCGGCGCCGAGTGATCCGTTTGATCGGGAGGCGGGAGTGTTGTGTGACTTCGCGATCCACGCCGAACCGATCGTGGACGAGGTCAAGGTGAAGACCTTGGAGGCGTACCCGGACGGTTCAGCGAAGCGGGTCGCGGTGACCGGCGCGTTGGTTTTCAGGGTGACGAACGTGGAGACAGGCAAGGTGACGAAGGCTGACGCCAGCGGTGAAGGGTTCGTCGAGTACGGCACGGACACCTCGATGATCTGGTACTCCAAGGGCCCTGTGTTGCTGGGGTTCAGGGAGGACGCGGGAACCTTGCCGCGCGGCTTGTGGATCGTCGACGGGCTGTACACAGTGGACTTCAACGCAGAGCTCGACAAGAACGTCCGTATCGGATACGGCCGTACCCACAACGTGTGCGACGACCTGGACTGACCTGAGCTGGTACGCGTAGCGGCCTCGGCCGCCTCAGTCGGCGCAAAGTCGTAGCTTGAGGTAGACCGAGGTCCGCATCGTGCCATCCACTTGAATGAAACCTGTCGCACAGTCAGGTGGTGTCGTGGTTGATTCAACGAAGCGTCATGTGAGGCATCTGGCCGAGGTGGTAGAAGGTGAGACCGCGCAGCCACTGGAATCCTTCGGAGACCTGCTCCGGCGTACCCGGCAGGCACGACGGCTGTCACAGGAAGACGCGGCGCAGCTCTCCGGCGTCAGCGTACGGACGATCCGTGACCTGGAGCGTGGCCGGGTAGCAGCACCACGACGAGACACGACAGACCTGCTGGCCGACGCGTTGGAGTTGTCGGGCGAGTCACGGGAGCGTTTTCTCCACCTCGCGTCCACGGGCACCACCGACGGGCCGACACCGCAGAGGGCCGATCGCGCACCCACCGTTCCCCACCTTCTACCACCCGGCCTCGCCCGGTTCGTGGGCCGCGACGATGACCTCACTCAGGTGCGGCAGCTGCTCCGCGACGAGCATGGGCCACGCACCGTGATCGTGACTGGACCCGTGGGAGTCGGTAAGACCGCCCTCGCAATCCGGGTCGGCCACATGGTCACCGACGCGTTCCCGGACGGGCAGCTCTACGCCGACCTGTGTGGATTCGACCCGTCCGGGGCCGTGCGATCCCCGGCCGAGGTCATCCGGGCCTTCCTCGACTCCTTGGGGGTTGGACCGCACGAGGTTCCCGCCAGCCTAGATGCCCAGGTTGTTCTCTACCGCACCCTGCTTACCGGCCGGCGGGTGCTCGTCGTCCTCGACAACGCCCGCGACACCGATCATGTGCGGGATCTCCTTCCGGGCTCGTCAGGCTGCCGGGCGCTTGTCACCAGCCGTAGCCAGCTCACCGACCTCGTCACGTCGGACGCCGCCCACCCGAAGACCCTCGACCTGCTGTCTGCGGCCGAAGCACGACAGCTGCTCGTCAGTCGTTTGGGCGCTACTCGGATCGCCGCGGAGCCCGGGGCAGTGGAGCACATCATCACCAGCTGCGCGCGGCTGCCGTTGGCCCTGGCGATCGTCGCCGCGCGCGCCGCGACCAACCCACGGTTTCCGCTCAGCGCGTTGGCACGCGAACTCCACGAAACCCAAGGCGGCCTGGACGCATTCGCCGATGTGACCGCCACGATCGATGTGCGAGCAGTGCTTTCAAGCTCATACCTGACGCTTGGCTCCTCCGCCGCCAGGCTCTTCCGCCTCCTTGGGATGATGCTTCCGGGTCCGGACATCGGAGTCCCCGGTGCGGCGAGCCTCGCCGGCGTTCCAGTCAGCCAAGCTCGCCCTCTGCTCGCCGAACTCGTCCGCGCAAACATGCTCGCCGAGCCCGCACCCCGGCGATACAACATGCATGACCTCCTCCGCGCCTACGCCCTCGAGCTCGCCAGCGCCCACGACGCCGATGCTGCCCGGTCTGCTGCCCTGCGTCGCCTACTCGACCACTATCTGCATACCGCCAATGCCGCCGACCGGGCTGTGTCGCCGCACCGGGCCCCGGTCACGCTCACCCCGGCTTCCAGCGGCGCGGTCCTGGTGGAGTTCACTGACGACGAGCCCGCGGTAGCTTGGCTGACCGCCGAGTACCCCGTCCTGCTGGCTGCCCTCCGACAGGCCGCCGACAGTGGTTTCTACACCCACACGTGGCAACTGGCCTGGACTCTCGCAAACACCTTCGACCGGCGAGGTCGCTGGCACGACCAGGTCGCCGCCAACCGCCTCGCCCTGGAGGCCGCACATCGCGCGGGCGACCGGATCGGACAGGCCCACGCCCATCGCGGGCTCGGTCGCGCCAACGCCCGGCACGGCCATTTGCACGACGCCCAAGGCCATCTCCGGCAGGCCCTCGACTTATGCCATGAGCAAACCGAGCCGGATCTCATGGCCCAGATCCAACACAGCATTAGCGCGGTCTTGACCCAGAAAGGGCGACATCGCGAGGCGCTGCGCCACGCCCATGAGTCCCTACGCCTGTTTGAGGCCGCCGACCGCCCGAGTGGCCGAGCCGCGGCCCTCAACGCGCTCGGCTGGAACCACGCCCAACTGAACGAGCATCGGCAAACAATCAGCTACTGCGAGTCAGCCCTTGCCGTGCAGCAAGAGGTCGCCGATCGTCGCGGCGAGGCCGCTACCTGGGACACCCTCGGCTACGCCCACCACCACCTCGGGCAACACCAGGAAGCCATCAGGTGCTACCGGCACGCTCTCGAGCTGTTTTTGAAGACCGGCGACCGCTACTACCAGGCCGACACCCTCGTCCACCTCGGCGACACGCAGCACGCCACGGGTGACTCCGACAGTGCCCGCCGCACCTGGGAACAGGCACTGGAGATCCTCGATGACCTCGGCCACGCCAGCGCTGAAGTTGTACGCACGAAAGTCCTGACCAGCACGACGGACCTAGCATTGACCGGCCTCGACCCACCCTGTCCAGAGGCCGGTCTTGCCACTCGGTCATGCCCTCCATCGCCACGCCGGTGATCATGGGCTTCATCTGCTTGATCCAAAGGATTCGGGATCTCCGAGTCCTGTCTGCATCGCTGGTTGCAGCAACACGATGTGCAGAGCGGTGTCCGTCCCGGGGTGACCGCGGCGGAGTCGAAGGAGTTGCGGGAGCGCAATCGCCGCGACCTTGTCTTGGAGCAGGAGAACGAGATGCCGCGGCGGGCCGCGGCGTTCTTCGCCAAGGACAACGCCCCAAAGTGAGCTACCCGCTGGTCCGTGACCTGGCGATCGCTCCTCCCGCCCCAGGGGAGCTCGCCTCTGGACAGTCAGGCGCATAACCAGCCCGTCATTCGAGACGATTCTCCCGCCCATGCGGTCTATTGGGAGGGTGGCCAGCCCGGCCATGACGTGCTCGTGGGCCATGTGCCGGTGCAGCAGCAGAACCTCGATCAACGCCCGAGTGCCCGCGGCGTCGCCGTGGGCACTCCGCGCTGGCGCCCACCACGCGTCGTGCACCCGGGTGAACTTGCCCGCCACCCGAGCCTGCTCGAATGCGGTCGCACGCGGCAGAGCGCCCAGTTGCGGATCAGCGCCTCCAGGCAGTGGTCCAGCTCCAGCCACGCCCCAACCTTGACCATCAACCGTTCGTCCCGCGCGCCCTCAGCGGAACCGTCGTAGACGACCAGGTGGGAGGCGTGCAGCAGCACCCGCACCCGCACCCGCGGGCCAATCAACCGCACCGGCACCGAGTACCGGTTGGCGCGAACCGTGACCTGCCCGTACCGGTCAACGCGAGGGTGGAACCAGCGACCGGTCTCGAACGACTCGGCCGGAGCGGCTTGAGCAGCGGCTGTTCGATCGCGAAGTGCTCGCCGACAGTCCGCGGCCGGACCCGATGCGGCGGGCATCGTCGGCGGCGTCCCACGCCTCGACCATTGCATTGAGCTGCGTGACGGCAGTCGTGGAACCCGTCCGCCGGCGTTCCTATCCGAACCTCGTACCGGGCGCCATGTCGATTGGGGCAATTTCGACTGCCTGGTCTGCCAGTGCGTCTAGGCACCTTCGCCCGCGGTGAGGGTGCGGGTCAGCCTCCGGGGCGGTGGCTATGCATCGGCTGTGAGACGTGTGCATCAGCTTTGAGAGCGTCGCGACGGTGCGAATCCTGACCAGATCCTGACACGCCGCCGTCAGGCTCACCGGCGGTGCCTTCGCCAGCGCACCTGACCTGGTTCGCTTCGCGCACGCCTTCCAGGACGGCAAGACGTTGCTTGACCGCGCTAACGCCTATCTCGTATCCAGCCCGAAGCTGCCCAAGCCTGGCCCGAAATCCGACTTCGCGGCCTATGGACTGACTGCCCGTCTGACAGGCGGCCAGTGGTCCTACGCGAAGGCCGGCGGCTTCCAAGCGGTGAGCACCCTGCGTCCAGACCGTGTGCGGCCTCCCGGTGCATGCCTGTCGGTGAGATTGGGACTCAACGTCACCCGGTCAGGTAATCGAACGCATGTTCGAGTCCATGCCACACTAGGTGAATGGAACGAGGGGAGCCCATCAAGCTAGTGCCGGGGGAACACGAACGGGTACGCCGCTGGCGCACAAGGTCACCGGCCCAGGAAGCTCGGCAGGTGATCCTCGGGCGGGTGGGTGAGCGTTGGTACGTCGAAATCATTGGCCGTGTCCACACCGAGCCCCGTGCGTATCCCACGAAGGCGCAGGCCACCCAGGTCGCCGAACAGGTCAAGGCGGCCAACGGCACCAACTGGCAGGAGATCCCAGCGCAGGGTGGCTACTGATCCACAGGTAGGGGCTTGGCCGGGCGCCACGACTGGCGGCTCGGCCCTTGACCCCGTAGGCGCGTCAACAGCCCATGGCCTCCAGCAGCACACCGAGAGGTAGACCGCTGCACGCGGGCCGACAGCGCGGCAGAACCTACTCCGCAGGCACACCAAGATCCGGACTAGCCAACTGTGACCGCATCAACCGGCTGCGGCACCGCACGAACACTTCCGAAACAGCCGAGCACCATAGGAGCACCACAGGTCCACAATGGACATCAA
>JBOGDL010000154.1:0-12015 GCA_050701815.1 Micromonosporaceae bacterium | reverse complement strand
GGGTTGCACCAGGAACAGCCCGTTGAACCCGTGCACAGCGACGATGCCGTTGTCGAAGAACGGGTAGTTGCTCCAGGTGCCGCCGAACGCCGTGTCGTCGCTCTGCGGCCACACGTCGAAGTAAGCGACCTCCGTCAACTTCGCCTCCGCGACATCGTCCAGACGCAGGATCCGCAGCCCGGCGAGGTAGTTGGACTGGAACAGCAGGTTGCCCTTGATGTACATGTTGTGGTCGATGGCCTTGGTCTCAGCGGTGTGCTTGCCGACCAGCCTGGGGGCGTCCAGATCGGACACATCCCAGATCAAGGTCTTGGTGTTGTGGCTGAACTGCAGCTCGTCCAGCTCATCACCGACCAGGAAGTGCCGGGAGTCTTCGGTCAACCAACCCTGGTGGGTGTACGCGCTGCCTTCGTACCCGATGCTCGACAGCATCACCGGCGCCGCCTTGTCCGTCACGTCGACGATGGTGAGTGTGTCCACATTGGAGTTCAGACAGATCTCCCGGCCGGCGTGCTGGGTGTCAGGCCCGTCATAGATGACGCACTCGGTGTCGTGGGTGTACCCGTCGTCGGCGAAGCAGCCCGCGAACACCGGCGCCGAGGGGTCCCGGATGTCGACCATGTGCAGGCCGGAGGCGCAGGAATGCTGGTCCTCCCGCACCCCGACGGCGTACGCGTAGCCCGAGTCCTCGTTGATCGCGAGGTTGTGCGCGCGGCCGAAGTCGGTGTAGTGGGCGGTCTCGGTGAAGGTCACCGGCGCCTCGGCGCGATCGATGTCGCGGAGCTGGCGCAGGTCGTACACCTGCATGCCGTGCTCCCGCCCCTCGGAGACGATGAAAGCGTGGTCCGCGTACACCTTCACGTCGTGCCAGATCACGTCCTGGGTGCCCGAGTTGGGCAGGTTGCCGAGGTACATCGGCTTGCGTGAGTTGGTGACATCGACGAACGAGGTCCCGGTGTCGCGGGCGGCGATCACGTACCGGCGCTCGGTTTGCGGGTCGGTCCAGCCCCACATGTCCGAACCGCGCCCGCCGCCGATCTCCGACATCGGCAGGAAGCTGGCGAGGTTGACGTTCTTGCACGGGAAATAGCCGGCCATGCCGTTAACACACGGTTGCGGCGAGGCTTCAGGGGCCTCGGAGGAGTCGGGGAAGTTCGGGTCCACCGCCACCGGCGCGTCCTTGCCGTCGCCGGGCTCGACCGGGTGCGAGGTCGCGGGCATACCGGTGAGCAGAACTGCGCTGAGCAGCGTCAGGCCCACAATGATGAAGGGGGTTCGTCGCATCAGGGGTCTCCAGTCGACGATTCAACAGGCCACCCACGGTGAACGGGCAGCCACGGATTGGCGAAACTATCGCGTGGACCATGGTGGACGGTCAAGCGAAAAGCCCCGCCGACCAACCCCACAAATCGCGCGCGTTTCCTGTGACACCGCCGTTTCGGGCGGCTGTCACGCTTCCGTTGTGGTGATCCGCGAACGGCGCGATGGCCACCACATCAGGCGACCCAGGTCGTACGTGAGCGCCGGCGCCAGCAGCGAGCGCACCACGATCGTGTCCAGTAGCACCCCCAGCGCCACCGCCGTGCCAAGTTCGACCAGGACCACCAGCGGCAGCACCGCCAGCGCCGAGAATGTGGCGGCGAGCACCACACCGGCCGAGGTGATGACTCCCCCCGTCACCACCAGGCCCCGCAGCGTCGCCTGCTGCGGGCTGAGTCGCTTCAGCTCCTGGCGCACCCGGCTCATCAGGAAGATGTTGTAGTCGATCCCCAACGCGACCAGGAACACGAACGCGAACAGTGGAAACGACGGGTCGGCCCCGGCGAACCCGAAGACGTGCGTGAAGAGCAGCCCGCACAGTCCGAGCGCGGCGGCGAACGACAGCACCACGGTGGCGATCAACACCAGCGGCGCGACGATGGCGCGCAACAGCACCGCGAGGATGACCCAGATGACTGCCAGCACCGCGGGGATGATGACCTCGCGATCGCGGATCAAGGCCGTACGGGTGTCCAGGTTGACCGCGGTGAAGCCGCCCACCACGGCATCGGCGCCCGTGACATCGTGGACGGCGCCGCGCAGCCGGGCCACGGTCTGCTCGGCGTCCTCGCTGTCCGGCGAGTCGGCGAGGGTCGCCTGGATCAAGACCAGACCATTGACGAGCTTGGGCGTACGGGGCTGTTCCGGACTCGCCGGCAGCACCCGTACGGCGTCGACACCCGTGACGCCGCGGGCGGCGGCCACGACGGCTTCCGCTGGCCCGGCGCGGGCCACGATGGTCGCCGGGCTGCCTGCGCCGGCGGGATAGTGGCGCGCCAGAGCCCTCTGCCCGGACACCGAGTCAGGCTGGTTGACGAACTGCTCGGACTGCCCCAGGCCGCTCGCGTCCAACTGGGTCAAGCCGAACGCCAGCACGGCCAGCCCCAGCGACGTCGCCACCCAGGTCCACCGGGCCCGACGGGCTATCAAGCGGGCGACCCGGTCCCACACCCCGTGACCACCGGGGTTCCCGTACGGCTCCCGCCGCGGCTGCAGCGGCCAGAACACCCTGCGACTGCCCAGCAGCAACAACGCGGGCAGCAGCGTGAGCATCACCAGCAAGGTGGCACCGATACCGATCGCAGCCACCGGCCCCAGCGACCGGTTGGAGTTCAGATCGGACAGCAGCAGGCACAGCAGGCTGGCGATGACGGTGCCGCCGGAGGCCACGATGGCTGGCGCGGCGCCACGCCACGCCACCGCCATCGCCGCGGTCGGCGCCTCATGCCTGCGCAGACTCTCCCGATAGCGAGCGACCAGGAGCAACGCGTAGTCGGTCCCGGCGCCGAACACCAGCACCGTGAGGATGCCCTGAGACTGCCCGTTCAGGTCGATCACGCCCGCGTCGGCCAGCCAATAGACCACGGCGCCGGCCACCGCGAAGCACACCATGACCGACACCAACGGCAGCAGCCACAACATCGGGCTGCGATAGACCAGCAACAGGATGACGACCACCACGATGACCGTCACGCCGAGGAGCGTGACATCGATGCCCTTGAAGACCTCGATCAGGTCCGCGAGCAGGCCGGCGGGGCCGGTCACGTGAACCCGTAAGCCATACCCGCTGGCCGCGACCTCACGCAGCCGCCTCACGACCTCGTCGACTTCGTGCCGGCCGGTGTCATCGATGGGCACCACCACCTGCACCGCGGCGCCGTCAGCGCTGGGAAGCGGCAGCGGTATCGGCGACACCACCCCCGGAACCGCATTGAACGCGGCGACGTCCCCGCGCACCCGGAACTGATCCTCCGCGGTGATGCCGCTCTTCCGCTCGTACACCACCACCGCGGGCATGGTCGGCCGGCTGCTGAACTCAGCCGCCAGCCGGCGGGCTTTCGCGGCCTCCGCGTCCGCCGGGAGGAACGCCGCGTTGTCATTGACCGCGACCTCGCTCAAGCGCCCTGCCAACGGGCCCGCGTAACCCGCTGCCGCCAGCCAGGCCAGCACCACCAGAAACGCCCCCACCAGCACCCGCCGCATGGCGCCCCCGCACCCTCTGGCCACCCAGACCGCTCACTGCGAGTCCACCACAGCCGCCGGCACGACGTGGCCAGGATCTTCCGCGAGCACGGCCCGCCGCCCCCGACCGTCACCCCAAGTGCTGCGGGAATAACAGCTCAGTGGGTCGTACACCTGCACAAACACGACCGTTGGCCGCGTGGCGTCGACCGTTCCTCGCTTCCGCAGGTCGGCTGACACCCGCATCCGGCTCCCGATGCCATGCTGACCCGGTTGAACGTTTGATCACATGCTGTGCGGCCGAGCCGCGATCAAGCCGATGCGGTGGAAAGCCGGGTAGCTGTCGTCCTAGCGCGATCCCGGAGGGAGGCATCGTGCCCCGCCGAAAGAAATGGCTCGATCCGAAGAACTGGGCCAGCCGCAAGCCGTTCGGGCTGGGTGAGCAGAAGCCCAACAACTACCTGGAGATCGTCAAGGCGGTCCGGGAGAACTCCGACCAGCTCGGGTACGCCTGGAGAATCCTCAACCAGGGCACCTGCGACGGCTGCGCCCTGGGAACCAAGGGGATGCGCGACTGGACCATGGACGAGGTCCACCTGTGCAACATCCGGTTGCGGCTGCTGCGGCTCAACACCATGCCGGCGCTGGACACCGAGTTGCTGCGGGACGCGTCCACGCTGGAAGGTCGCAGCAGCGCCGAGCTGCGCGACCTGGGGCGGCTGCCGTACCCGATGCTGCGGCGCTCGGGTGAGCCCGGGTTCACCCGGATCAGCTGGGACGAGGCGCTGGACCTGGCCGCCACGTCGTTGCGGGAGGCGGCGCCGGACCGGTTCGGGGCGTACCTGACCAGCCGTGGCATCCCGAACGAGAACTACTTCGCCGCCCAGAAGGCGATCCGCGCGCTGGGCAGCAACTCCATCGACAACGCCGCCCGGGTGTGCCACTCCCCGAGCACGGTCGCGCTCAAGGGATCGCTCGGGGTCGCGGCGACCACCTGCTCGTACAAGGACTGGATCGGCAGCGACCTGGTGGTGTTCTTCGGCTCCAACGTGGCGAACAACCAGCCGGTGGCGATGAAGTACCTGTACCACGCCAAGAAGACCGGCACCAAGGTGGTGTGCGTCAACAACTACCGCGAGCCCGGCATGGAGAAGTACTGGGTTCCGTCCAATGTGGAGAGCGCTGTGTTCGGCACCAAGGTGACCGACCGGTTCTTCCTGGTGAACGTGGGCGGCGACATCGGGTTCATCACCGGCACCCTGAAACACATGGCCGAACGCGACTGGTTCGACCGTGAGTTCGTGGAGGCGCACACCACCGGCTACGACGACCTGGTCGCCGAGCTGGACCGGCATTCCTGGGAGGACCTGGAAAAGGTCGCCGGCGCCAGCCGCGAGGAGATGCTGGGGTTCGCGACCATGCTCGCCGAGGCGAAGACCGCGGTGCTGGTGTGGAGCATGGGCATCACGCAGCACGAATTCGGCGAGGACAACGTCCGCTCCATCATCAACCTGGGCCTCACCAAGGGGTTCGTGGGCCGCCCCAACTCCGGGCTGATGCCGATCCGCGGCCACTCCGGGGTGCAGGGCGGCGCCGAGATGGGCGCGTACTCCACGGTGCTGCCGGGCGGCGCGGCCATCACCGCGGACAACGCCGAGCGGTTCGGCAAGCTCTGGGGCTTCGACGTGCCCGCCACCCCGGGGCTCACGGCGCCGCGGATGATCGACGCCGGCCACGCCGGCGACCTCGACGTGCTGCTCAGCAGCGGCGGCAACTTCCTGGAGGTGTTGCCGGATCCGGCGTACTGCCGGGAAGCGTTGGCCCGGATCCCGTTGCGGGTCCACATCGACATCTGCCTGTCCAGCCAGATGCTCGTGGAGCCAACCGACCGCGGCGACAACGCAGGCGCCGTGCTGCTGCTCCCCGCCGAGACCCGGTACGAGATGGTCGGCGGCGTCACCGAGACCTCCACCGAACGGCGGGTCATCTTCAGCCCCGAGATCGAGGGCCCCCGTGTCGGCGAAGCCTGGCCGGAGTGGCGGATCTTCACCGAGCTGGCGGCGCGCGCCCGCCCTGACCTCGCCGAGCAGATCCGGTACGACAAGGGCACTCCCCAGATCCGGGAAGACATCGCCGCCGCGATCGCCAACTACGCCGGGATCGAGAAGCTGAGCGCATTCGGCGACGAGTTCCAGTACGGCGGCCCGCACCTGTGCGCCGGTTGGAAGTTCCCCACCGCGGACGGGAAAGCGCACTTCTCAGCGGTGTCGCCGCCGGCCGCTGAACGCCCCGACGGCGCCTTCACGGTGGCGACCAGGCGCGGTAAGCAGTTCAACAGCATGGTGCACGAGTCGCGGGACGGCCTCACCGGCGCGGTGCGGGAGGCGGTGCTGATGAACGCCGCCGACGCGGACCGGCTCGGGCTGGCCGACGGCGAACAGGTGCGACTCGTCAGCCCCACCGGGTCGATGCCTGGCCGGGTGCTGCGCGCGCCGCTGGCGCCGGGCAACCTGCAGGTCCACTGGCCCGAGGGCGAGGTGCTGATCGACCGCACCCGCCGCTCCCCGCAGGCGGACATCCCCGACTACAACGCTGTGGTCACCGTCGAGCGGGCCGCGACTCAACAACTGGCGCAACCCGCCCCGTAGCGGCGAGGGGCGCCTGCTCCGTCAGCGAACTCCACATAGCACCCGTCTGATCCCGTCACCGCGTCGTCAACGGCGCGCGGAATGCGTCACCACGCCGTTTCACGACGCAGGTGCACCCCATTGGAGGTGGCACATGACACAACAGACAGCGAACCCCACCCGCGGCCGTTGGCTGCTCGCCGGCGCCGCGGTCCTGCTGCAACTCGCGCTGGGCGCGGTGTACGCCTGGAGCGTCTTCTCCAAAGCGCTCCAATCCGAGGACAGCGCCTTCGCGTTGAGCGGCTCCCAAGCGGCGCTGCCGTTCTCGGTCACCATCGGCATGATCTTCCTCGGCACCTTCCTCGGCGGCCGGATCCAGGATGTGCGTGGCCCGCGGGTGGTGGCGTTGACCGGCGGCGTGGTGTATTCCTTCGGGATCCTGCTCGCCAGCATGGCCTCCGACGCCGGCGACCTGTGGCTGCTCATCCTCGGGTACGGCGTGATCGCCGGCTTCGGCCTCGGGCTCGGGTACATCGTGCCGATCGCGATGCTGCAGAAGTGGTTCCCGGACAAGCGCGGGCTGATCACCGGCATCGCGGTGGGCGGCTTCGGCTTCGGCGCCGTGCTCACCTCGCCGGTCGCCCAGCAGCTCGTCGCCGCCAACCCCGAGGTGCCCACCCGCGCGTTCCTGCCGCTGGGCATCGCGTACCTGGTGATGGTGGTCGTCGGCGGGTCCCAGTTCCGCAACCCGCCGGAGGGCTACACGGTGCCCGGCTGGGAGCCCAAGCCCGGGCGGGTCGCGACCGGCGCGGCTGAACTCACCACCGGTCAGGCGCTGCGCACACCGCAGTGGTACCTGCTCGCCGCGATCCTCTGCCTCAACGTCACCGCCGGCATCGGCCTGATCTCCGTGGTCGCCGCGTCAGCGACATCTGTCGCCGGCTTCAGCGCGGCAGCGGCCGCGTCGCTGACCGGCATCATGGGGCTGTTCAACGGCGGCGGCCGGGTCTTCTGGGGCTGGATCTCGGAGCACACCGGCCGGATGACCGCGTTCCTGGCGATGCTCGCGCTGCAGGGAGTGTGCTTCCTGGTGCTGCCGCACGCGTCGTCGGTCGCGCTGTTCGCGGTGCTCGCCGCGATCATCTACCTCTGCTACGGCGGCGGCTTCGGCGCCATGCCGGCCACCGCGGGCGATTTCTTCGGGCTACGCCACGCCGGCGCCATCTACGGCCTGATGATCGTCGCCTGGAGCCTCGGCGGGATCATCGGCCCGCTGATGGTGGCGTGGCTGATCGACGGCGACTCGTACACCACCGCCTTCACCACCATCGGGGTGATGGCGCTGGTCGCGATGGTCCTGCCGCTGGTGACGAGGCCGTCGCAGACCCAACCTGCAGAAGAGCGGAAGCCTGCGGCGGAGCAGGCTCCTGCCTGAGCCGTTGGCTGATCGTGAGGGGTGGGTCGGCCTCCCGCCCCTCACGATCCGGAGCGTTCGACCCGGCACTGGCCGGCTGCCGAACTAGCGAGCTGGCTGCCGAATCAGCGGGCTGGCGGCGAGTCGGCGCTGAGCGCCCCTTCCACCCATTTCCGGAGTGCAGCTGCCGGGGCCGCGCCAGCGCGTCGGGCAAGCACCCGCGAGCCGTGCATGACCAGCAGCGTGGGCACGGCCTGCACGGTGAACCGCTGCGTCAGCTTCGGCGCCTGGTCCACGTCCACCTTGACCAGCTTCACCCTGCCCGCCAGATCCCGCGTGACCTGTTCCAGCGTGGGGCTGACCTGGTGACAGGGGCCGCACCACGTCGCCCACATGTCGACTATCACCGGGATCGGCGAGGCTTCCACGACATCAGCGAAGTCGTCGTCGCCGGTGTCCGTCATCCAGGGCAGCGGTTCATGGCACTGCCCGCAGCGCGGGGTCCCTTTCGCTGTCGCGGGCATCCGGTTCTTACGGCCGCAGTTCGGGCATTCGATGGTGGTCGTCGACATCCTCGCTGCCACCTCACGCTGCTTCGCTCGTCGGGGTCTCGTAACTGATCACCAGGTCGTCGTCGACGACGTCGACGTGGATCACGGAACCCTCCGTGACGTCCCCCGCCAGCAGCACCCGGCCAATCTGGGTCTCCACCTCGCGGGCGATGAACCGGCGCAGCGGGCGGGCCCCGTACACAGGATCAAAACCCTGGCGGGCGATGAACCGCCGGGCCCCCTCGGTCACCTGAAGCGTCAACCGCCGTTCCGCCAGGCGGGCACGCAGGTCGCCGAACATCAGGTCCACCACCTGCTCGATCTCCGGCTGGGTCAGTGGCTTGAACAGCACGATGTCGTCCACCCGGTTCAGGAACTCGGGGCGGAAGTGTCGGCGCAGCTCGCCCATCACCGCGTCCCGACCCTCCGGCTTGATCTCACCGCCGGGCGTCACCTCTTCCAGCAGGTGCATCGAGCCGATGTTCGAGGTCATGATGATCACGGTGTTGCGGAAGTCGACGGTACGACCCTGCGCGTCGGTCAGCCGGCCATCGTCCAGCACCTGCAGCAGCGCGTTGAACACGTCCGGGTGCGCCTTCTCGATCTCGTCGAACAACACCACCGAGTACGGCTTGCGCCGCACCGCCTCGGTGAGTTGGCCGCCTTCCTCGTGCCCCACGTAGCCGGGCGGGGCGCCCAGCAGGCGACTGACCGTGTGCCGCTCCTGGTACTCGCTCATGTCGACGCGGGCCATGTTCTCCTCGGTGTCGAACAGCGCCGCCGCCAGCGACCGGGCGAGCTCGGTCTTCCCCACTCCGGTGGGCCCGAGGAAGATGAACGAGCCGATCGGGCGGCGCGGGTCTTTGATGCCGGAGCGCGCCCGTATGATCGCGTCCGCCACCAGCCGCACCGCCTCGTCCTGACCGACCACGCGCTGGTGCAGGATCTCGTCGAGGCGCAGCAGCTTCTCGCGCTCCCCCTCCTCCAGCCGGCGCACCGGGATCCCGGTCCACCGGGACACCACCGCCGCGATCTCGTCGGAGGTGACGACCTCCCGCAGCAGCGGTTTGCCGTGCTGTTTGGCGGCGAGATGCTCCTCCGCCGATCGCAGCTGGCGTTCCAGCTCGGGGAGCCGCCCGTGCCGCAGCTCCGCGGCCCGGTTGAGGTCGTACCCGCGCTCGGCGTCGTCGGCTTCGCGGCGTACCTCCTCCAGCTCTCTGCGTAGTTCCTGCGCCTTGCGCAGGGTCTGGCGTTCGGACTCCCACTGCGCTCGTAGCGCCTCTGCCTCGGCACGCAGGTCCGCCAGCTCCTTGCGTAGTTCCTCCAGTCGCGACTTGCTGGCGGCGTCCTCCTCCTTGGCCAGCGCAGCGTCCTCAATCTCCAGCCGCGTCACCCGGCGGCTCAACTCGTCCAGCTCAGCCGGCATCGAGTCAATCTCGGTACGCAGCATCGCGCACGCCTCGTCGACCAGGTCGATCGCCTTGTCCGGCAGGAACCGGTCGGAGATGTAGCGGCGGCTCAACGCCACGGCCGCCACCAGCGCGCTGTCCTGGATCTTCACCCCGTGGAACACCTCGAGCCGCTCCCGCAGCCCGCGCAGGATCGAAACGGTGTCCTCCTCGGACGGCTCCGCCACCATGACGGGTTGGAACCGGCGCTCCAGCGCCGCGTCGGCCTCGACGCGTTTGCGGTACTCCTGGGCGGTCGTGGCCCCGATCATGTGCAGCTCGCCACGGGCCAGCATCGGCTTGAGCATGTTGCCGGCGTCCATGGCGCCTTCCGCGGCGCCGGCGCCCACCACGTTGTGCAGTTCGTCGACGAAGAGCAGGATCCGCCCCTCGGCCGAGCGGACCTCGTTCAGCACCGCCTTCAGGCGCTCCTCGAACTCGCCGCGGTACTTCGCGCCCGCGACCAGCGAGCCGATGTCGAGCGCGAAGACAGTCTTGTCGCGCAGGCCCTCCGGCACGTCCCCGCGCATGATCCGCTGCGCCAGACCCTCCACGATCGCGGTCTTGCCGACCCCCGGGTCGCCCAGCAGCACCGGGTTGTTCTTGGTCTTACGGGACAGGATCTGGATCACCCGGCGGATCTCCGCGTCCCGTCCGATCACCGGCTCCAGCTTGCCCGTACGGGCGTCGGCGACCAGGTCGCGGCCGTACTTCTCAAGCGCCTCGTACGTCACCTCGGGCATCGCGGACGTGACCCGCTGGCTGCCCCTGATGTCGGTCAACGCGGTCAAGAACGATTCCCGGGTGAGCCCCTGCCCGCGCAGCAGCCGTCCGGCGGGTGTCTCCGTCCCCTCCTCGATCAGCGCGAGCACCAGGTGCTCAACCGAGACGTACTCGTCTTTGAGCCGCTTGGCTTCCCGCTCGGCGGTGTCGAGCAGCAGGCCCAACCGCCGGGTGACCCGGATCTGATCGGTGGCGGCGCCCGGGCCGGTGACGCTGGGGCGGCGGTCCAGTTCGGCCTCCAGCTCCTTGCGGAGCTGGTCCGGGTCGGCGCCGGCCTGTGTCAGCAGCCGTGGCGCCAGCCCGTCCGGCTGGTCGAGCAGCGCCAGCAGCAGATGCTCACCGTCAACCTCGGTGTGGTCGAAGCGAAGCGCCTTGGTCTGCGCGTCGTGCAGCGCTTCCTGTGACTTCTGGGTGAGACGATTCAGATCCATGGTGTGCCTCCGATACGTCGCGAAACCGAGCGCAGACGCTGCAGCGTCGACTCCAGCTCGGCGACCCGGTCGATCAGGTCGAGGACGAGCCCCAGCCCGGCGTAGTTGATTCCAAAGCCAGCACGTAGCCGCTGGATCCTGGCTGTGGTGGCCAGATCCGCCGGCGCGAACCACCACCTGCCGGAGGCGTCGGGTTCCGGGTCCAGCAACCCCAGCGCGACCAGCCGTCGCACCACCTCGGGATGCAGGCAGGCGGCGTCGGCGAAGGCGTCGAGGCTGAGCCTCAGACCAGCTCCGGGGGCGCGTCCGATCGGCCGCCGAACCATGGGGTAGTTCACCGTCGCCTCCTGGGATCGAACGTCGAGGTCGCGGCCAGCCGCTGGAACAGCTCCACCTCCTGCTCCGACGGCGTGGCCGGCACCATCACCCGTACCTCGGCGTACAGGTCGCCGGGTTTACCCCGGGGGTTGGGCAGCCCACGGCCACGCAACCGCAGCCGCTTGCCGCTGGAGGTGCCCGGCGGGACCTTCACCTTGCCCTCGCCGCCGGGCGTCTCGACCACGACTGACGCGCCCAACGCCGCCTCCCACGGCGTCAACGGGAGGTCCACGTAGATGTCCCGGCCTTCCACCCGGTAGCGCGGGTGCGGCGCCAGGCGTACCACCAGATAAAGATCGCCTGCGGGAGCGCCGTCGCTGCCCTGGCCGCCCTGGCCCGGGAGCCTGATCCGCTGCCCGTCGACCACGCCTCTGGGGATCGCCACCTCGACCCGGCGTGGCCCGCCACGGCCGTCGAGGGTGATGCTCCGACGCCCCCCGCGGTACGCCTCCTCAACCGTCACCTCCAGCTCGGCTTCCTGATCGGCGCCGGCGATCGGCCCCCAGCCGCGGCGGCCCCGAGCGCCGAAGAGATCGCCGAACAGGTCTTCCAGGTCCACGTCGCCGGCGCCGCCGTACTGGAAGCCGCTGGCGAAATCGCTGGGGCCTCCGTACTGGAACCAGCTGCCGCCGGGGCCGCCGGCTGCCGAACCGCGCGACCCAGTGCCCGCCCCGGCGCCAGCGCGTGCTCCGGCGCCCGCCCGTGCTCTGGCCCAGGTCTCGGGGTCGACATCGGGCGGGACCTGCCGGAAGTCAGGCCCGAACGCGTCGTACCGCCGGCGGGTGTCGGGGTCGGAGAGCACGTCGTACGCCTCGGAGATCTGCTTGAACATCTCCTCGGCCCCGGGGTCTTTGTTGACATCGGGGTGATACTGCCGCGCCA
>JBOGDL010000153.1:0-7249 GCA_050701815.1 Micromonosporaceae bacterium | reverse complement strand
CGCAACGGCATCCCCAGCAGGTGACACAGCACCAGCCGGTGAATCGTGCCGTGCCACACGATGAGCACCCGGCCGTCCGGGAACAGGCCGACAATCTCAGTCAGGCAGCTGATGGCCCGCTGCAGCGCATCACGAGGATCTTCGCCGCCGGGCAGGTGATGCTCGACGGGGTCGCTTTCAAAGGCGGCGCGAACCTCCGGAAACCGCTCCCGCATCTGGCCGCCGGTCAGGCCTTCCGCGTCCCCGAAGTCCAGCTCCACGAGCCGGTCATCGGCGTGGGGACGCACCCCCGCAGCCTGGGCGGCCGGCGCAGCTGTGTCACGCGCCCTGGCCAGCGGTGACACCCACACCGCGTCCAGGCGGGCCCGTTTCGCCCAGCGTCCGAGCAGCTGCGCCTGCTGCTGGCCGCACTGGTTCAACGGAATGTCGGTACGGCCGGCGTACCGGTTGCCGGAATGCCAGATCGTCTCCCCGTGACGTGTCAGCACCAGGTCGGTCACCGCGTCCCCCGTTCGTCGCTGCCTGCAGAGCTGCGTCTTTCCGCGTGATCGGCCAGCTGCTCCGGCAACCAACCCCGCTCCCGCAGCGCGTTGACCATGGCGAGGTAGCCCTCGGTCAACACGTCCCGGCGCCTGAGGTCCGGGGCGAGGACCTCCTCGTCGCGGGTCAGCTCCCGCGCCGCGTCGGCCAGCGAGGCGGCGCCGGAGCGGGCCAACGACGCGGCGCCGGAGCGGGCCAGCAGAGCCATCCCCGTTGCTGGGTCGGCGTCCCGTGGCAAGGCAACCTGCCGTCCAAGCGTGTCGGCGCGCAGCTGAGACCAGTAGCGGCTGCGCGCCCCGCCGCCGCTGAGGCTGAGCCGCCCGTACGTGGGCGCGCCCAGCAGGTCCAGGTAGTCGAAGCAGAGCCGCTCCACGTACGCGACGCCACGTAGCACCGCGGCGTAGCGGTCCACCTCGTCACCCAGCTCGCCGACGCTGAAACGTTTCGCCTCGGGCGCCACGAACGGGAACCGCTCCCCCCGCGACAGCAGCGGGTACGTGAACGCCGGGGTGTCCGCCCGAGCCGCGGCCCGGGCGCTGAGCGCGTCGAGATCCGAACCGCCGAACTCGGCCGACAGCACACCCGCCCCCGCGCTGCACGCGCCACCCGGCAGCCAACCGCCGTCCGGCGCCCGGTGCGAATAGAGCACCCCGAGCGGATCCCGGATCCGGTCAGTGGTGACCCCCTTGAGCACCAAAGTGGTGCCGAGCACGCTGTTCCAGGCGCCTTCGTCGCAGGTCCCGGAGCCGATCAGCGCGGCGCACCCGTCCGTCATCCCCGCGATCACCGGCGTGCCGGTCGGGATGCCGGTGACGGCGGTCGCCTGCGGCGCCACCTCGCCCAGCAGGCTGCCCGGGCGCACCACCTCAGGCAACATCTCCGTCGGCGCCCCGAGCTGCTCGTACAGGTCGCTGGGCCAGCGTTCGCGATCCAGGTCGTACCCGGTCTTGAGGACGTGGCTGGAATCGACCGCGCTGCGGGCGCCGATCAGCATCCCGGTGAGGTGGTCGGCTTGATGTGTCACGTGCACCCCACGGCGCGGCAGCCGTGGCGTGTGCGCCAGCAGCCACACCAGTTTCGGCAGCGCCCAGGACGGCTGCGGACGGTAGCCCAGAGAACCCCAGAGCGGCTCCCCGGCCGAGATCGCCCGGGCCGCCTCCGAGGTGGCGCGGGCGTCGTCGTACATCAGGGCCGGGGTCAACGGCTCGCCGCTCTGGTCGGTGAGCAACACGGTGCCCGAGGTGGCGCAGAGCGCGATCGCCCGTACCGGGCGAGGCCCGAGGGCGGCCATCGCCTGGCGGGCCGCCTCGGCGAGGGCGCGCTCCCATTCGCGGGGGTCCTGCTCGTGACGAACCCCGTCTCGTATGCTGCGCAGCCCCGCCGAGCCCCGGGCGACCACCCGTCCCGTGTGGTCGATCGCCAGGCACCGCACGCTCTGGGTGCCGACGTCGACCCCCAGCCACACTTCAGATGGTCCCGGCATCGCGTCCCTCCGTGGGCGGCCCGACCGTGGAGCGCGGCGCGGGCTGGGCATCTGACGACACTGACCAGCCCTGGGCCGAGATCTCCCGTAGCAGGCGAAACTGCTGGTAGCGGGCGGTGTAGAAGTCGACCCGACGGGGGTCTGGCTCGCTGCTGCGCCCTGCCCGCACGTGCCGCGCGGCGGCGGCGATGCTCGGCTCAACGCCGGTGGCGACCAACCCGGACAGGTACGCTCCGCGCGCCCCCGCCTCCACGTCCGCGCTGGGCGTCACCGGGGCGCCCACCACGTCGGCGATGAGCTGGCGCCACAGGTCGCTGTTCGCGCCGCCGCCGCACACCCGCAGCTCGGCGGCGGGCTGGTGAAAGGCTTCGATGCAGTCGCGGATCACCATGCTGAGCCCTTCGAAGACGGCTCTGGCGATTTCGGCCCGGCCGTGTCCCAGGCTCAACCCCCAGAAGACCCCTTTCGCGTACGGGTTCAAGAACGGCGCCCGCTCCCCGGCGGGTGACACGTACGGCAGGAAAGTCAGTCCTCTGGCACCGGGGGCCGCTGCCGCCGCGAGGTCCGCGAGCTGGCTCGGCCCCGCCACGCCCAGCAGGTCGGCCGCCCAGTCCAGTACCTCGGTGCCGGCCAGGGTCGGGAACACCCGCAGCACCTGATCGCCGGGGCCGCGCACCACGGTCAACCCGGACGGCTCGCCCGAGGTGTCGATGTCGCTCACCATCTCGGTGCACAGGGTGGTGCCGAGAATGGTGCACACCTGCCCAGGCTCGACCGCGCCCACCCCGAGGGCGGTGGACGCCACGTCGTACGGGGCCATCACGACGGGCAGCCCAGCAGGCAGACCCAACTGGCTCGCGGCGTCAGCCGTGAGCGGCGCCGAGCGCGCTGGGTCGGGGCGGACCTCCGGCAGCAGCCGGGCGGCCCATTCCAGGTCGTACAGGTGGAGCAGTTCGGGCGCGTACCGGCGGGCGCGGGGGTCCAGGAACGGCGCGGACGCATCCGCGAGTTCAGCGCCGACTTCCCCGGTGCACTTGAGGTACAGCCATCCCCCGCAGGTGAGCGCGGCAGCGGACCGGTGCACCCGGTCCGGGTCGTGGGCAGCCAGCCACGTCAAGATCGCGTTGGGCAGCCCCGAGAAGGTCAGCGACCCGTTGATCCGGAACGCCTGCTCCAGGACCCCGGCTTCACGCCAGGACTCGACGGTGTCGCCCGCCCGTCCGTCCGACCACAGGATCGCTGGCCCGGTCGGCGCCCCGTCGGGACCCACCAACCAGCACCCGTCGCCTTGCGCGGTGATCGCGAGGAACCGCACCGGGCTCGGCGCCTGCGGCAGCACGTCGCGGATGACGGCTGCCACCGCGTCCCACACCGAGGTCATGTCCTGCTCAGCCCACCCTGGACGGGGTCGGCTGACAGGGACGGGCCGCCGGGACAGCCCCGCCTGCGTGCCGTCGTCGTCGTACACCACGGCCTTGACCACCGAGGTGCCGGCATCCACCGACAACGCTGACATGCTCCTCCTGGGGTTTTCGGCCGTACGCCGCCAGTGCGCTCCCGCCGCAAGCAGATCGTCCCCGAAGCAGGTCACGCAAGGTGTTCCATGAAGTCCACGCCACCCGGCTGAGAATGAGCGTTAACTACGCTCGGCCTACCCGGCATATTGCCTGTTCAGCGCCTTAGCGAGGGGCAGTCTGAGGTGAGCCGTGTGATAACTTCACGTTTCATCACATGACAGCCAGCCATGCGAGGCCCGCTTCAAAAGGGACCGTCCTGATCCAGCCCCGCCCCTGAAGGCCATGACAGCCAGCACGCCATGACAGCCAGCTCCCGTGATCGCCCCGCTGATCGCCCCGGCACGCTGCAATCTGAGCGGCAGCGCCAGATCCGGGAACGGGTCAGGCGCGAAGGCTTCGCACGTGCCGCCACCCTGGCTGAGGAGTTCGGGGTGAGCCTGATGACGGTGCACCGGGATCTGGACGCGCTGCAGGCTGAAGGCTGGCTTCGCAAGGTACGCGGCGGCGCCGCCACCACGCTGTCCGCCGGCTTTCACGGGGACCTCAGACAGCGCATGACGACGATGGTCGACGCCAAACGCGGCCTCGCCCAAGCCGCGCTCAACCTGATCACCCCCGGCCAGACGATCATGATCGACGAGAGCACCACCTGCCTGCACCTGGCGCGACGCCTGACCGAACGCAGCCCGTTGACCCTGATCACGTACTTCCAGCCGGCCATCACGATGCTGGCTGGCACGCCTGGGATGACGCTGATCTCGTTGGGCGGCGAGCACTTCCCGGCGTACGACGCGTTCCTCGGCTTGTACACCGCCGAGGGTGTGGCAAAGCTGCGCGCCGACACCCTGTTCATGTCGACAACCGCGATCTCGCGCGGCCGCTGCTACCACCATTCTCAGGCCACCACCCAGGTCAAGCGGGCGATGATGAACTCCGCGTCCCGTCGCGTCCTGCTGGTGGATCACACCAAGTTCTCCCGGCAGGGCCTCTACACCCTCGCTGAGCTCACCGACTTCGATCTCGTGATGGCAGACGCCGGACTCCCCGTGGCGGAGCAGCGCCGGATCCGCGACAGCGGCGCGAAGCTGTCCATCGTCCCCGCCTCACCGGGCACGCCAGGTGAGGCGGATCTCTAGTCAGCGCCCTGGCTGCGGGCCTGGGCTTGGCCGGCAGATCGATCAAGCTGTTTTGATGTATCGTGGCAGGGTGCCTACGACCACCACCCCAGAGCCGCCGGCGACACCGCCCGGCTTCTTGCGCATGACCGGGCACCCGGTGCGGTGGCAGCTGCTGAGCGAGTTGGCGCGCAGCGATCGCCAGGTGCGCGAGCTGACCGCCCTGGTCGGCCAGCGGCAGAGCCTGACCTCGTACCACCTGGGGCAGTTGCGCGGGGCCGGGTTGGTGACCATGCGGCGCAGCTCGGCTGACCGACGCGACACCTACTACAGCCTCGACCTGGCTGCCTGCCGGGACCTGCTCGCCGAAGCGGGCGCCGCGCTGCACCCCGGCCTGCGGCTGGTTCCGACCGCGCTGCGACCTACCGCCGGCGAGCCGGGCAAACCGCCTGCCCAGCCGCCGGTCCGGGTGCTGTTCCTGTGCACCGGCAACAGCGCTCGGTCCCAGATGGCGGAGGCGATTGTGGAGCGGCTGGGCGGCGGCCGGGTGCGAGCCGCCAGCGCCGGAAGCCACCCCAAGGCCCTGCACCCCCACGCCGTACGAGTGATGAGCGAATCTGGCATCGACATCAGCGGCCGCCACGCCAAGCACCTGAGCGAGTTCGTCGAGCAGCGATTCGACCATGTGATCAGCCTGTGCGACCGGGTGCGTGAGGTGTGCCCGGAGTTCCCGGGACCCCCGGCGGTGGCGCACTGGAGCATCCCCGACCCCGCAGCCGAAGTCACGGCGGGCGAAGCCAGCTACCAGGCGTTCGTCCGTACCGCGGACGAGCTGACAACGCGGGTCCAGTTCCTGCTGCACGCGATCGAACCCGCCACGAGCTCAGAGGGGAGCTAGAAATGTCCGACAATCGCGCAGACCTGGTCAGCGTCCGATACCTGGTCGACGACGTCGACACCGCGATCGACTTCTACACCAGGCACCTCGGTTTCACCGTCAGGATGAGCGCGGCGCCAGCGTTCGCCGACGTCGTACGTGGCAATCTCCGGCTCCTGCTGAGCGGGCCCGCCAGCTCGGCAGGCCGTCCGATGCCGGACGGCGCCAAGCCGGGACCGGGGGGATGGAACCGCATTCATCTCATCGTGAGTGACATCGCCGCCGAGGTCGATCGACTACGGTCCGCGGGGCTCAAATTCCGAAACGACATCGTCACCGGCCCAGGCGGTCAGCAGATCCTGCTGGAAGACCCGTCGGGCAACTTCATCGAGCTGTTCCAACCCGCTGCCAGGTAGGCCCGGCCAGGTCAGGCAACAGACCCGTCCACAGCACGCTGCTCCTGAGTCACCACGGGCCGCTCGCCGGGCGCTCGCATCCGCACCAGAGCGACGACTGACAACGCGCTGAGCACGGTCGCCAGGGTCATGGCGCCCCGCGTCCCCGCAAGCTGGTAGCCAGAGAGGGCCCACAGCAGCGTGGCCAGCGCCGGGCCCAAAGCGAACCCCATCTGGCGGGCGAGGCTGGTCGACGCGCCTGTGGTGGCCAGTAGATGGCGTGGCGTGTGAGTCATCGCCATCGCCATGTTGGGTGCGTTGAACAGGCCGTTTCCGCAGCCCGCCACGAACAGCCGCCATGCCACATCGGCCGGGCCCCAGGAGCCATTCATCGGGAGCAGCAGCGCCAAGCCCACGGTGAACACGACTGCTCCCAGGACAGCGGTCCTCCGGGACCCCCACCAGTCACCCAGGAAGCCGCCGACTGGTCCCATCACAGCCATGCCCACAGGGAAGGCGAGGATGGTGACGCCGGCGGCCGACATCGACTCGCCGAGTTCCCGATACAGGAAGTACGGGGTCATGAAGAACACCACGCCGATGGCCGTGGCTGCCGAGGCCAGCGCGAGATGTGGACCCACCTCCCCCGGCGTACGGAAGAGATCGCGGACGGCGCCGCTGTTGGGCATTCGTAGGTAGAGCCAGAGCAACGGCGCCGCGAAGAATCCGAGCAGGATCCAGGCTGGGCCCTCGCTCGCCGCGAACGAGAGGGCGAGCAGGAGCGCGGCGACAGCTGCGCTGAGCAGCAGAGACTCAGCGAACCAGGCGCGATCGGGCACCCGGAGCGGGGCGCCTCGCGGCAGCGTGCGCAGCGCGACCGCCATCACCAGGACGCTCACCGGGACGTTGACGAAGAAAATCCACGGCCAGCCCAGCCCGTCGACGACCATGCCTCCCACCCCCGGCCCGCTGATCAGCCCGAGCGGGCCGAGGGTGGTGATCAGCCCCATCGCACGCCCCCGCGCCTGCGGCCGTACCGCTGCGGTGGCCAACGCCGGAACTAGAGCAAAGAGCAGGGCGCCGAAGGTCCCCTGGAGCAGTCGAGCCCCAATCAGCCAGGCCAGCCCGGGCGCGAGCCCCGCCGCGACACTGGCGAGGGCGAAGCCGGTGAGCGAGAACACCAGGGCCGGGCGGCGCCCGACACTGTCCAGCCAGCGCCCGCTCGGCAGCGCCAAGCCGGCGAGTGGCAGCAGGTACGCGAGCGCCACCCACTCGGTCATGCTGGTGGCGATCTTGAAGTCCTGCTCGATCGCCGGCAGCGC
>JBOGDL010000152.1:0-7603 GCA_050701815.1 Micromonosporaceae bacterium | reverse complement strand
CGGGGGGCGTGGCCGCGTCGGCTGATCTGGTGGGCGCCGGTGCTGGTGGTGGGGCTCGCGAGCACGTACCTCGGCTATCACTGGGTGACCGACGTCATCGCCGGGCTGGTGCTCGGCCTGATCGTCGTCCGGTTGGTGCGGCGGCAGCTGTGGCGGCGGCTGCGATTCCCGCCCGGATGGTCCAGGTGTACCTAATTTTTTGTAGATCGCCCGCAAATGTTCTATCTTGTTAGCTTCTGGAACGTGTCGTTCACGCTTCCGCGAACGAGCTGCGCATATATTGGCCAACCGTGTGTACTCTGCGCGACGTGACGAGCCAGAGACCCTTGCCGGAGGTGCCGCCAGCGACCACCCCGAGCAGGTCGGTTCGCAACCCGGTGCCGCCGGAGACCCGGTTGTTCCCCCGTGGCTGGTGGTTCGACGGGCTCCTGCTGGTGCTGCTGACGGTGATGACGCTGGCTCTGGTCTTCCACTGGCGCCCGTTGCTCGACTTGGACGTCTGGGTCGACGTGCTCAGCGAGAAGTACCGGGTTGACGGCCCGCTGCGGGTGACGGCGGCCAACCTGGAGCGGCTGGGCCAGGGAGGCCCCCTGACCCTGCTGTGCGTCGCTTTCTCGATCTTTCACTGCCGCCGGCAGCGCTCCTGGGAGCCGTTGATGCCGGTGGCCTTCGCGTACTTCATCTCGTACGCGTTCATCGGCTTCATCAAGGTGGGGACCGACCGGGAGATGCCCAACGAGGGCCCTGTGGAGCTGTTCACGGACCCGACGGCGCTGGCGTACCCCTCTGGGCACGCTTCCAACACCATCCTGTGGTACGGCCTGCTGTCGATGTTGATCGCACCGTTGGTCTGGTCCTGGGTCGGGGTGTTCCTTCGCTCGTTCCCGCTGGTGGTCGTCGGGATCACCACCGTCTACCTGCACCACCACTGGCTCACCGACGTTTTCGGTGGACTGATCATCGGGGCCCTGGTGTTGCGGTTCGTGAAGCGCAACCCGTGGCGTTGGGTGGGAAAGATCCCGTGGCTGCCGGGGTGGGTCAAGTCGCTGGTGCCCGGAGCGGTGGGTGAGACGGCCCAGCAGTTGCGCCCTGAAGACCTCGTGACCGCGCCCCGCAGTTAGGACAAAGCCCCGCAGTACGTCGCCACCACCTCGCTGATGGCGTCCCGAGCCGGGCTCAGGCACCGGCGCGGATCCACCACGTCCGGGTGGCTCTCCAGGAAGCTGCGGAGTGCGCCGGTGAACGCGACATTGAGCGCCGTGCCAATGTTGATCTTCACCATGCCGTTGTCGACCGCGGTGACAAGATCCTGCGTCGGCACGCCGGACGAGCCGTGAAGCACCAGCGGGACAGGCGTGGCGTTCCGGATCCTCGCGATCAGGTCGTGATCAAGCAACGCGGTCTGCGTGGTCATCGCATGGGACGAGCCCACGGCCACCGCCAGGGCGTCCACCCCGGTGGCGGCGACGAACTCAGCGGCCTGGTCTGGGGCGGTCCGCGCGCCGGGCGCGTGCACCCCGTCCTTGCCGCCCACTTCGCCCAGCTCGCTCTCCAGCCACAGCCCCTCCGCGTGAGCGAACTCGGCAGCGGCCTTCACCGCCGCGACGTTCTCCTGGTACGGCAGCGTCGACGCGTCGAACATCACCGAGCTGAATCCATGGCTTGGCGCCTGGCGTAACAAGTCATCCCTGGTGACGTGATCCAGGTGCAGCGCCACCGGCGTCTTCGCCGCGCGCGCGATCTCGCGGCTCGCCGCGGCGATAGGGGCGAGCTGCCAGTGGTGGTGCTTGACCGCGTTCTGGCTGATCTGCAAGATCACTGGGCACCCCGCCCGCTCGGCGCCCGCCACAATCGCCTCGGCATGCTCGATCATGATCACGTTGAACGCGGCGACCCCATGCCCTTCGGAGGCGGCTGTCGCGACGATCTCGCCGGTGCTCACCAGACTCACTGCTGCTCCTTTCCGGCTGCGGCCCGCATCAGGCGACCTACTCGCCGGCCCGCGTCAGGCGACCCACTGGCCGGCCCGCATCACGCGGCGCACCCGCAGGTCGTCGTCGAACACCACCAGATCCGCGCGCTTTCCGGCCACCAGGGCGCCCCGGTCGTCCAGCCCGACCGTTCGTGCCGGGGTGGTCGCGGCCATCGTCGCGGCGTCGACCAGGCTGATGCCCGCCGCCACCGCACGGCGCAGCGCCGCGTCCATCGTCAAGGAGCTGCCGGCGATGGAACCAGGTTCCTGCTCGGATGAGCCGAGTCGGGCCACGCCATCGGCCACGGTGACGGGTTGCCCGCCCAACTCGTACTGCCCATCCGGCATCCCAGCCGCCGCCATCGCGTCCGTGACCAGCGCGGCTCGCGCCGGCCCGGCGACGTCCGCCGCGAACCGCAGCGTCGCGTCGTGCAGGTGCGTCCCGTCCGCGATCAGCTCGCAGACGGCCTGGCGGGCGCCGAGCAGCGCGTACACCGGGCCCGGCTCTCGATGGTGGGGTGGGCGCATCCCGTTGAACAGGTGGGTGCCGACGGTGGCGCCGGCTCGGATCCCGTCCATGGTCTGGGCGTACGTGGCATCGGTGTGGCCCACCGCGACGGTCACTCCGCGCTCGCTGAGCCACGAGATGGCATGCAACGCGCCGGGCAGCTCGGGCGCGATTGTCACCATCCGGAGGCCGCCGTCGGCCGCCTCCAGCAACCTGCTCAACTCCGCGAGGTCGGGGTCCCGCAGCGTAGCCGGGTTCTGGGCCCCGCACCGCGTCCGCGCCAGGTACGGGCCCTCGTGGTGGATCCCCGCGACCACGCCGTCGGCCACCAACGGGGCGAGCGCGACGGTGGCGTCAAGCAGCAGCTCCGGTCCGGAGCTGACCAGGCTGGCCAGCGACGTGGTGGTTCCGTGCCGGAGGTGGAAGGCGGCCGTCTGGCGCGCCTGATCGGGGTCGCCGGTGGTGTACGTGCTCCCGCCGCCGCCGTGCACGTGGATGTCGACGAAGCCCGGCAGCACCCAGCCTGCTGCGAGATCATCGCTGGCGCCGCCACCGGGGTCGATCCCGGCTGTCCCGGCTTCCGCGCCGGCAGTTGGGTCGGTCCCGGCTGTCCCAGCTTCGGCGCCGGCGGCGGCCCCGGCTCTGATCGCGGCGATGCGGACGCCGGACACCTCGAGGCCGCCGTGGATGACGCCGTCCGGGGTGACGATGCGGGCGTTGCGCAGCACAGTCCGACGGTCTCCGATTGAGCCGCCCTCAACTGACTGCTGGTTCACTCTTGCGCCTCCCCGGTTGCTTCACGTTCAAGATCACGAGTTCCGGCGCAACACTACGGCGCCACGCCCGATGCTCAGGTGGAGCCGGCGGCAGCCGCGATCGCGAGCAGCGCCGCGCCCAGGCAGCCCGCCCGGTCGCCCAACGCTGCCGGGCTCAACCGAGGCGACGCCTCGAAGGTGCGACGCGCGTCGAGGGCGCTCCGCAGCGGGGTCAGCAGCTGATCCCCAGCCGAGGCCAGCCCGCCGCCGATCACGATCAACTCAGGGTCGCACAACGTGATAGCGGCGAGCAGGCCGTCAGCGAGCACGTCGACGGTTTCCCGCCACACCAGCGCAGCCGCTGGATCGCCACGCCGCGCCCGATCCGCGACCTGGGCGGCAGTCGCCCGTTGCCCGGTCTGCTCGTGGTACCGAATCGCCACCGCAGCGGCCGAAGCCTCGGACTCCAGGCAGCCACGGCGGCCGCAGCCGCAACGGCGGCCTTGGGGGCGTACCACCACATGGCCCAGTTCCAAGGCAGCGCCGTGAGCGCCCACCAGCACCTGCCCCGCGATCACGTGCGCCGCCGCGATGCCGGTGCCGATCGGCACGAACAGCAGGTGCTCGGCGCCCCGACCCGCCCCCAGGGCGGCTTCGGCCAAACCACCGGCCCGGACGTCGTGCCCCAGCGCCACCGGCAGCCCGAGCCGTTGCTCGGCTCGGGCTCGAAGCGGCACGTCCCGCCAGCCCAGGTTCGCGGAGTACGACGCCACCCCGCGCCGATCGTCCACAATGCCGGGCACCGCCAAGCCCAGGGCGCTCGGAGTCAAGCCTGCAGCGCGGGCCGTGGCTGCCAGGCCGGCGGCGATGTCGAGGATGTGCTCGACCACCCCGTCCGGGCCCTGTTCGGCGCCGGTGGGGTGGCGTTCCTCGTGCCGGACGGCGCCGGTCAGGGTGGTCAGGGCGCATTTGGTCATGGTGCCGCCCACGTCGACGGCGATCACCACGTCCGACATCGAACCTCCCTGTCACGGCCCGGCTGCGGCGCGACTGCCGTGCGCGGCCGGGCAGGCTGCACGTGATACCGGTGCCCGACGTCCGGCATGCGTGCGATTTGCGCACAAACCCTCGACGTTACGCCGTAGTTTCGCGCATGATTGTGCACGTTGCGCGGGTCAAAGGTTAGCTTGGGAGGTGTCCGCCTCCCGTTTTGGAGGAGCGTTGGACCGGTACGGGCGATGGAACACGTTGCTGGAGATCCTCGCCGAGGACGGCCGGATCAGCGTGGAGGACGCGGCTGCCAAGCTGCGCGTCTCGCAGGCGACCATCCGACGCGATTTCGACCAACTGGCCCAGCAGCAGATGATCAATCGCACCCGTGGTGGCGCCGTCGCCAACACCGTGTCGTACGACCTGCCGCTGCGCTACAAGTCAGCCCGGAACGTCTCCGAGAAGCAACGGGTGGGCCAGGCGGCCGCGGGGTTGGTCACCCCGGGAATGGTGGTCGGCATCAACGGCGGCACCACCACCACTGAGGTGGCGCGCGCCCTGGCCACCCGTCCAGACCTGCTGCGCAACACCGACGGCGGCGCGCTCACCATCGTCACCAACGCGCTCAACATCGCCAACGAGTTGATCGTGCGCCCGCACGTGAAAGTGGTGGTCACCGGCGGGGTGGTGCGCCCCCAGTCGTACGAGCTGATCGGGCCCTTGGCGACCAACATCCTGCGCGAGGTGACCCTCGACATTGTCTTCCTCGGGGTGGACGCGGTCGACGTCAACCTGGGCGCCGCGGCCCACCACGAAGGTGAGGCGGCCATCAACGGGCTGATGGCGGCGCGCTCCCGTCGCATCGTGGTGCTCGCCGACAGCTCCAAGCTGGACCGTCACGCGTTCGCCCGGATCTGCCCGACCGAGCGGATCCAGACCCTGATCACCGACACCGGGGCGAGTGACAGCTTGGTGCGGCGGTTCGCTTCCGCCGGGATCGACGTGATCCGGGTCTGACGCTCGCGGACGCCGTGCGGCCGCCCCTTGCGTGTTGATCAAGGGATTGGCTCGCGTGTCGGCAGCGCGTGTTTCAATGTGTCCGCCCTGGACGGTCGTCGATGGAAGGCACATGGATCCCCTGGACGTGCAGATCCTGGATTTCGAACGCCGATGGTGGCGACATGCCGGCAGCAAAGAAGAGGCGATCCGCGACGAGTTCCAGCTCTCCGCCGTGCGCTACTACCAGCGTTTGAACGATCTGCTCGATGAGCCAGAGGCCATTGCGTACGACCCCGTGCTGGTGAAGCGGCTCAGGCGAGTGCGCGCGAGTCGGCGACGTGCCCGCGCCAGCGGCGAGCTGCCCGACCCCACGGCCTAGGGCTGCTTCGCGTCGGGCGGGACGGCGAGGCGCCCGGCGGTGGGCCGGAGCAGGTTTTGCGGCCCCGGCCCACCTGCGCGGCTATTTCAGCACTGGGCTCGCTGCCAGTCGTAGTGGGTCGCGGCGGCGCCGATCCGAGTGAGTGGGGTCAGCGGGGTGTTGTACCCGTGCCCGTCGTAGCAGGCGTACCGGTGCTGGTTGATGACCTCGAAGTGGACGTGGATCCCGGAGTCGCTGCTGACCTGGTAGCAGCTGCTGTAGCGGAACCGGTGGGTGTAGCCGATCACGGTCCAGCCCCCGATCTGCTGACCCACCCAGACCTGCGGTGAGATCAGGTGGCCCAGGTCCGCGCGGGCGAGCACTTCGCCGGTGACGGTGTCGCGGGCTTCGATGGTGATCCGGTAGCCGCCGTCATCGATGTTGCCTGACGCGCAGGTCGGTCCGATGCCGACAACATGGTTGCTGACGCCGTGCCCGGCCGTGGTCTGGTAGCCGAACGGCGTCACCACCGGCTTCCAGGATGCTCCCGCGAAGATGTCCATCGACCAGTCGTTCATGATCCCCCAGTTGGAGAACACGATGTGGTGCCCGGGCGGGGACACCTCGTAGCCCCAGGCCCACCACGCGGTGGTGGTGTTGTGCCCGCCGCCGTCGTCGATCGGGTTGTAGAGCGGGACGTAGTCGCTGCCGCCGTGTGCGGCCGCGGGCGAGGCGGGCCCGGCGACCCCGCCGGCGGTGACGAGCACGAACGCGAGCGCAGCGACCAGGAATCTGATGACGCGTTGGTGGTACGGCATGGGTGGGCCTCCGTTCGCTGGGACTACCCCGGGCGGGTGTGCCGGTGGTGCGGGTAGTCGATGGGGCGGCTGCCGCGCGCGCAACAGCACGAGGTGAAGGGGTGTCGGGCGCTGTCCCGCGCGGTCAGGCGCGGAACAGCACGGGGTTGAGGGGGGTGTCAGGCACCTGTCCCGGACGGGCGCCTGGGAACCACGAGGTCAGGTCGGCCTTCTGGTTTTCGTTGCGTGGCTCGGCGATGGTCATGTCGGCGTCGATGTAGATGACGGTCATCACCCGGCGCGGCGCGGCGGTGGTGTTCGCTGCGGCGCGATGGAACACGCGTCCCAGATGAAAGCTGGCTTCGCCTGACGCGTACGGCTGCTGCACGATCGGTGTGCCAGCGAGGGCCCGGTCCAGCTCGGACTCGGAGGCGTCGCTGATCGGCAGGCTGCGGCCGAGGTCGACGCGGTGGCTGCCCGCGGCGAAGGTCAGCGGCCCCATCTCCAGCGGGGTGGGCTGCAGCGGGAGCCACAGGGTGCAACAGCGGTCCGTGGCCAGGGGCCAGTAGTGCTGGTCGCAGTGCCACGGCGTGAAGCCGCCGCCCGGCTCCTTGTAGAGCGCCTGATCGTGGTAGAGCCGCACCCCGTCGACACCCAGCAGCTCAGCCGCGAGTTGGGCGAACCGGCTGGCGAACACCAGCTCCCGGATGGTCTCGCTGCGCTGCCACAGGTTGGTCGACTGCAGGAACGCCCTGCCGTACGTGTCGCGTTCGGACAGCGGCGGCTGCTCGGCGGCGTGCTCGGCCATCTCCCGGGTGATCTCAGGTTGGCAGGCGTCGATCAGCTCGGCGCTGGCCACCTGCGGCAGCTTGATGAAGCCCTGCTCGGCGAAGGCCGCCACGTCGGCGGCCTCAAGCCGGTACGGGGTGTCGAGCTCGACGCGGGTCTCCATCGCTGCCTCCCCAAGCGCCGCGCCTCACCGCTCGGGACACCGCGACGGGCTTGCGACGCGGCGAGCCGTCCGACAGGAGCAGCAAGCGCGAACCGAACCGATCCCAGGATCTCGACCGGCCCCGCGCCTTGGCTACGCCCAGTCTGACCACTTCTGGCACTTGATTTGCCGACTGCGGCGCCGCGCGTCGCCAGTGCCAGGTGATGGCGTGTGATTGGCGATTCTCGTACCGTGATACGGGTGAACGCCGTCATGGAGCGCCTCACGGTGGC
>JBOGDL010000151.1:0-2707 GCA_050701815.1 Micromonosporaceae bacterium | reverse complement strand
CAGCGACAGGCGGCGCTTCGACAGGCGGCGCTGCGGCGGGTGGCGCCGCGATCGCGGGTTCCGGCGCCCCGGCGACGCCGCCCACACCGGCGAGCACAATCGCGCTGACCGCAGCGGCCAGAATGCGGACATCCATCGGGCGCCTCCCCAGGTGACCGTGCAATGTGGTCAGACTGCCCGTTTCTTACAGCCCATGCAAGAAACATGCACGATTTGAAGGGAGTTGCGGAGCATATGAGAGGGAGCGGGGAGGCGGCGCCACGTGACCCGGCCTCGGCGTCGCCGGCAGCCGGGCCGTGTCAGTCGAGCAGCACCAGGTCGTCCCGGTGGACCACTTCGCGCTCGTACGCCAGGCCCAGCTCCGCCCCGATGTCGCTGCTCCGGCGCCCCAGCAGGTTCGGCAGCTCGGTGGCGTCGTAGTTGACCAGCCCGCGGGCGACCGGGCGACCGGACTCGTCCACCAGATCCACGGGATCGCCCGCGGTGAACACGCCGTCGACCTTGGTGACCCCCGCCGCCAGCAGGGAGAAGCGACGGTCCACGATCGCCCGCACGGCGCCGGGGTCCAGGTGCAGCCGGCCCCGGGGCGAGGTGGCGTACGCCAACCACAGCAGTCGTTTCCGCAGCCGGCTTGTCGCAGGGTGGAAGTACGTGCCGATCGGCTCGCCCGCCAGCGCTTCCGTCGCCCGCTCGGCGGACGTGAGCACCACCGGGATCCCCGAGATCGTGGCGATCTTGGCGGACTCCACTTTGGTCGCCATGCCGCCGGTGCCGAGACCGGAACGCCCGGGCTTGCCCAGAGCCACCGACGACAGCTCGGACGGGTCAGCGACCTCGTCGACCCGGCGCGCGCCCCGGCGTCGCGGGTCACTCTGATACAGCGCGTCCACGTCGGACAGCAGCACCAGCAGGTCGGCGTGCACCAGCACCGCCACCAGGGCGGCGAGCCGGTCGTTGTCGCCGAATCGGATCTCGTCGGTGGCGACGGTGTCGTTCTCGTTCACGATCGGCACCGCGCCCAAGTCCAGCACCTTGCGCAAGGTCCGGTACGCGTTGCGATAGTGCACCCGCCGAGTCACATCGTCCACGGTGAGCAGCACCTGGCCCACCGGCAGCTGGTATCGCGCGAACGACTCGGTGTAGCGGTGCACCAGCAGCCCCTGGCCGACACTGGCCGCGGCCTGCTGAGTCGCCAGATCCCGGGGCCGACGTGGCAGACCGAGAGGGGCCAGCCCGGCGGCGATGGCGCCGGAGGACACCAGCACCACGTCCGCGCCGGCGCCGCGTCTGGTGACCAGAGCGTCGACCAACCCGTCGAGGCGTGCCCCGTCGAGCCCGCCGCGGGCAGAACTCAACGACGAGGAGCCGACCTTCACCACCACACAACGTGCTTGCGTGACCGAGTCTCGGAGTCCCTCAGTCACTGTCTTGCCGGCTCCCCGGTGTGGATGTGGATTCGGTCATGAAGTGCAGGTCAAGCCACGTCGACATTTCCTGGTAGACCCTCTCACGCACCGGTGGCGGCGACAGCACCAGGTCATGGATGCCGTCCTCGATGCGACGGATGGTGACCTGCGGCCCGAGCGCCACAGACCACCGAGCGGTCTGTTCCACATTGATCACCGCGTCCGCGTGGGAGAGCAGGTGACCCGCGCTGCCTCGGGGGACGCTCCGAGAGGAGCACAACACGAGGATGGGGCAACCCACCTGCAAGCCGGCGTGCAGCCTCCGGTGACCCCGCAGCACCGCTCGCAGCCAACCCGCACGTACCGGGAACCCGCCCAGCGGCTTGACACTCAGGTCGAACGTCCACTCGCCCTGGTGGTCCCTGTGCAAGCTGCGCCCGTAGTGATCACCCACCCGCAGCGGCAGCACAGTCTGCGGCAACAGTCTTGACAGGACCTCCACCAGCGGCGAGGCCAGCAGTCGTACCGGCAAAGGGTCGTCGACGTCGAACCATGGACTGTTGAGCATCAGGCCCTCGATCCCGCCCGCCCCTGGGGCATGGGCCCGGTTCCGATGCGCCCAGAGCGCGGCGACCAGCCCCCCGGTGGAGTGCGCATTGACCACGATCCGCCGCGCCCCGTCCGCGCGCATGATGGCGATCGCTGCGTCCAGCTCCACGAAGTAGTCGCGGAGGTCGGTCACGTAGTTGGGGGTGTGGTGCGGCCGCAGCGACCTGCCGTGGCGGCGCAGGTCCAAGGCGTAGAAGTCGATCCCCCGGGCGACGAAGTAGTCGGCGAGGTGGGTCTGGAAGAAGTAGTCCGAATACCCGTGCAGGTACAGCACCGCGCGGCCGTCGGGCCGCGACGCCCGCCGGCGCACCAAGGTGGCGCTGAGTTCGCCATCGGCCTCGTCAGGCAGCCGGATGACACTGCACTGGTACGCCGCCCCAAGCACATCAGGAGACCACGTCACCGCTTCGCCGGCAGCCCCGGCGGCACGCTCCTTCGCAGGTCGCGTGGCGGGTCGAGCCGTCGAGCGGACGCTCTCCTTGGGCTTCACTCTCACAGTGTGCCGCGTCGGGACGCAGCCGGCTCAGGCATTGCGCGACCGCCTCACCTGGCGGGACCTCAATCCGCGTGGCGGGCCGCAATCGCGTTGCTAGAGTACGTGATATGCCGCAATTGCGGACCGGTGAAGCCGGACGGCTGCTTGGAGTGAGCGACGACACGGTACGTCGCTGGGTGGAGTCGGGCCGGCTGGC
>JBOGDL010000150.1:0-16245 GCA_050701815.1 Micromonosporaceae bacterium | reverse complement strand
GCACGGGGAACGGGTCTGCGCACCGCGGGCGGCTGCACGTGACCGTGCTGGCGAGCCCGCTGCGGCCGTCGGCCATGGCGGCCATCGCCGCGCGCATCGCGGACAGCGGCGCCAACATCGACAGGATCGAGCGGCTCGCGTCCTACCCGGTCACCTGCATCGAGCTGGACGTCTCCGGCCGCGACCCGGAGGGGCTGCGGGCCGGCCTGGCCGAGGAGGCCGCGGCGCAACGGGTCGACGTCGCTGTGCAGCGAGGCGGCCTGAGCCGCCGGGCCAAGCGGCTGATCGTGATGGACGTCGACTCCACGCTGATCCAGGGCGAGGTCATCGAGCTGCTCGCCGAGCAGGCCGGCTGCGCCGACGAGGTGGCCCGGGTGACCGAGGCCGCGATGCAGGGCGAGCTCGACTTCGAGCAGTCGCTTCGGGCGCGCGTCGCGCTGCTCGAGGGGCTCGACGCGAGCGTGCTCGAGGAGGTGCGGGACCGCATCGTGCTGGCCCCGGGCGCGCGCACCATGGTCCGTACGCTGAAGCGCCTGGACTACCGGTTCGCCATCGTCAGCGGCGGCTTCACCCAGGTCACCGACTCCCTGGTGGAGCGGCTCGGCATCGACTACTCCGCGGCCAACACGCTGGAGATCGTGGACGGGCGGCTGACCGGCCGGCTCGTCGGGCCGATCGTGGACCGCAAGGGCAAGGCCGTCGCGCTGGAGCGGTTCGCCCGCGAGGCCGGGGTGCCGATCAGCCAGACGGTGGCCATCGGCGACGGGGCCAACGACCTCGACATGATCGCCGCCGCCGGGCTCGGCGTGGCCTTCAACGCCAAGCCGGTGCTGCGCGAGGCCGCGGACACCGCGGTGAACGTGCCGTACCTGGACGCGGTGCTCTTCCTGCTCGGCATCTCCCGCGAAGAGATCGAGGCCGCCGACGCCGAGGACGACGTCACCTACGACTGACCGTGGCGTACGGTCGGGGCGTGAAGGTCTTCGAAGCGTTGAGCCGGGCTCTCGAGGCCGGGCATGCGGCGGTCCTCGTCACGGTGGTCGCGGTGGACGGCGACCCGCCCACCCGGCCCGGCGCGCGGCTGCTGGTGGTGGACGGCCGGGCGGCCGAGGGCACGCTGGGCTGCGCCGAGTTCGACACCGCCGGGCTCGCCGTCGCGGCCGACCTGCCGCCGGGTGCCCAGGAGACCGGTGACCGAGGAACCGATGACCATGGAGCCGGTGACCATGGAGCCGGTGACCATGGAGCCGGTGACCAGGCAACGCTGCGCCGCCGGATCGCCGCCGGGCACGGCACCGAGCAGACCGTGGAGCTCTTCGCGGAACGGTTCGCGCCGCGTCCCGGCGTGATCGTGCTCGGCAGCACGCCCGTCGCCGAGGCGATCGCCGAGCTCGCCGGCACCGTCGGCCGCCGCGTCGTACGGCTCCTCGACGAGGGCGACCCGCTCCGCGACCTGGCGGAGCACCCGCCCGGGCCGCGGGACGCCGTGGTGATCGCCGACCACGACGCTCCGTACGCGCAGCAGGCGCTGGAGCTGGCGCTGCGCGGCGAGGCCTACTTCGTGGGCATGCCGGGCAGCAAACGGCTCGCACCACAGGTGCTCGACCGGCTGCGGGCCGCCGGCTTCACAGAGGATCAGGTGCGGCGGCTGCGTACGCCCTGCGGCCTCGACGTGGGCGGGAAGTCCCCCGGCGAGATGGCGCTGTCCATCGTGGCCGAGGTCGTGGCCGACTCCTACGGCCGGACCGGCGCGAGCCTCAGCGCACCCGCCCGCGCCGCCTCCTAGCGGACGCCCTCAGGGGCCCACTGCGTGAGCAGGCGGCCGGTGCCGGGGTTGGCGTAGCCCCACTCGCCGTCCAGCTCGATCAACGCCGCCGCGGCGGGCGGGAAGCCGGCCTCGGCGCCGCCGGCCAGGCTCAGCACGAGCTGGTACACGCTCGGGTTGTGGCCGACGAGCAGCACGGTCTCGTGCCCCTCGGCCGTCTCCTGCACGAGGTCGAGCAGGTCGTCGAGGCCGGCGGAGTAGGCGCGCTGCTCGTACGTCACGGTCATCGCGCGGCCGAGGTGCCGCTCGAGGATCACGTACGTCTCCCTGGTGCGCCGGGCGACCGAGCAGATCACCAGGTCGGGGCGGATCCCGTAGGTGGCGAGCCACGCTCCGGCGGCGTCCGCCTCCGACTCGCCGCGCTCGCTGAGCGGGCGCTCGATATCCGGAAGGCCGGCGCCCGAGGTGGCGTGCGCGTGACGCAGCACCACCAGCCGCCGCGAGCCCGTCACGACGACACCCCCGTCACGACGACACCCCCGTCATGGCGACACCCGTCATGACGACACCGCGATGGCGAGCAGCGCGATGACCCCGACGATCGCGAACATCGAGCCGACCAGCACGGCCAGGCCCTTCATCCCCGACATCGATCCTCCTCCCGGCACGCCCGCCACCGTACCGCCCGGCCGTACGGACCGATGACGGGGAGGGCACGGACGCACGAGACGGCCGGGGCGGGGATTCCCGCCACCGGCCGCCTCTGCGTCGATCAGTGGTACTCGATCAGGTGGTCCTCGATCAGGCGCTCGCGGTCTCGGCCGCGCGCACCTCCTCGTTGTTGTTGCCCGGCGCGATGGTGGTGGACCGCCGCTTGGAGATCACCACGGCACCGACCACGACGGCGGTCGCGGCCAGCGCGATACCGATGCGCAGGCCGGTGTTGCCGCTGTAGAGCACCACGGCCGGAGCGATCAGCAGCGCGACAAGGTTCATCACCTTGATCAGCGGGTTGATCGCCGGGCCAGCGGTGTCCTTGAACGGGTCACCGACCGTGTCGCCGATCACCGTCGCGGCATGGGCGTCAGAGCCCTTGCCGCCGTGCAGACCGTCCTCCACCGACTTCTTCGCGTTGTCCCAGGCGCCACCGGAGTTGGCCAGGAACACCGCCATCAGGGTGCCCGCGCCGATGGCGCCGGCGAGGTAGCCAGCCAGCGGGCCGACGCCGAGGCCGAAGCCCACCGCGATCGGGGCCAACACCGCGAGCAGCCCGGGGGTCATCAGCTCCCGCTGCGCGTCCCGGGTGCAGATGTCGACCACCTTGCCGTACTCCGGACGCTGCGAGCCGTCCATGATGCCGGGCAGTTCCTTGAACTGCCGCCGCACCTCGAACACCACGGCGCCCGCGGAGCGGGACACCGCGCTGATCGCCAGCCCGGAGAAGAGGAACACCACCGAGACCCCGATCAGCATGCCGACCAGCACGTTCGGCGAGAAGACCTCGTACGCGAAGGCCGAGGCGTTGCCGACCTTCGCTCCCAGCGAGGCGACAGTGGCGTTCACGGTGTCGGTGTACGAGCCGAACAGCGCGGTCGCGGCCAGCACCGCGGTTGCGATCGCGATGCCCTTGGTGATCGCCTTGGTGGTGTTGCCCACGGCGTCCAGGTCGGTCAGCGTACGGGCGCCAGCCTCGTCGATGTCACCGGACATCTCCGCGATGCCCTGCGCGTTGTCGCTGATCGGCCCGAAGGTGTCCCTCGCGACGATCACGCCGACCGTGGTCAGCAGGCCGGTGCCGGCCAGCGCCACCGCGAACAGCGACAAGGTCACCGAGCCGCCGCCCAGCAGGAAGGCGCCGAACACGGCGGCGCCGATCAGCAGCGCCGAGTAGACCGCCGACTCCAGGCCGACGCTGATCCCGGAGAGGATCACGGTGGCCGGGCCGGTGAGCGAGGTGCGGCCGATGTCCTGCACCGGACGCTTGTCGGTCTCGGTGAAGTAGCCGGTGAGCGCCTGGATCGCAGCGGCCAGCACGATGCCGATCACCACCGCGGCGATCGCGACCAGACGCGGGTTGGCGGTGATGTTGTCCTCAAGCGGGCTGTTCAGCTCCGCCCAGGTGCCGGGCAGCGTGAAGTACGCCGCGACGGCGACCAGCACCGCTGAGATCGCGGCCGAGATGAAAAATGCCCGGTTGATCGCGGTCATGCCGCTGCGGTCGGACTGCCGCAGCCGGGTGATGAACACCCCGATGATCGCGGTCAGCACGCCGATCGTGGCGACCACCAGCGGGAACACCAGGCCAATGTCGCCGAACGCGGCGCGACCCAGGATCAGTGAGGCGACCAGAGTCACCGCGTACGACTCGAACAGGTCGGCGGCCATGCCAGCGCAGTCGCCCACGTTGTCGCCCACGTTGTCGGCGATGGTGGCGGCGTTGCGGGGGTCGTCCTCGGGGATGTTGTGCTCCACCTTGCCGACCAGGTCGGCGCCCACGTCAGCGGCCTTGGTGAAGATGCCGCCGCCGACCCGCATGAACATCGCGAGCAGCGCGGCGCCGAAGCCGAAGCCCTCCAGCACGGTCGGCGCGTGGCCGCCGTACAGGATCACCACCATCGCGGCCCCGAACAGGCCCAGGCCCACGGTCAGGAAGCCCACCACGCCACCGGTGCGGAACGCGATCTGCATCGCGCCTTCGCGGCTGCCGTCCCGGGCCGCCGCAGCCATCCTCAGGTTGGCGCGGGTCGCCAGCGCCATGCCGGCCCCGCCGATGAACGCGCTGAACCCGGCGCCCACCACGAAGAACAGCGATCGGCCGATCCGCACCGACCAACCGCCATCGTGCACGGGCAGCAGGAGCAGCAGCACCACAGCGATCACCACGAACACGCCGAGTGTTCTGAACTGCCGGAACAGGTAGGCCGAAGCCCCCTCCTGCACCGCCCCGGCGATCTCTTGCATCTTCTTGGTGCCCCTACCGGCGGCCAACACGGCCTTGACCAACGCGGCGGCGAAGCCCAACGCCACCAACGCGATCACCGCGGCGACGATCACGTATGACAGGTTCGCGCCAGTAAGGGATACCGCCTGCCCCCCGCCTTCGGCGAGATTGCGCACGGACATCCGTTGTCCTCCTAATTGATTGTCACTCGGCCGCGCCCGGCCGGGATACAGCGGCGTACCCCCAGGTCACACGTGAGGGTCAGCAATTGGCGGAGTCTAGCTGCCTGGCGTGTCAGCGCTCACAGGCGGCCCACTCCAGGCGCGCCGCGGCGTCTGGCGGCTATCAGCGTTCTCGCTGTTCAGCGGCTCGCCACGCGGGGCTGAGCCCGCCGGCGCGGCGCTGCCACGCTACCGCCACCCGTCCAGGCTCCAACCCTGGGGTGGTTGGCTAGCCGGCGTTGGTGCGCCACGACATCCGCACCGCATTGCCGACCGCCGCCCCCGGGAGGGGCCCCACTTGCAGGTCTTCCACCAGGCCGGTCAGCAGCGCAAGCCCCACCCCGGCGGCGACCGCGGCGTCGGGAAACGCGTCGTCGTTGTCGTTGCTGGGCTGCTGGCCATGGTTGCCCGCGTTCACCAGCGCCAGGGGGTCCAGCGCCCCACCGTTCGGGAGCCGAGTCTGGGGTTCGGTCCGGTCGAGGACCCGTACCACAAAACGGGCGCCATCGGTCATTTCAACCTCAACCAGGTCGACCAGCCCGTAGAGTCGATGCAGCGCGACGGCCCTCGAGCACGCCTCGCCCACCGCTAGGCGCACCTCGTCCAGCAGGTCTTCAGGCACACCCGCCCGGCGCGCCACGGCGACCGCCACCAACCGAGCCGTGCGCACATGCGCTGGCGCCGGCGAAAATCCGAGTCGTACGGTCGGCATCGGGTTAGCGGGAGGGCGCTTGCGGCGATCCGCCGGAAGCGGAGTCATCGTCCGACGGTGGCGCCGCTTCAGGAGACTCGGGTGTCGAGGGGTTCGCGTTTCCGGAGGCGCCGGACTCGGCTGGCGAGGAGTTACCTCCCTGGGACTCCGGTGAGTCAGTCAGCCCAGCTGCGGATTCTGCCGACGGGTGCATGTCAAAGAACTGGTCCAGGCCGGTTATCCGGAACACCTTCAAGATCCGCTCCTGGGTGCACACCAGACCCAGCTGACCGTCTTGCGCGCTCACCAGCCGCTGCACTCCGACCAGCACCCCCAGCCCGGTGGAGTCCAGGAACTCAACGCCCTGCAGATCAACCACGATGCGCCGCTCGCCAGCAGTGATCAACTCCAGCAGCCGCTCCCGCAACCGGGGCGCGGTGTAAACGTCGATCTCGCCGCCCACCCGCAAGACAGTGCGGCCCGCCACGGCGCCTGTCTGAAGTGACAGCTCCATGCGGCAATACCTCCGGCCCGTTTGGCTTGCGGTGACGATCATGGGTGTACGCAGCACCAAAAGGCAAACTGAATCGCGGCTCCCAGCAAGCTCTACCGCACCATCCAACCACCGCGCCCACCGTGACGCGATCTGGAGCCCCCCGACACCCGCGTTGACTTCTCAACAGCGATGTCCGGGCCCTGTGTCACAGTGCCGGGGTGAGCTCCGAAACCACCCCGGTGTCACTCCAGCCCGCTGAGCTGCTTAGCCGCCTGCTCGCGGGCCGGGGGGACGGCGACCTGCTGGACGAAACCGCCCAGCACGAGGCCGCCCAGCACGGTGAGGGCGGCGGGTCGCCTGGTCCCGTCACCCATGTGCGCCGGCTGCCGGCGCAATCCGGAGATCACGTCGCCTGGCCGGACTGGGCGCCGCACGAACTGCGCGCCGCGTACGCGCAACGGGGTATCACGCAACCGTGGCGGCATCAGGTGACCGCGGCGACGCTGGCCCACGAGGGACATCACGTGGTGATCGCCACCGGGACCGCGTCGGGGAAGTCGCTGGCGTACCAGCTGCCGCTGTTGGCGGACCTGATGACCAACTCCCGCGACGCCGGCCTCTATCTCTCCCCCACCAAGGCGCTGGCCGCCGACCAGCTCCGCGGGCTGGCGTCGCTCGCACTGCCGAACGTGCGTCCCGCGGCGTACGACGGCGACACCCCGTACGAGGAGCGGGAGTGGATCCGCCGACATGCCCGATTCGTGCTGACGAACCCGGACATGCTGCATCGCGGAATGCTGCCCCGACATCCCGCGTGGGCGCAGTTCCTACGCCGGCTCAAGTACGTGGTGATCGACGAGTGCCACACCTATCGCGGGGTCTTCGGCTCCCATGTGGCCCATGTGCTGCGCCGGCTGCGGCGGGTGGCGGCTCGGTACGGGTCGCACCCGGTGTTTTTGCTGGCCTCGGCCACGACCAGCGACCCCGCCGGGTCCGCCAGCCGGCTCACCGGGTTGCCGGTGCGGGCGGTGAGCGCGGACTCCTCGCCTCGGGCCGGGGTGACGTTCGCGCTCTGGGAGCCGCCATTGCTGCCGCTCCGCGACGCCCAGGGCGAGCATGGGGCGCCGGTGCGGAAGTCGGCGTTGCGGCAGACCTCCGATCTGCTTGCGGATCTGGTCGCGTCCGGGGTGCGGACGCTGGCGTTCGTACGCTCCCGCCGTGGCGCCGAGGTCACCTCAACGATGGCCCGGCAGGCGCTTGCCGAGATCGAGCCCGAGCTGGCGGACCAGGTCGCGGCGTACCGGGCTGGGTACCTGCGGGAGGAGCGGCGCGCCCTCGAGAAGGCGTTCCTGTCCGGCGAGTTGCTGGGCATGGCCTCGACCAACGCCCTGGAGCTGGGAGTCGATGTGGCGGGGTTGGACGCGGTGCTGCTGGCCGGCTACCCCGGCACGCTCGCTTCCTTGTGGCAGCAGGCGGGGCGGGCAGGACGAGCCCAGCGGGAGGCGCTCGCGATCCTGGTGGCGCGCGACGATCCGCTGGACACGTACCTGGTGCACCACCCGGCGGCGATCTTCGACCGGCCGGTGGAAGCCACCGTGCTGGACCCGTCCAACCCGTACGTGCTGGGCCCGCACTTGTGCTGCGCGGCGTCGGAGCTGCCGCTGCGGGCTGAGGACCTGCCGCTGTTCGGGGACGAGGCCGCTGAGCGGGCCTTGCAGGCGCTGGTCGCCTCCGGCTCCCTCCGGCGCCGGCCCACCGGCTGGTACTGGACCTCCCGGGGTCGGCCTGAGGTCGACCTTCGCGGTTCCGGCGGCGAGCCGATCGCGGTGGTGGAGAAGGACACCGGACGGCTGCTCGGGACTGTCGACGCCGGCTCGGCGCACAGCCAGGTGCACACCGGGGCGGTGTATCTGCACCAGGGCGTCTCGTACCTGGTGGACACACTCGATCTTGACGACGCGGTCGCGCTGGTGCACCCGGAGGAGCCGGACTGGAACACGTACGCCCGTGATGTCACCGACCTGAGTGTGGTCTCGATCCGGGAATCGGAGCTGGCGGGCCCGGTGCGGCTGGATCTTGGCGAGGTGGACGTGACCAACCAGGTGGTGTCGTACCAGCGGCGCCGGATCTCCACGGGTGAGGTGCTCGACGAGCGGCCGCTGGACCTGCCGCCGCGGCAGTTGCGCACCGTCGCAGTCTGGTACACCGTCTCGTCGGCCGCGCTGGCGGAGGCGGGGCTGTCAGAGGCTGATGTCGGGGGGGCGCTGCACGCCGCCGAGCACGCCGCTATCGGGTTGCTCCCGCTGGTGGCGACCTGCGACCGGTGGGATATCGGCGGCCTCTCCACGGCATTGCACCCTGACACCGAGGAGCCCACCGTTTTCGTGTACGACGGGCACTCCGGCGGCGCCGGGTTCGCCGAACGCGCGTACGCCGCTGCGGTCACCTGGTTGGCGGCGACCCGGGACGCGATCGCTGGCTGTCGGTGCGAGACCGGGTGCCCGTCTTGTGTGCAGTCCCCCAAGTGCGGCAACGGCAACGACCCGCTATCCAAGGCAGGCGCCGTCACGGTCCTGGACGTGGTGCTCGTCGCGCTGCGCGCCGCACTGCGTGATGACGCCACGGCAGGCACCGGCGAGCGGACCGACACCCGCTCTGAGTGACGCCCGACTGGGTCAGGCTGCTGGCGTCAGCCTGGTGATGATCACGAACTGATCGGGGGCTACGACGACAGCGGCCACGGACCACCCTCGGGGTACCCGCCCGCTAGTGGCTCCACGTACAGCCGCTTCAGCACCAGTTCACTGATCTGCCACTGGTCACCGTCCCGGCGGTACTTCTCGTGGTAGTGACCGGCGCCGTGGATGCCCGGCGGCGGTTCCCCGGGGAAGGCCAGCCTGTCTTCCATGCCCCAGGTGCCTTCTGCGCTGTCGGACCCAGTGACTGCGATCTCCGGCATGTGCCCCCGGTGCGTGCTGACCACGTCAGCCAGCAACTGCGACACAAGTGTCACGAATCCGTCCCGGCCATCGAAGCTGAGCCCTTCCGCTTCCACGTGCAGATCCGGGGTGAAGACCTCCTTCCACGCTTCCCAGTCCTTCGCGTCCATCAACCGGAAGTACCGTGCCTTCAGCTCCTGGATCTCCCGCACCGCGGTCAACTCAGCGGCTTGCCTGCTCGATGAGTCATTGTTGATCTGCATGACTGACCGAAACACATGACGCCTGACAGGCGCTGCCCCGTTCACCAGCCAGGGTCTGTCCTCATAGATCTCGCTTGAGCGAGACGGGAGTGAGGCGGTGGCGCCCGCACCCCTCCCTCGCCGCCTTCCCCGCATTGAGAGGGCGCGCCTCGCCGCCTCGCCGTAGCACGGCGGCACGGCGGCACGGCGGTGAGTCAAGCCGCCCAAGCCGGGCCTGCTCTGGCGCTCGCCCGCGCTGGGCCAATGGCTGCCGCCAGCCCCGCCGCTGCCACCTCGGCGGTCACCACAGCCTCCGGACCGGTCATGACGCAGGAGACCATGCGGGCTTGGTTGGCCGCGACCAGCCGCCGGGCTTCCCCACACGCGGACTCGGGACCTTCGACGCTGTGAACTGCCGCCGCGAGCGCGCCCAGGTCAGCGGCTGCCTGCGCCTGGTGTCGAGCCACCACGGCGGCGCCGACGGATGCCGCCATCGAGCCGAACGCGACCACCGCCAGGCCCACGGCGAGCAGCCAGACCGAGGCAGAACCTCGATCTGACCGCCGCCGCGCACTGCCAGTGATGGGTCTGGTTCCCCGCCCGCCCGAGCTCACAGGAGCGCCCCAGGCTCACGCTCGGCAACCGCCTCCGCGCTCACGTCGATCCCGGGCAGATGAGCGCCGAGCGGTCGGACCCGGCTCGACACGCTGGCCCGTACGGTCTCGCCCTCCGTACGCACCGTGATGCGAGCGCCGTCCGGGGCCACCCGACGCCCTGCTGGCACGCCGGGCTCACCGCGCGCTTGCGCACGTGCCGCCTCGCGAGCCGCGTCCACGCACTCCAACTTGGTCGTCACCGCGGAGACAGCCGTGAGGGCCCCGAACAGCAACAACACCAGCGCCGGCAGACCGACGGCGAGTTCGGCGGTCACCGATCCACGGTCACCGCGCCGGGCAGGTGGCTGCGTCGGTGCAGGCCCCTCGCCGCGCCGGGCTGGATGCCATGTCACCGCGGGGCCCTCGGAGCGCCGCGCTCGAAGCCGTGTCATTGCAGGGCCCGTTGAATGATCGCGGTGAGCGCCGAGTGGACCGCGGGGCTGGAGACGACTTTGAACAGCACCCCGGCAAAGGCGACCGCGGCTATCGTGCCCACGGCGTATTCAGCGGTGCTCATGCCGGCGTCCTCGCGGAACCGGCCCCGGAGAGTCCTCCAGAATTTCATGATCACTCCTTCGCATTCGTTGGCGTTTCAGAAGCTCACCCGTTGGCGAGCGGGGGTACGTGTGGGACGTCCAACAGGCGCAGCTCAGGGCATCACCTCAGCGAGGACGCCGAGCACCACCGGAACCAGGCCCGCGAGCACGAACGCGGGCAGGAAGCACAGCCCGAGCGGCAACACCGTCAGCACACCGGAGCGGCGGGCCGCCGCTTCGCAGGCAAGGCCGCGCGCTGTCCGCAACTCGTCCACCACGCGAGCCATCGCGCCTGCCAGGGCGGCGCCGCTTTGACTGCTCCGCACCGCCACGGTGATCACCCGCGCGGCGCCAGGCACGCCGTGAAGGTGCGCCCACGCATGCGCGGCGGAAGCGCCGAGGCTCAGCTCCTGCGCCACCCGGCACAGCCGCTCGCCGAGAGGTCCGCCGAGGATGGCCCCGACCGCACGTAGGGCCACAGCCGGTGGCGATCCCGCTTGCATGCTCGCGGCAAGCAAATCGACCGCGAAAGGCAACTCCGCAGCCGCTGCCAGCCGCGCTCTTCGTGCCGCGCGTGGCTCAAGGCGTCGCAGCGCATGATCGAGGCCGCATCCGACGCCGATCCCGCACGCCAGGCCGAACCAGCCGCCGATGACGACGCCGGCGGACAGACCCGCGATGGCAGCGGCGCCGCGGATCACATCAACCCGACCCCGGAACAGAGACCTCGCGCGACGCTCGGTCACCACCACGCGTCGCAGCCTGGGACGAGCGATGCCGCCGCCTCCGGGCGACCACGCCAGCAGCAGAGCGCACACCACCAGCAGCCCAACCAGAAGCGTCATCGCTCCCCCAGCGGTTCGACCTGGTCGGGATCGACCTTCGACAAGCGCGAAGCCCAAAAGAGCCCGGCCAGTTGGAGGGCAGCCGCGGCGATGGCGCAGAATCCGCCGATCGGGGTGTGCAACAGGACGGCTGCGGGATCGGCCCCGAGGGCGTAACCAAGACCCACCCCGACCAGGGGTAGTCCCGCGAGTAGAGCGGCGGTGGCGCGGGCGCTGGCAGCGTGTGCCATGGCCATCGCTCTGGCGCGTTCGCCGCTGCGCACCTCGATGTCGAGTCGATCCAACACGTCGGCCAGCGGCGCGCCGGTGGTGTCAGCCACCCCCCACGCGGCGGCGAGTTTGGCAAGCACCCGACCACGCGGGGTCGCGTCCACGCAGCCACCGAGGTCGGCGACGCCTGCCGTCTGACGCTCTCCGCCGGCGCCAATCAGCTGCGGCAGCGCCGCTCCGAGCGCCTCTGCTGGTCGTACGCCGGCGCGGAGGTCGCCCGCCACAGCCGCGATCCCGTCGAGGGCGCCGACCAGGCCACGGCGTGCGGCCCATGCCGCGCGGCGGCTCAGCAGCGTGTGGATCGCCAGGCCCCCGTACCCCACTGCCAGCACACCGGCCACCGGCCCGTACGTGACGGCGCCGAGGCCGCCGGCGCCGAGGGCTGCGCATGCCACGGCTGCCCATCGAGAGGAGTCCGCACGTTCCAGCAGCTCCGCGGCGCCCGACGTGACGCGCTCTCGTACGCTCTGACGCCACGACCTGCGGCTCAGCGCCGCCAGCCTGCCCCTGGCCCCAGCCACCGAACTCAGGCCGCATGCGGCGACCACCACCACACCGGCGGCCAGCGCTGCCGCAGTCGGGTTCACGTCGCACACCTGGCTCGAACAGCTGCCCGAGCAGGTTCGAGAACCGCCGGGCTCGACGCCCCACGCTCGACCAGCAGCCGGGCCAGATCAGGTGCGGCCGAGCCGGCTCCGTCACGGGCGCTCCACGCGCAACGGGCCCGTACGCGTCCATCGGGCTCGCTGTGAAGTATCCGGATTTCCCTGAGCTTCCTGCCGTCAGCGCCGCGGCGCAGGTGAATCACCACCCGCAATGCGGAGGCCACCTGGGCGTGCAAAGCCTCCCTGCCCAGCCCGCCGAGCAAGCCAAGCGCCTCCAGCCTGGCCGGCACGTCCGTGGGCGAGTTGGCGTGCAAGGTGCCGGCGCCACCGTCGTGCCCGGTGTTCAGGGCCGCCAACAGTTCCACAATCTCGCCGCCGCGGCACTCGCCCACCACGATCCGGTCGGGCCGCATCCGCAGCGCTTGCCGTACCAGCTCCCGCAGGGTCACTTCACCTGCGCCTTCGGCGTTGGCAGCGCGAGCGGCCAGTGAGACCACATGTGGGTGGGCGGGCTGCAATTCGGCCGCGTCTTCCACCATCACGATGCGTTCGTCTGGGGGGACCAGGCCGAGCAGCGTCGCAAGCAGAGTGGTCTTCCCCGACCCGGTGCCGCCCGTCACCAGGTAAGGAAGCCGCGCCGTGACCACCGCGCTCAACAGCGGCGCGACCTGCTCCGGCACGGTGCCGAGCGTCACCAGCTGGTCGAGCGTGAACCCGCGGCGCCGAAAGGTGCGCAGACACAGGTACGGCCCCGAGGTGGCGATCGGAGGCAGCACCGCGTGCAGCCGGGCGCCGTCGGGCAGCCGCGCGTCGACGTACGGCATGGCGTCGTCAAGGCGTCGCCCACACGCGGTGGCGAGCCGTTGGGCGAGGCTGCGCACTGTTGCCGCGTCGAGCTGGAGTGTGGTCCGCCGAAGCCCGGCGCCCCGGTCCACCCACACCCCGTCCGCCCCGTTGACCAGCACATCGGTGACTGCCGGATCTGTCACCAGGGCCTGCAGCGGGCCCGCGCCGACCAGCTCGGAATGCAACGCCGAGGCGTACCGCTGGATCGCGTCCGAGCCCACTGCGCTGCCGCGCTCGGCCCGGACCGCGGCGGCGATGCTCGCCGAGGTCGCATGCTCGCCCGCGAGCGCCAGACGCTGCCGCACCCCAGCCAGCAACTCCGGAGGCAGCGCGCGCTCCGAGGTGGTCATGCCACTTCCCGGGTCTTGATCTCAAGCCGGCCGAGCAAGCTACGGCACAGCGCCGCGAGCGGTCCTCGCCCGGCGGCTGCTGGCATCTCCCCGCGGTCGAGTGCCGCGGGCAGCCCCGACTCCGGCCGCAGCGAGCCTGCGAGGGCCATGCCCAACGTGCGGGACACATCGCGAGGCCGCAGGTTTCCGGGAGCTGGACCCCGGACCACAGCCTCGATCTCAGCGCAGTGCAGCCGCATTGCCGCGCTCACCCGTGACGCCGCCGCGCACCCGCGCACGTCGGGCCGGACCACCAGCAAGACGAGATCGCTTGCCTGCAACACCCGCACCGCGACATCGTCAAGTTGCCGGGGCAAGTCGACCACGACCAGGTCGCTGCCACGGCGGCCAGCGTCCAGCACGGCGTCGATCGCGCGTTCCGGCATGCCGAGCGCGTCAGACCGGTCCCAGGAGAGCAAGACCAGACCGCCGTGCCCGGGAAGCGCCGAATACAGCCCGTCGACGCTCATGGCGCCGCTCGCGTCAGCGAGATCCGGCCAACGCAGCCCGGCCCGCTCCTCCCAACCAAGCAGCACATCCAAGCCACCACCGAGCGGGTCGGCGTCCACCAGCATGGGACGTGCGCCGTCCCTCGCCGCGGTGACCGCCAAGCCAGCGGCGAGCACACTCGCTCCGGCGCCCCCTGAGCCAGGCGCCACCGCGATGATTCGACCCGTCGCGGCGGTACGAGTTGATTCCGCGAGCCGACGCACCAGCCATGCCTCCGCCTCGGGCAACATCACGACCTGATCCGCGCCCAGCTCTCCGGCGAGTGCCCAGGTCGTCTCCGATGGAGTCGCGGGTGAGGCTGTCGGCACCGTGGACTCCGCCGCCAGAACGTCTGGCGCCACGCCTGCCCGCGCTGATCCAGGTGTCAGCGAACCGGAGGGGGACGCCGAAGCGGTAGGGTTCGCAGCGACCAGAGTGACGTCTCTACGGCGAGGCAGCCGAGCTCGTACGCAGGCCATGGCCATGTCTTGGCCCACGATCACGCTTGGGGCCATCGCCCATTGGGTGCGAGCCGACGTCGGATCAGGCGCCACGTCAAACTCGACACCGGCAATCGCGGCAAGCCGTAACACGTGGTCGAGGAGCAGCTCGTCGGCGGTCACCAGGAGCGGTCTCGTCGTCGCTTCGGCCTTGATGGACATTGCGGTCTCCCGGGCTCGACACGGCCAGCCGCCGCCGGTGATGGGCCCAGCGGACGCTGATGAGGACGTAGAACACGGTGCCGGTCAGCCGGCCCAGAGCGCGCTCGCTCCATCGCGAAATGTGGATAACGAGGGGCCCTGTGGATGAACTGGCGAGCCATAGCGGACGTGTGATAGCGGCTGCGGCGTAGCTGCTACTGCCATCCACGTCGAGCTGGACCTGCAGCGGAAGGTCGCCGAGCAACCATCCGGGACGGAGGCGCCTGTCCGAGACGACTGGAGACGGTGGAGGCGACACAGCGGCGCTGACACGCTGCGGAGTCACCACTAAAACGGAAGGTTGCCGGAGCCGATCCCCGCTGGGGACGGTCGGGCATAGAGACGGGCCCCGCCGGGGGGGTGGCGGGGCCCGTCTGGGTTCCGGCTCCGGGGGGGTGAGCCGGACCCGCTCGGCGGCTGCGGGGGGTGCAACCGCCGAGAGCTTACGTCGATCAGATCGAGTCAATCTGAAGCAAATCAGAACGGCCGATCAGATCGAACAACACCGCAAAAACCGGTGTACGGAATAAGCATGCCTGATTTGGAGGGCCTGCGTCGAGTGGTGGCGATACCAACACCCGGTGACCAGGAAGGACAGCTGTAGCAGAAACCTGATCTCGGCCATTCTGGCAGGGCGACGCGAGGAGCGTCACAGCAAGGCGCCATCCCGCCGACGCCGACGCCAGTTCAGCACTCATCGAATAGAACTGAACACTCTGAGTACGTGCTCACAAGGTCATGCTCTACTCCGGATCGGCCGAACCTCGGTGACTCGCCACATTGGCAACATCTGCTTGGCTTCGCGTGCCTGCGGTTGCGCGGGGCCATCTAGACTTGCCGGCCGTGGTGCACAGTGCCGCGTTCTTCGACTTGGACAAGACGGTGATCGCCAAGTCAAGCGCGCTCGCGTTCGGCCGGCCCTTCTATCGTGATGGCCTGATCACTCGGCGCGACGTGCTCAAGGCCGCGTACGCCCAGTTCGTGTTTCTCATCGCCGGCGCCAATGAGCAGCAGATGACCGGGATGCGCGACTACATGGCCAAGCTGTGCCAAGGCTGGCGGGTTGACCAGGTACGCCAGATCGTTGCCGAGACCTTCCATGACCTCATCGACCCGTACGTGTACGCGGAGGCCGCTGCCCTGATCGAGCGACATCGGTCGCTGGGCCGGGATGTCTACCTGGTCTCATCGTCCGGAGAGGAGATGGTCGAGCCGATCGGCGAGATGCTCGGCGTCGACGGTGTGATCGCCACCCGGATGGTGGTGGCCGAGGGCTGCTACACCGGCGAGGTCGACTTCTTCGCCGCCGGCCCCAACAAAGCCGCCGCGATACGTGACCTGGCCGAGCGCCACGGCTACCAGCTCGATGCCTGCTACGCCTACTCCGACTCCATCACCGACGTGCCGCTGCTAGAAGCGGTGGGCCACCCCCACGCCGTGAATCCAGACCGGGCGCTGCGCAGACTCGCCGCCGAGCACGCCTGGCCGTTGCTCATCTTCCGGCATCCAATCTCGCTGCGTCGCCGGTGGCAGGCGATGCAGCCGGTGGCGGTTCCCGCGGTGGTGGCGATCGGGGTGGGCGCCGCGATCGCCCTGGCAGGCCTCTTCTGGCA
>JBOGDL010000149.1:0-9365 GCA_050701815.1 Micromonosporaceae bacterium | reverse complement strand
GGCTCAACACGATCGTGTTGAGCCACCTCTTTCTTTGTGCGCCCAAGGGGGCCGATCGGGCACATCGCTGCGACATTGGCCGGATGGCGCGGCGGTATCGGCCGGATGGCGCGATCTGAGCTGAGTTCGTCATCTCCCAGAAATGACATTCGTCATCCCTCATCGGTGATAGCGGCTACTAGTTGCTGCCCTGATCGCGACCTTGAATTAAGCAGCACGTCGTCGGGCGATCACAGTACGAAATCGAGAGGGGTCCCACGTGGAGGGTCAGTACGAGACGTTCTGCATCACGGACCCGCACTTTTACGACGTGGCGCATTCCCAAAAGGGCGCCGAGGCATCGTTCCCGATCGCGGAGCGCGCACTGCCAGAGGGGTGGCGGCGCGTACCCCAGGACGACTGGTTCGTCTTCTACCAGGACCAGGTGCAGGTCCCGCCGCAAGGCTGGAAGATCCACGCGTCCGCCTGCCGGGACAACGCCGAGCGAATCCTGGAAACGGTGTGGGACTACTGCGTCCCGCGCCGGATCAATTTCAAGTTCCTGCGCTCCGCGACAGCGCTGTGGAACCGGGTCTCCAAGTACGCCCCACGTGGACACAGCGGCAAGCTGGTCACGATCTACCCGCGTGACGAGGCCGAATGCGAAACCATCCTGCGCGAACTCGGAGCGCAGCTGCAAGGTGAGCCGAGCCCGTACATCCTCAGTGACCTGCGCTACGGGGACGGCCCGCTGTACGTGCGCTACGGCGCTTTCGCGCCACGGTTCTGCCGCTCCGACACCGGCAGGATCGTGCCTGCGATCGCGGACCACACCGGCGCGTTGGTGCCGGATCGGCGGGGACCCAGCTTCCACGTCCCGCCGTGGATCACGTTGCCGGAGTTCCTGGCGCCGCACCTGGAGGCGCGCAACGCGGTGACGGTGGCGGACCTGCCGTACAAGATCGAACGGGTGCTGCACTTCTCCAACGGCGGCGGCATCTACGTCGGACGCGACACCCGCGACGGGCGCCAGGTGGTGCTCAAGGAAGGCCGCCCGCATTGCGGTCTGGACGCACGCGGCGATGACGCGGTACGCCGGGTGGAACGCGAGCACGAGATGCTGCGGCGCCTGGAAGGCATCCCGGGCATCCCGAAGGCGTACGACCTGTTCTGGGTCGGGGAGCACCGCTTCCTGGCGATGGAGTTCATCACCGGGGCGCCGCTCAACAAAGCGTTGGTCAAGCGGTACCCGCTGATCGACATCCGCGCCACACCTGACGACTTCGCCCGGCACGCCGAGTGGGCGCAAGCGGTGCACCGGCAGGTCGAGACCATCCTGACCGCGATCCATGAACGCGGCGTGGTGTACGGCGACTTGCACCTGTTCAACATCATGGTCCGGGACCCCGCCGCCAGCGGGGCCGAGCCCGACGGAGCCGCCAGTGGGGCCGAGCCCGACGGAGCCGGCGCCCAGCCGGACGCCGCGAGTGCGCAGCCTGAGGTCGCGTTGCTGGACTTCGAAGTCGCGTCCCTGGCCGCGGACGATGTCCGCCCCGGGCTGGGCAACCCCGGCTTCGCCGCCCCGCGCGGGGTGACCGGCGCCGCCGTCGACCGGTACGCCCTGGCCTGCCTGCGGCTCGCGCTGTTCCTGCCGATGACCGACGTGCTGTGGCTGCACCGACCCAAGGCGCACCATTTCGCGAAGATCATCGCCGAGCATTTCCCGGTGCCGCGAGAGTTCCTGGACCAGGCGCTTGAAGTGATCGCGCCGGGGCAGGCGCAGCCGGGGCCTGTGATCGCCCCGAGGCCCGCGCCGGCCGAACCTGGCAACGGCGCTGTGATCGCGGTTGGCCCGGGCGTCGTGGAGTCGGCCGGCGCTCCGCTGCTGGCCGGTCGTCCGGGCGACCGCAGCGGTGGCAGGGCCATGAGCGAGCAGCCGATCCCGCGGATCGATCCCGACCCCGCGCTGTGGCCCCGGTTGCGGGAAAGTCTGGTCCGGCCCATCGTCGCCAGCGCCACGCCCGACCGGGAAGACCGCCTCTTCCCCGGTGACATCCAGCAGTTCTCGCTGGGTGGGCTGGGTCTGGCGTACGGGGCCGCGGGTGTGCTCTACACGCTGTCGGTCACCGGCGCGGGGCGCTACCCCCAGTTCGAGGAATGGCTGTCGCGCCGGGTGCGGCAGGTGTCAGCCGGAACCATGCTGGGCTTGTACGACGGGCTGCATGGCGCCGCGTTCACTTTGGAGCATCTGGGCCACAAGCAGGATGCGCTCGACGTGCTTGACACCTGCCTGGCGGAGAAGTGGGAGTCGCTCGGCCTGGACCTGATGTCCGGCATCGCCGGCGTCGGCCTCAATCTGCTGCACTTCGCGGAACGCACCGGCGAGCCAGGGTTCGCAGACGCCGCTCGACGCGCCACCGAGCTGGTCGCCGAACGGCTGGGCGACGTCGAGTCGACACCCGCCGTCAGTGGCGGCAGCCAGCCGTACGCCGGGCTGATGCACGGCAGTTCCGGGCCGGCGCTGTTCCTGATGGCCGCGTACGACCGCACCGGCGACACCGGCCTTCTGGATCTGGCCGCGGTGGCGCTGCGGCAGGATCTGCGGCGCTGCCTGCTAGGCGAGAGCGGGACCCTGGAGGTCGACGAGGGTTGGCGGACCATGCCGTACCTGCGCAGCGGCAGCGTCGGGATCGGTATGGCGCTGGATGAGTACCTGGCCCGCCGTCACGACGACCAGTTCGTCGAGGCGATCCGCGGAGTGGACCTCGCCGCCCGTTCCTCGATGTACATCCTGCCGGGGCTCTTTGAAGGCCGCGCCGGGATCCTGTTCTACCTGGCGCGACAGTTCTACCTGGCGCGCCAGCGAGCGGAAAGCCGCTGGGGTCGGTCCGGGACCGGCGCTGCCGGAGGGGTAGCCGGCCGGTTTGCGAACGGGGGCCCGGGAACGGTGGACGCGCTGCTACGCGAAGGACAGTTCGCCAACGGGGATCGGGGTCGGTCGGCGGGCGGACTCGCTCTGCCCGCCACCGACCCGCTCGGCGGGTACGCCGGCGACCCGTTGGCTGGAGGAGCCGCCGCCGACCCGCAGGTGCGCAAGCAGGTACGGGGCTTGGCGTGGCACGCGCTCCCGTACGCCCAGGGCCTCGCCTTCCCGGGCACCCGGCTGATGCGCCTGTCCATGGACGTCGCCACCGGCAACGCCGGGGTGCTGCTCGCGTTGGGCTCGGCCCTGCACCACGAGCCGACGCCGTTGCCGCTGCTGGCTCTCACCGGGCGGCGTCCGGTTGCGGTTGCCGCGACCGGATGACAGGCCCCACCACTTCACCACCCCCCATGACGTCCGCGTCGACCGACGCGGGTGATTGAGAAACCTGAAAGGGGTTTCGAATGGCACTCCTTGACCTCCAGGAGATGGAGACGCCCGAGCAGGAGCCTGGCGCGTACCGGAGCTGCGCCAGCCACCACTGCTGCGACGGCTGGGGCGGCGGCAGCGCGTTGAGCCTGCTGCTCTGTTAAGAGGGGTTACCTCCAAGCGAGTGCGGCCCCCCGGTCGCCCGCTGGCATGACGAATATGGCGCGCACCACCGCGTCATCCCCACGCCGTCCGCGTCACCGGATGCGGATGGTTCAGAAACCTGAAAGGGGTTTCGAATGGCTCTCCTTGATCTCCAGGCGATGGAAACACCCGAGCCGGAGCACGGCGCCTACAAGAGCAGCGCCAGCCACCACGGCTGCGGCGGCGGCGACGCCAGTGCGCTGAGCCTGCTGCTCTGCGGGTAAGTCTCCACGAGTGCGGCCCCGGGCGATCAACGTCGTCCGGGGCCGTACGACACAGGGCCCGCGCAAGAGCGCAGGGCGCGCACCGAGCACCAGTCGGACGCGGCACGGGCAGGAGGTCACGTGACGACAATGGCAATGGTGGCCCGCAAGAGCGGCGGGTGGCTCCCGACGCTCGGCGCCGCCGCGCTCATCGACAGCGTGGTCACGCTCGCGCTCCCGATCGTGTTGGGCCGGGCGGTCGACACGATCATCTCGAAGCACCACAGTGCCTGGTGGCTCGGATCTGCCGTGGTGCTGATCATGATCGGGGTCGCCTGCGACGTGGTGTACGCGTACGCGGGGCCAGCCTCGGTCGCCCACTCCGCGGCCTGGCTACGTGGCAGCGTGCTGCGTCAGGTGTTGGCGATCGGCCCGTCCCGAGCCCAACGGTTCGACACCGGCGACCTGGTCAGCCGGGTGTCGGGCAACGCCACTGAGGCGGCGCAGGCCGGGCCCAGCCTGGTCACGGCGTTCACCGCCGCCCTGCCTCCGTTGGGCAGCGTGGTGATGCTCGCCTACCTGGACTTGTGGATGGCGGCGGCGCTCCTGGTCAGCCTGGGCCTGGTGGCGCTGGTGCTGTGGACGTTCACCCGGCAGTCGTCCGCGATCATCACGGCGTACCAGGGTGTGCAGGCGCGGATCGCGTCCCGGCTCTCCGAATCCCTGGACGGCGCCCGCAGCATCGCCGCCGCCGGCACGCTGCAAGAAGAGCAGCAGCGGGTGCTGCAGCCGCTGGGCGAGCTGCGCGGGCACGGGGTTCGCACCTGGCGGGTGTTGGCGCGGACCAGCGGCCAGGTCGCGGTGGTCGGCCCGTTCGCGATGGTGGCGGTGCTGGCTGTCGGCGGGCTCGCCCTGCTCGACGGCCGGATCAGCCCGGGTGACCTCTTCGCCGCCAGCCGGTACGCCGCGCTGGGCGCCGGTCTCGGCGCCCTCACCGGCGGATTCGCGCGGCTGGCACGATCCCGCGCCGGGGTGGGCCGGGCCGCGGAAGTGTTGCGGCGCCCGCCGGTGCGGTACGGGCGCCGCCCGCTCCCGTACGGGCCGGGGGCGCTGGAGTTTCGCGCCGTGACCGTACGCGCCGGGGGCACCACCCTGCTGCGCGAGGTGAGCCTGACCGTGCCGGGTGGTTCGACGGTGGCGGTGGTGGGCCGTTCCGGTGCCGGGAAATCGGTGTTCGCGGAGACGGCGGCTCGGTTGCGAGACCCGGACGCCGGTGAGGTGCTGCTCGACGGGGCGCCGCTGCGCGAGCTCAGCCACGAGGTGCTGCGCGCCGCTGTCGGGTGCGCGTTCGCACGTCCGGTGCTGGTGGGCGACACGATCGCCGACGCGATCTCGTACCAACTCGGGTCCGCTGGGGCACGCCGCGCCGCGCAGGCCACCCGGGCGCACGAGTTCATCAGCCGGCTGCCCCAGGGGTACGACACCGCGCTGGCTGACGCCCCGATGTCGGGGGGTGAGGCGCAGCGGCTGGGGCTGGTGCGCGCGTGGCACGCCAACCGGTTGTTGGTGCTCGACGACGCGACGTCCAGCTTGGACATGGTCACCGAGATGCAGGTGATGCGGGCGCTGGCCGCTGACCACGGTCACCGCACCCGGCTCATCGTCACGCACCGGGCCGCCGCCGCCGCCCAGGCGGACCTGGTGGTGTGGCTTGAGGACGGACGGCTGCGGGGGGTCGACTCGCATCAGGCGTTGTGGCATTCCCACGATTACCGCGAGGTCTTCGGATGAGGCGCGAATTGCGGCACGGCCTGCGCGCGCTGCGGCCCCGTCCGGTGCTGGCGCTGGCCGCGTGGTCGATCCCGGAGGCGTTGCCCGCCGCGCTGTCCGGACTTGCCGTGGCCCGAGCCGTGGACCGGGGATTCCTGGCGGGGCGTCCCATGGTCGGGCTGGCGTGGCTGGGCGTCGTGATGCTCGCGTCGGCGGTGGGCGCCCTCGGCGCCCGTCAGGTGTTCCGGCGCCTGGGCGACCTGGTGGAGCCGCTGCGCGACGACCTGGTGCGGCGAGTGGTGAGCGGGGCGCTCCGGCACGGCGCCGCGGGTCGCCGCGACGACGGCGCGGTGGCGCGTCTGACCCGCCAGGTGGAGATCGTCCGGGACACGTACGCCGGGCTGATCACGGCGGTGCGGGGCTTCCTGATCACCAGCCTCGGGGTGGCGGCGGGGATGCTCTCGATCGCGACCACGGCGGCCCCGCTGGTGCTCGTCCCGTTCGGGCTCGGATGCGGGTTGTTCTTCGCGACCCTGGGGGTGGCGGCACAACGCCAGCACGCCGCAGCTCTGGCAGACGAACGGCTGGCCGACGTCGCGGGCACGGTGCTGGGAGGCGTCCGGGACGTGGCCTCGGCAGGCGCCGAGCAGCAGGCGGTGCAGCTGGTCGCGGCGCCGATCGCCGAACAGGCGCAGGCGGAGCGGGCCCTGGCCGCCGTCGCCGGTTGGCGGGCGTTCTGTTTCGCGATCGGTGGCTGGCTGCCGCTGGCGGCGCTGCTCGCGGCCGGCCCGTGGCTGGTCGGTCAGGGACTCACCGCGGGTGAGTTGATGGGCTCGCTCACGTACGTGCTGTTCGGGTTGCAGCCCGCGCTGAACACCCTGATCACGGCGCTCGGTGGTAGCGGGGTGCGGTTCGTGGTGACGCTGCGGCGGATCCTGGACGCCAGCCCGGCCCCGGCCCCGGCCCCGGCCTCGGCCTCGGGCGAGGCGGCCCCAGCGACCAGTGTGCTCGCCGGCCCGGTGCTGGTCTCCCGCTCCCGGGGCATCGCCGAGGGGCCGGCGTTGAGTCTGCGCGGGGTCAGCTTCGGGTATGGCCCGCACGCCGAGCCGGTGCTGAAGGATCTGGACCTCACGGTCGAGCCCGGAGAGCATCTCTGCGTGGTCGGGCCCAGCGGGGTGGGCAAGTCCACGCTCGCGGCGTTGTTGTGCGGCTTGTTGGCGCCCGGCGCTGGCGTGGTGGAAATCGACGGAGACCCGGCTGCCCGGTTGTCGCCCCGCCAACTGGCGGCCCGGCGAGTGCTGATCCCGCAGCAGGCGTACGTGTTCACCGGCTCGGTACGGGAGAACCTCGCGTACCTGCGGCCGGGCGCCACGTACGAGCTGATCACGCGTGCGGTGTCCGCGGTCGGCGCCGACGCGCTCGTGGCCAAGCTGGGAGGCCTGGACGGGCTGCTGCGCCCCGCCGAGCTGTCCGCGGGTGAGCGGCAGCTGGTGGCGCTGGCTCGCAGCTACCTGTCGCCGGCGCCGGTGGCGGTGTTGGACGAGGCGACCTGCCACCTCGATCCCGCGGCGGAGCGGGTCGCTGAAGAAGCCTTCGCGCTACGAGCCGGCGCCCTGGTGGTGATCGCGCACCGGATCAGCTCGGCGTTGCGGGCGCGACGGGTGTTGGTGCTGGACGGCGCCGACGCCGTCGCCGGGGATCACAGCACCCTGCTGGCGACGTCCCCGCTGTACCGGGAGCTGCTGGGGCACTGGGGCGCGATGGCCGCCCGTCCGCACAGCGTGCCGGCTCGTCGTGCCGGGACAGCCGCCGAGGCAGCTGTCGGGGCGGCCAAGGTCCTCACAGACACTCAGATCCAGCCGGCCTCTTGAGCGGTCCGGATCGCCTCGAACCGGCTGCGTCGGCCGGTCTTGGCCACGGCGCGGGAGAGGTAGTTGCGGACCGTCCCGACGGTCAGGTAGAGGCTCCGGGCGATCTCTTTCGCGGAGGCGCCGTCTTTGGCCAGGGACAGCACGTCCTGCTCCCGTTTGGTGAACGGGCTCGCGTCCGCGGTCAGGGCCGCGACTGCGAGTTCCACATCAATCACCGGTTCGCCGCGGGCGATTTGCCGTACCGATCTCGCGAGTTCGCTGAGTGTGGCCTCGGTGGTGATCAGTCCGACCCTGGGCACCAACTGGGTCAAGGCTCGATTGGGGTTGGCGCCCGATTGGTTGTCCCACATGACCAGCGTCCGGGAGTCGGGCAATTCTTGGCAGAGAGCGCTGCACAGCTGATGCGCTGTCACAGTGCCCGGCAAAGTGGAGTCGAGCACGATGACTTGTGGTCGTTCCCGTAGCGCGACGCTGAAGCCGTCGTCGCTTCGCGCGATCTCCGCGACCACGGAGAGGTCGTCGTGCTGCGACAGCCCAGCAGCCAGGGTGTCCCGCAGCAACCTCGACCGCTGGCCGAGCAGAATACGAATCAACACGTGCCTCCACATGCGCCTGTCGTCACAGGACGGTTAATCGGGGGTTGAGAGCCGGGGACCTTTCTCAGGAATGGGAGCGACGCCGCGGGTGCGCAGGGCGCGAAGGCCATGACTGTGGTGCTGCGTAAAAAGTCCGGAACGACCAGAAAAGTGGCATTGATGACTCCCGCTTGATGGGCCCAGGGTCACCGTAGTGCAACTGACAGTTGTTACATAGGGCATTCGGTGTTGACACGGCCACACCAAAAGGCGCTAGCTTTCGCCGCGAAGCCGGGTTAGTGCGAAAATTACCGCCGCAGCCTGGCGTTATCGCTGGTGGGATCAGCCCCCTGCGGTGGCACGGCGAGGTGCCAGTCCGTCACCTGCTGGTACGCGTCACCGGCCCGGATCACCGTGGCTTCCTGCCACGGCGCCGCCGTCAACTGCAGCCCCACAGGCAGTCCCTCCACAAAGCCGCACGGCACAGACATGGCGGGCACGTCCGCCAGCGACCACGCGTACGTGTTGCGTGACACCGCCCTGGTCGCCTCGATCATGTCTCCGCTCTGCTTCGCGGGCGCCACCACGGGAACGGTGGGTGTGGCGATCAGATCCACCCGCTGGAAGACCGAGCGCAGGGTGCGCTTCCAGCTGGCGCGCCAGCGCATCGCGTCCACGTACTCGACAGCGCTGGTTTCGGCGCCGACAGTCAGCCGCTTGCGCACCTCGGCGCCGAACGTTTCGGGGGCACGCTCGAAGCGGCCATCGGTCACGGACACGTACTGTGGAAGCATCATGGTTGTCAGCACCTGGTGCGCTGATTCCGCGTCGGGGAGCTCGACCTGGCAGAGCACGGCGCCGAGCGACTCCAGCGCCGTCAGCGCCTGGTTGACCGCCGCAGCCACGGCCTGATCTGCTCCTTGGAAGAAGTGCCCGCCGGGGACACCGATCCGGAGCCCGGCGACACCGCCGCCCAAGGCGGGTAACACAGACTCCCGGTCGTGATCCACAGAGGACGGGTCGTCCGGCACGTGGCGGTCCGCGGCTGCGAAGGCGCGCGCGACGTCGGCCACCCGGCGCGCCATCGGACCCGGAGTGGAGAAGTCCGGCATCGCCTGCGGGAAGCCTTGCCCCCGGCCATTGGGCAGCCGCCCGGTGGTGGGGCGCAGCCCGACCACGCCGGAGAGCGCCGCGGGGATCCGCACCGATCCGCCGGCGTCGGTGCCGTACCCGATCACCGTCATCCCCGAGGCGACCGATACCGCCGTGCCTCCGCTCGACCCACCCGGGATGCGTCCCGGATCCCATGGGTTGAGGCAATCGCCGAAGGTCTCGTTCTCGTTGGTGGCGCCGCAGCTGAGCTCGGAAAGGTTGTCCTTGGCGTGCACCAGCCCGCCCGCGGCCCGGATCC
>JBOGDL010000148.1:0-2623 GCA_050701815.1 Micromonosporaceae bacterium | reverse complement strand
CGGAAGTCCAGGTCGTCGGCGACCTTCTGGGCGGCCCGCTTGGTCCGGCAGAACACCATCGTCAGGGTCCGGTCCTTGGCCTGCAGCACCCGGGCCAACAGCTCCAGTTTGTTCATCGGGTGGGTGCGGTAGACATGCTGCTCGGTGGCCGGGGAGAGCCTGGCGTCGGCAGCGTGATCGGCGTGGATGGTCAGCGGCTGACTCAGGAACTTCCGGGCAATCCGTACGATCGGGTCTGGCATGGTCGCCGAGAAGAGCATCGTCTGACGCCGCTCGGGCAGCATGCTCAGGATCTTCTCGACATCGTCGGCGAATCCCAGGTCGAGCATCCGGTCGGCCTCGTCGAGCACCAGCACCTGAACCCGGTCCAGCCGCAGCTGCTTGCCCTTCGCCAGGTCAAGCAGGCGCCCCGGGGTGCCCACCACCAGATCCACGCCGCTGCGCAGCTTGTTGGTCTGCGGCTCGTAGGCGACTCCGCCGTACACCGGGAGCACCCTGACCTTGCGTACGCTGCCGGCCTGTGAAAGATCCCGGGAAACCTGCAGGCACAGCTCGCGAGTGGGCACCACCACCAGCGCCTGCGGGGCGCCATCGGCCCCTTCGGCTGGGGCGACGAGGTGCTCCAGGATCGGCACACCGAAGCCCAGCGTCTTGCCGGTGCCGGTGGGCGCCTGGCCGATCATGTCGCTGCCGCGCATCGCGGCGGGGATCGCGTACTCCTGAATCGCGAACGCCTGCGTGATGCCGACGGCCTCCAGCGCCTCGACAGTCTCCTCGCGCACTCCCAGCTCACGGAAGCTGGGGCTATCCGGCCTGACCGGGGCGCGGGCGGCCAGTTCGGTGATCGGAGGCTCCAAGTCGGGAACCCCCGCTGTGGCATGATCCAGCGCTCTCGCGTCCGGAACGCCAGGTTTGGTTTCTTGCTGTGTGATGTTGTTCTCCTTGGTCTGTGCCACGGCCCAGGGCGGCTGCTGCCGCGTTGGACGCGGTCGTCGCGTCGGGGCCGAGCGCCGCTTGCCGCGGTCTGAATCGGGGGGTGGTCCGCCCGTGTCACGGTCTATGGTACGCGCGAGGTCACCGCTTGAGCGCGTCGGCGTGCTGCCATGCAGCGCTGTGGGCTGCGGGGACGGTAGCCTTCCCTGGTGCCTCACCCTGACGTCACTGACTCTGATGAATCTCCTGCCGAGCCTGATACCCCCCCGCAACAGGCCGTGGTTGACCTACTGGCCGTGATCGCGTACGCGCATCTTGTGGCCTTCGACACCATGGCGGCTGACGCTCGACTGGCGCCCGATCTGGCCCGGCGCGCGCTGCTGAGCGAAATGGCGGCCGGCGAGATCGGCCACTACGGGCGGCTGGTCGCCCGGCTGCGTGAGCTCGACGCGGACCCCGAGCAGGCGATGCAGCCGTACGTGGCGCCGCTGCAGTCGTACCACCGGCAAACCCAACCCCGGGACTGGTGGGAAGGTCTGGTCAAGGCGTACGTGGGCGAAGGCATCGCGGACGACTTCTACCGCGAGGTGGCTGGCTTTCTGGCGGCGCCCGATCGCGACCTGGTGCTTGAGGTGCTGCACGACACCAGCTACCTCGACTTCGCCGAGGCGGAGATCCGGGCCGGCATCAAGGCCGACCCCAAGCTGGCGAACCGGCTCGGGTTGTGGGGGCGGCGGCTGGTGGGCGAGGCGCTGTCGCAAGCCCAGCGAGTCGCCGCCGAACGAGACGCGTTGGCGATGCTGGTGGCGAAGGGCTCCGGCGACATCGCGGGAGTCTTCGCGTTGATCAAGCGCCTCACCACGGCTCACACCGAACGTATGAAGGCGGTCGGACTCAACAACTGACCCCGCTCGGCTCGGTTGATCAGGGCTCGGTTGGTCAGGACGCGGTGAAGCCGACCTGCCGCGGACCCTGTTCGGCGATCTCCACGTACGCCAGCTTGCTGACCGGCACCAGCACCCGACGACCTTTTTCATCAACCAGGCTGAGCACGCCGTCGTCGTCGGAGAGGGCTTTGACAACCGCCTTCTCGACATCTGCGGGTGTCTGGTTGCTCTCCAGACTCAGCTCGCGCGGCGCGAACTGCACCCCGATCTTGACCTCCACGCTGTCTCCTTTGTGATTGGGTGATCAGGGTACCGAAGCCGCGGGACGTTCCGGCGGATCGGTCGGCGCGTGGCGCGTTCGCCGGGGCCAGCCCGATGGCTCGCTAATCTGTCGCCTCGCTCTGGAGCGGGAAACTTGAGATGCCTCGCCAGGCGAGCGCGGTGAGCAGGTCAACCGCCTCATCGATCGGCACCTCGCTGCCAGCGGTGAGCCAATACCGAGCCGCCACCTCAGCGGCGCCGGTTAGGCCCACCGCGAGCAGGGCCGCCCGCTCCCGGCTCACCCCGGTGTCCGCCATGATTGTTTCGGTGATGGCCTCAATCGAGGCATTCTCGACGCGGTCGATCCGCGCGCTCACCGCGGCGTCGTTGCGCAGGTCTGACTCGAAGACGAGCCGGAACGCGCCGCCGCCGTCGCAGACGAAATCGAAGTAGGCCCGCATCGCGGCGTTCACGCGCACCCGGTTGTCTGTGGTCGACCCCATGGCGGTGCGGATCCGCTGGATCAGCGCGTCGGCGTGGGT
>JBOGDL010000147.1:0-9203 GCA_050701815.1 Micromonosporaceae bacterium | reverse complement strand
CGCGCGGTGTCGCCGAGCGCGGGGACCTCACGGATCCAGCTGAGGGTGAGCGCAGGCTCGGACTCCATGGACTTGATCCAGGTCTCGACCGCCTGCCGGGCCTGGAACTGCCAGGGCGCGTGCGGATCGACGGACTGGGAGATCTGCCGGATCATGTCGGCGTTGGCATCGGTGAGCAGCCCGACGAAGCACGCTTCTTTGTCCCGGAAGTACTGGTAAAAGGTGCGTCGCGAGGTGCGGGCCCGACGCACGATGTGAGCCACGGTGGTGTTGCGGTAGCCGACCTCGGCGATCGACGCGGCGAGGCCGTCGAGCAGCCGCTGCCGGAACCCGTCCACGCGGTCCAGGCTGGCTGGCTCGGCGTGGCCTTGCATGGTGCTCACCGTGGTCACGGTAGTCCCTCGCGTTCGGTGGGATCCTCTTGCAGTCCGATGGTACGCCAGCGTACCGTGGCGTGGTACGCGAACGTACCAAAGTCAGGGGCAGCTTATGGCGACCGCGACGCTTCCCAGAGGGCCCTCGGTCCCGCGTTTCGTGCAGGGCGGGTACGCGCTGGCGGTCCCTCAGCGCGGGATGCGGCAGATGCGCGACCGCTACGGCAGCGCGTTCACCGTCAACATCCCGATCTTCGGCCACGCCCTGGTGATCAGCGATCCAACCGAGGTCAAGCAGCTGTTCCAAGCCGGCAGCGAGGTCTCCGACTACCCCGACCGCAACCTCGGGCGGGTGCTCGGGCCCGGCTCCATGTTCGCGCTTCGGGGCGACGAGCACCGCAAACAGCGCAAGCTGCTGGTCCCGCCGTTCCACGGCCGCAGGCTCGCCGCGTACGAAGGCATCGTGGAAGAGGAGACAGCCCGGGAGCTCGCGAGCTGGCCGCAGGGGCGCGAGTTCCCGACGCTGCCGTCCTGGAACCGGATCACCCTCAACGTGATCCTGCGCGCGGTGTTCGGCGCCGAAGGCGAAGAGCTGTCCCAGCTGCGTGCGCTGCTGCCCCGGCTGGTCACGCTCGGCTCCCGGCTGGCGCTGTTGCCGGTGCCGCCGCTGCGCCGGGTGCCCTGGAGCCCATGGCGGCGGTTGGAGGCACTACGCCGCGAGTACGACGCGATCATCGAGCGTTTGATCGCCAAGGCCGAACAGAGCGACCTCAGTCAACGGGACGACATTTTCGCGCTGATGCTGCAAGCCCGCTACGACGACGGCTCCCCGATGACTCACCGCGCGATCGCCGACCAACTGGCCACCCTGCTCACCGCGGGTCACGAGACCACGGCGACCACGCTGGCGTGGGCGGTGGAGCGGCTGCGTCGCCACCCGGCTGTGCTGGCCGAGCTGGTCGCCGAAGCTGAGTCCGGCGGCACGGCACTGCGGGAGGCGACGATCGTCGAGGTGATGCGCAGCCGCCCGGTCATCGACTTCATCAGCCGCCAGGTGCGCGCGGACAGCGTCCAGATCGGACGGTGGACCCTGCCCCGCGGGCAGGTGGTGATCGCCAGCATCGCCCTGATGCACGACAACGACGACCTGTTCCCCCGCGCGCGGGAGTTCGACCCGGGCCGTTTCCTGGACGCGAAACCGGACCTGTACCAGTGGATCCCGTTCGGCGGCGGGACCCGGCGCTGCCTCGGCGGCGCCTTCGCGACGATGGAGATGCACGTGGCGCTGGGCGCCATGCTGCGCCAGGTCACGCTGTCGCCGACCACGGCGCCCGACGAGAAGTGGCATTTCCGCGGCGTGGCCAACGCCCCGGCACGAGGCGGGCGCGCACTCGCCTGGCGCCGGGTCAGGCAGACCGCTCAATCCACCCAATCGGCAGGGGCCCGGTCATGAACGAACGCACCATCGACGTCGGAGGCGGGATTTCGCTGGCGTACCAGGAAATCGGTGATCCCGAAGCGGCGCCGATGCTGCTCGTCGCCGGGCTGGGGCAGCAGCTGCACAGCTGGCCGGACGGATTCTGCGAGCAGCTCGCCGCGCGGGGCTACCGGCTGATCCGCTTCGACAACCGGGACGTCGGCCGCTCCACCCACCTGCGGTTCCGGCCCCCCAGCATCAGCGCGGCCATGATGCGACGCTGGCCGCCGGAACAGTACGACCTGGGCGACATGGCCGCCGACACCGTCGGCCTGCTCGACGCGCTGGATTGCCCCGAGGCGCACCTGGTGGGCGTGTCGATGGGCGGCATGATCGCCCAGACCGTCGCCGCGTCCTGCCCGGATCGGGTGCGCACCCTGACGTCGATCATGTCCACCACCGGCGCCCGACGGGTCGGGCGACCGGCGCTGTCCACCTGGCGTTTGCTGGCCGCCAAGCCGCCCCGGTCCCGCGCCGATGCGGTCGCGCGGGCGGTGCGGGTCTTCCGACACATCGGCTCCCACGGCTTCCCGTTCAACGAAGCCTGGATCCGCCAGTACGCCAGCCTCGCGTGGGACCGTGACCCCTCCGCCGGCGGGGTGGCTCGGCAGCTCGCCGCGATCTTCCGCTCCGGCAACCGCACCGCCTCGCTGCGCGCCGTCACGGCCCCCACGCTGGTGATCCACGGCGACCGGGACCGCATGGTGCACCCCAGCGGCGCCGTGGCGACGGTGCGCGCCATCACCGGCGCCCGGCATGAGTCCGTCGCCGGCATGGGTCACGACCTGCCGCTCGGCGCCTGGCCGGCGCTGGTCGAGCTGATCGACCGCCACGCCCGGCAGGCGCCCCGATCCAGCCACTCCCCACCGACCCTCTCTCCACCCACCCACTCCCCACCAACCAGGAGCGCCGATGCGTCGACGTCATAGCCTTGCCGGCCGTCCGGTGGTGATCACCGGCGCGGCGTCGGGGATTGGTCGCAGCCTGGCCCAACGGCTGTCGAGCCTGGGCTCGCCGGTGGCGATCGCCGACCTGGACGAAGCCGGCCTGAAGGCGACCGCAGCGTCGCTGCGCGCCCAGCCCGGTGAGGCGCCCGAGCAGGCGCCTGGTCAGGTGCTCAGCCGGGTGCTGGACGTGCGTGACGCCGCCGATGTGCGCCGGTTCGCCGACGAGGTGCGGGCCTGGCTCGCCGCGCCGTTGGCGGCGGTGTTCAACAACGCCGGGGTCGCCGTCGCCTCCACCGTCCTGGACGCGGCGCCCGAGGACGACGACTGGCTGCATCAGATCAACTTCCACGGCGTGGTCAATGGCGTCCGAGCGTTCCTGCCGATCCTGGTGGAGCAGAACGAGGGCGCCATCGTGAACACCTCCAGCGTGTACGGGCTGCTCGGCGTGCCGTACCAGAGCGCGTACTGCGCCTCGAAGTTCGCCGTGCGGGGCTTCACCGACGCCCTCCGCCAGGAGTTGCGCGGCGCCGGCGTGCGTGCCGTCACCGTCCACCCCGGCGGCGTCACCACCGACATCGCGCGTAACGCGCGGATCCGCACAGATCCGGAAGGTCGCGGCCGGACTCACGAGCAGATGGCCGCGGAGTTCGAGGCCATGACGCTGACCTCGCCGGACAAGGCAGCGGCGATCATCCAGCGCGGCGTGGAACGGGGCAAGGCCCGGATCCTGGTCGGCCCCGACGCGTACCTGTTCGACACCCTCGCCCGCCTGACGCCCACCCACTACTACGCCGTGATCGACCGCCTGCTCTCGGCGGTGAACGCCCGGCAGAAGAAGGGCGCCCGGCAGCGGGCGCGCGAGCGGCAGGAGGATTCGCCGTGACCGAACACGTTGACGTGCTGATCGTCGGCGCCGGGCTGTCCGGCATCGGCGCGGCGCACCACATCCAGAGCGCCTTCCCGCAACGCAGGTACGCGATTCTGGAGGCGCGCGAGGCCATCGGCGGCACCTGGGATCTCTTCCGGTATCCCGGTATCCGGTCCGACTCCGACATGCACACGTTGGGCTACCGGTTCCGGCCGTGGACCCAGGCCGAGGCGATCGCGGACGGCCCGGCGATCCTGCGGTACGTGCGCGAGACCGCCGCCGAAGCTGGCATCGAGCGGCACATCCGATTCGGCTGCCGGGTGACCCACGCGGCGTGGTCCAGCGAGGACGCCCGCTGGACCGTGGACGCGGTCCAGAACGGCACGCCGGTCCAGTTCACCGCCAGCTTCCTGCACCTGTGCAGCGGCTACTACCACTACGACGCCGGCCACGCCCCCGAGTTCAAGGGCGTGGAGCGGTTCGGTGGCGTCATGGTGCACCCGCAGCAGTGGCCCGAAGACCTCGATTACAGCGGCAAGAAGGTCGTGGTGATCGGCAGCGGCGCCACGGCGGTGACGCTGGTGCCGGCGATGACGGACAAGGCCGCGCATGTGACGATGCTGCAGCGCTCGCCCACGTACATCTTGTCGTTGCCCACCGTGGACGGGATCGCGAACCGGTTGCGTCGGGTGCTCGGGCCCCGCCGAGCGTACGCCGTCACCCGGTGGAAGAACGTCGCGATCGCCACGCTGATCTACCAGCTCAGCCGGCGCCGTCCACGTCTGGTGAAGCGGCTGCTTCGCAAGTCGGCCGCCAAGCAGCTCCCGACCGGCTACGACGTCGACACCCACTTCGCGCCCCGCTACAACCCGTGGGACCAGCGGCTGTGCCTGATCCCCGACGGTGACCTGTTCCGGGTGATCCGGCGGGGTCAGGCGTCCGTGGTCACCGACCACATCGCCGAGTTCACCGAGACCGGCATCCGCCTGGAATCGGGCGACCAGCTCGACGCCGACATCGTGGTCACCGCCACCGGGCTGCGGCTGCTGGCCTTCGGCGGCATCCAGCTCGCTGTGGACGGCCGCGACGTGGTGCTGCCGGAGACCATGGCGTACAAGGGGATGATGCTCAGCGGGGTGCCCAACTTCGCGTTCACCGTGGGCTACACCAACGCCTCCTGGACCCTCAAAGCCGACCTGGTCAGCGAGTACGTGGTCCGGGTGCTCCGCCGTTTCGACACCCACGGCTACCACCAGTGCATGCCGGTCAACGACGACCCGACCGTCACCGAGCAGCCGTTGCTCGACTTCGACGCCGGCTACGTGAAGCGCTCCATCCACGAGTTCCCCAAGGCGGGCTCACGCGCCCCCTGGCAACTCGGGATGAGCTACGCGCACGACGTGGTCAATCTGCGGCACGGCCGGCTCGCCGACAACGCGCTGAAGTTCTCCCGACGGCCCGCACAGCACCTGACCCGGCGATCCGCTTGAACCCAGGCCTCGCGATGTCCGAGCCGGAGATCAGATCGAAGATCAGGTCACCATTCGGCGAATGACCCGTCGTCGTGGCGCCACATCGGGTTGCGCCACGCGTGAGGCGTGCGGTCCGCCTGCCGTACCGCGGCCTCATCGATCTCGATACCGAGTCCGGGGCCCTCGGGGCGGCGAATGTGCCCGTCCACGATCCGCAGCGACTCGGGGTCGACCAGGTAGTCGTCAAACTCAGTCCGCTGGTGGTAGTGCATCCCCCGGCTCTGTTCCTGGATCAGGAAGTTGGGGGTGGCGAGCACCGTCTGCAGGCTGGCGGCGAGCGCGATCGGGCCAAGCGGGCAGTGCGGGGCGAGCAGAGCGCCGTACGTCTCCGCCAGGGACGCGATCCGGCGCACCTCCGAGATGCCTCCCGCGTGCGACAAGTCTGGTTGCACCACCGTGACCCCAGCCTGCAGCACCGGAAGGAACTCATGCCGGCTGTAGAGGCGCTCGCCGGTGGCGATCGGCGTCGGGGTGCTGGCGACCAGATCGGCCAGCAGGTGGCTCTGCTCCGGCACCAGCGGCTCCTCCACCAGCAGCGGACGCAGTGGCGCCACAGCGTCCAGGATCAGCCGAGCGGCGGGAAGGCTGGCCCTGCCGTGCAGGTCGAGGGCGACGTCCCGGTGCGGACCCAGCACCTCGCGCGCGGCGGCGAGCCGGTTCACGATGTCGTCCACCTCGGCGGCGGCAGGCACCGGGGACAACTTCCCGCTGCCGTTCATCTTCACCGCCGTGATGCCGGATTCCACGACCTTGGCGACCGCGTCAGAGATCTGGGACGGCTCGTCGCCGCCGACCCACGCGTACACCCGGACCCGATCCCGCACCGGCCCGCCGAGCAGGGAGTGCACCGGGGCTCCGTACGCCTTCCCGGCGATGTCCCACAGCGCCTGATCGAGCCCCGCGACGGCGCTGGAGAGCACCGGGCCACCCCGGTAGAAGCCACCCTTGGTAAGCACCTGCCAGTGGTGCTCGACCCGCAGCGGGTCTTCGCCGATCAACAGTTCAGCCAGCGTGTCCACCGCGGCGCGCACCACTTCGGCGCGCCCTTCCACCACCGGCTCACCCCAACCGACCAGACCCTCATCAGTCGACACCCGACAGAACAGCCAGCGTGGGGGCGCCAGGAACGTCTCAATTTTGTCGATCTTCACGTACGTGCTCTCCCTGTCTGGTCCGGCGACCTCTCGCGGAGACCGCCGAGCCTCGCCACGTCCTCCATCGCCTTCTGCAGCAGGCTGCGCATGGCGCGTTCCGCCTGCCGGGGCTGGCGGCGGCGGACCGCGTCCACCACCGCCTTGTGATTGGGTACCGGGTCCGCGCTGCGCTGTGCCCCGTGGACCATCCGGTCCCGCTCAGCCAATCCGGTTTCGAGCACCACCTCCATCCGCATCAGCAGCTCGTTGTGGGCGGCGGCCAGCAAGGCCCGGTGGAAAGCCAGGTCGGCGGCGACGACAGCGTCGAGGTCATCACCCGCGGCGCTCATCTCGGCGAGCGCCGCGTCGAGCGCCGCGATGTCGTCCTCGGTCGCCCGGATGGCGGCCAGGCTCGCGGCGCCCGGCTCCACGATGTCCCGTAGCTCATGCAGATCGTCGAAGAGCCGTTGTTGAGGTCGCTCGGCGAACTGCCACCGCAGCACATCGCCGTCGAGCAGCCGCCAGTCCGACCGGGGACGCACGAACGTTCCCCGTTTGGGGCGGGCGTCGACCAGGCCCTTCGCGGCAAGCACTCGCAAGGCCTCCCGCAGCACCGTCTGGCTCACGTCGAGTTCGTGCTGCAGCGCGGGAATGTCCAGCGTCTCGCCCTCGGCCAGCTGCCCTGTCACGACGCGCTGCGCGATGATCTCCACGGTGCGGCCGTGGATTCCCCGCGCGATGTGTCTCGTCATTGTCTCTCCCCCCGGATCAACAGGCCGATTGGCCAGGTTGGCAGCGGGCGGGGCCGTCACCCGCGTCAGCTCGGTCAGCTCGACGACTTGACAGCGCTCCACCCTCCATCGATGACCAGGCTGGTCCCGGTGATGTAGCTGGCGTCGGAGGAGGCGAGGAAGGCCACCGCCGCGGCGACCTCGTCCGGCTCGCCGAACCGCTTCGCGACCGTCTCAGAGATGCTGCGTTCCCGGTCCGGGACGGACACCCGCTCCCATGCCGCGGTGAGGATCGGCCCGGGCAGCACGCAGTTCACTCGCACCTCGGGCCCGTACTCGACGGCGAGCTGGCGCCCGAGCGCCACCAGGCCACCTTTCGCCGCGGCGTACGCGGGGTGGCCGGGCAACCCGATCAGCGCGTGCACGGACGAGACGATCACGACGCTGCCGTGGCGATCGCGCAGGTCCGGCAGGCAGGCTCGGACGCCGAGAAAGGTCCCGGTGAGGCAGACCGCGAGCTGGCGATCCCAGGACTCCCGGGTGGTCTCATGCGCCGGGGCCACCTGACCCGCGCAGGCGTTGCTGACCAGCACCTCGATCGGACCATGTCGGTCCCGGGCGGTCTGGGTCGCCGCACTCCAGGCCGCTTCGTCGCAGATATCGGCGAGGACGGCGTGCGCGACGCCGCCGCGGGCGCGGATCTGCTCGGCGACCTGCTCCGCCGACCGGATGTCCACCAAGGTCACCGCGGCCCCTTCGGCGGCGAGACGCCGGGCCGTTGCCGCGCCGATCCCGGCAGCGGCGCCTGTGATCACGGCGGCTCGCCCGCGCATCCGCTCGCTCATACGCCACTCGCTGGAATAATCATTAATTATGAAAATAGCAGCTAACCGGCGGGCCTAAGCACCGGATGGTTTGTCCCGCTCCAGGACGTGCGTCAGCCTCCGCTCCGTGCCCGGTGACCTCCGACTCTGGCGGTCACGCTCACACGGGACGTTGTCTGGAGCCAGCGGTCTGATTCGTCGACCGTCACGGGGCGCCCAGGGAGCAGGGAGTCAGCGCGTGAAACGACAGCGCAAGCGCTCAAACAGCGAAGCCAGAGCGGCCACACGGGCCAGCGGGGACGCCGCTGTTGCGGTGGCGGTGGTCCCCAGCCGCACCGAGGCGGAACTGATCGCCGGCATGCTGCGCAATCACGACGTGGCCGCCACCGTGGCGGCGGACGATGCCGGAGCCCAGTACCCGTCACTACAGGCAACCGACGGGGTTCGAGTGCTCGTCACCCCGTCCGACGAGGACCAGGCACGGCAATTGATCGCCGCCGTCGATGACACCGACTCGACAGACGGCTGACAACGCCGCACCAGACACGGCACGCCGCAGGCTTGGCGAGAAGATGCTGGCCCTCCGGTCCGCGGTGCACGACGATGGCTCCACCCGCAGAACCAACACTCCGCCTCGACGTTGGCGACGCCGATGACGAAGACGCACCGCTACGAAGCCACAGTGACCTGGACCGGCAATCAGGGCGACGGGACGGTCAGCTTCCGCGCGTACACCCGAAGCCATGGGGTCACGGCAGGCGCCAAGACTCCCATCGCCGGAGTCATCGGATCCCTCGTTCCTGGGCGACGCCGGACGGTGGAACCCGGAAGAGCTGCTGGTCGCCTCACTCTCACAGTGCCACATGCTCTGGTACCTGCATCTGTGCGCCGACAACGGGGTCGTGGTCACCGAGTACGTCGTGCTTCATCGCGCGTTCAGTGAATTTCCCGGTGCGCTGCGAACCCAAGGTGCGCTCGCTGTGACCCCCACACCAGCGATCGGGGCCGCCCGCCTGGGACGGCATCATCCGCCCCGCCCGGGCACTAGCTGACGCGCTTCCAGGCCCTGGCCAACGAAGTGCGCCCGTTGTGCTGCAGCAGCGAACCTCGGTAGAGCCGGGCGCTCAGCATCAGGAATGTCACCGCGGACGCGAGCAGGACCACCAGCGACAACACCGGCTCCCACGGGGCGGCGTCGCCGAAGAACAGCCGAAGTGGCATCGCGGTCGGCGCCGAGAACGGCACGTACGACAGCACTGTCATCACCACCGGATTGTCGCTGAGGAACACCACCGCGAAGAACGGCAGCATGACCAG
>JBOGDL010000146.1:0-38197 GCA_050701815.1 Micromonosporaceae bacterium | reverse complement strand
CGCGACGTATCCCTTCGCGGCCAGGTGCTCGAATGCCCGCAGGATCCGGCACAGGTCCGAGGTCTCTGAGGTGGCTAGGCAGGTCACCGTGCCCTCGCCGGGTTCCTGAGAGCCGTGAGGCTGGTGTTCACCACACCGAGCCTGGCGGGACGACTCATGCGGTACATGCTCGACGATGAGGATGCGCTGGCTGTCGTCCTCGGCCCGGGCATTGGAGCCCGGCTGCAAGCCGCCCAGGTGATCGTGGTCCACCGGGTGCTGGCCCGGACCAACTGGGAGAAGATCGCCGACGGGCGGACCGCGCGCGATGTCCACCCCGAGGCCGTCGCCGACGCAGACACGGCCTTCGCCCAACTGCGCCGTGGAACGGGTAGCTCCTAGCCCCTCGTCTCGCTGACATCCGTCCTCACCGTCATTCAACTGCTGAGCATCGCCCAACTGCTGAGCATCGCCGCCGAGGCGCCCATGCGGCACCGATGTCCCAGATGCAGAAGACCTTGTGGACGAAATGGCGCCCTGGCCTGTGGTCAGTGCGCGAGCCTGGTCGAGCGTGAGGTTTGCAGACACCGGGTCGCGACGTCCGAGGCCACACGCCGCCGCCACGTCCACGGGATGGCCACGTAGGTCCTCGATGACGCCGAGAGTGGCCCGCTGCTCGTCCAAGGTCCGACTCTCATGCAGGAAATCAGCGGCAAAACGCATACCTTCCTTCAGGCGCAAGCCCCGAAGCGGCTGGTAGAAGGCGGATCCAGCGGTGGCGGCGCGTCGCCGGCAGCCAGTGGGAGATGCACTCGCTCCAAGCTCCCTTCCGGCCAGCGGCTGACTATGGCGTTGGCGAGCGTGACGAGCGGCCGGCTGCTGGCAGGAGTCCGCATCGCCTTGTGCCCCAGATCGCCGACGCAGAGATGGATCGCAAACCGGGTCCCGACCGGGGCGCGACCCACCAGGCGGAAGAGATCGCGCGCCATCCACGCGGCCATCGGGGTGCCCAGCACACCAGATTGGACGATGAAGAGAGCCCTGCCGGGATCTCCAGATGGAAGATCACGTCTCCATCGGACTCCGCCTGGATGGCGGTCGAGCCTTCGGCCACGCGCTGTCACACCAGCTTGTCGAGGGTGATGGGCAGGTCGAGGACGCGTTTGCCGGTGGCGTGTCGCACGGCGTTGGCCACGGCTGCCGCGGCGCCGGTGATGCCTAGTTCTCCGATCCCGTGGAGGCCGAGGGGCATGGTGGGGTCGGGGACGTTGAGGTAGTCGACGTCGATGCGGGGGATGTCCGCGTGTACGGGCACGTGGTACTCGGCGAGGCTGGGGTTCATGATTCGGCCGTTCCGCTGGTCGATCAGCGTTTGCTCGGCCAGTGCCATGCCGATGCCCATGATGATGCCGCCACGTAGTTGGCTTGCCGCGGTGCGCGCATTGATGACTGTGCCGAAGTCGAATACACCGAGCCAGCGGGACACCCGGATTTCTCCGGTGTCGGGATCGACGCGGACTTCGCAGAACTGTGCCCCCGACGTCGCCCTCACCCATCGCCGGTGGTCGCGTACGGCGCGGGCGATGAAGCCGAGCATGTTGGGTCTGGACTCGGCCTCGAGGTGATCGCGGCCGGCCGCGGCCAGGATCTGGGTGTAGGTCTGTCCGCCGCCGCGGTGGTGGAGCCCGCCGTCGCGGGCTTCCAGCTCGTCCAGCTTGCGGCCCTGCAGGGGTGAGCCGGGAGTCTGGCCGGCGAGGGCGAGCATGGACTTCTTCAGTCTGGCGCAGGCCGCCAGCACGCCTGCTGCGGCGCTTGCGGTCTGGACCGAGCCGATGGCGCCGATTCCTTGCGGCAGGTCAGAGTCGCCGTACTCCATGCGCACGGACTCCAGCGGCACGCCCATGTCGTCGGCGGCGATCTGTGCCTGGACGGTGGCTGTGCCCATGCCCATTTCGTGGAGGCCGCAGCGCACGACGAGCATGCCGTCGGAGCTCAGCCGGGCGGTGACGTGCACGGGCATGTGCATCGATCCACGGAAGGCGGTGGCCACGCCCATGCCGACGAGCCATCGGCCGTCTCGCATCGCGCCGGGTCTTGGGTCGCGTTTGTGCCAGCCGAACTGTTCGGCGCCCCGCGCGTACGCCTCCCGCAGCATCCGGTGGGAGAACTTCTTGCCATCGACCGGGTTGCGGTCGGGTTCGTTGCGCATCCGCAGTTCGATCGGGTCCGTCCCAAGTTTCCAGGCCAGCTCGTCGATGGCCGACTCCAGGGCGAAGGTGCCGATGGATTCGCCGGGGGCGCGCATGAAGGTGTTGGTGAGCAGGTCGAGCTGGATGACGTGCTGGCGTAGGTGGATGTTCGGGGCCGCGTACATGTGGCGGGAGGCCATGGTGATCGGCTCGGGCACACCACCCATCTGGGCGGTTCTGGAGATGCTGGTGTGGATCAGCGCAGTCAATCGCCCGTCGGTGTCCGCGCCCAGCGCGACCCGCTGCGTGCTGGCCGTACGCCCACCGACCGTGTGGTAGACGCCCTCCCGGGTGAGCGCGAGCCGGACCGGGCGGCCGGTGGTCCGCGCGGCCAGTACGGCCAGCAGGGTGTGCGCCCAGGCCCGTGCCTTGCCGCCGAACCCGCCGCCGACGAACGGGGACAGCACCCGGATCGATTTCTCCGGCACGTCGAACCGCAGCGCCAGGTGTTTACGCAGCCATGGGATGTTCTGGGTGCCCTCGTGCACGGTGAGGTGCTCGCCGTCCCACACGGCGGTCGTGGCATGTGGCTCGATCGCGTTGTGGGTGTACTGCGGAGTGCTGAAAGCCAGGTCCACCGAGACAGGCGCGGTGGCGAGCGCGGCGGCCGCGTCCCCTTTGTCGGCGCCGGCCGGCATGAGCAGGTTGCCCTTCTCGGGGACGGCGTTCGGGGCCTCGGCCGCGAAGTCCACGACCGCGGGCAGCTCCTGGTAGGTCGGCCGGACCAGCGATGCCGCGTGCCGGGCGGCCTCCGGTGTCTCGGCGACGACGACCGCCACCGGTTGGCCGTTCCAGTGCACCTCGTCGGTGGCCAGGTAGTTGACCGATCCGCCCGAGACGATCGAGCTGGGGTTGAGGAGACTGATCTTGGGGGGCGGTTTCATGGCGGGCGTGTTCTGGTGGGTGAGGACGTCGATCACGCCGGGCACGGCGCGGGCCGCGACAGTGTCGATGGCGGTGATACGACCCCGCGCGATCGCGGAGTGCACGAGCGCGGCGTGGGCCAGGTCCGGGTACGGGTATTCGGCGGCGAAGCGGGCCTGGCCGGTGGTCTTGACGGGGCCGTCGACCCGGTCGACCGCGCGGCCGACGTACGTGGTGGCACCGGTCGTGGGCTCGGTCTCGGTGTGGTCGATGCTCATCGTGAGGCCCCTTCCGTGCGCAGCTCGCGCAGCGTGGCCACGATCGTGGACGTGGCGAGGGCGACCTTGAACGCGTTGCCCTGCCGTACGGCCGCCGACGCCAGCTCGGCCTCGGCCGCGCGGCGGAAGGCCGCCTCGTCCGCCGGGCCCCCGACCAGTAGCCGCTCCGCCTCGCGGGCCCGCCAGGGCTTGGGGGCGACGCCACCCAGAGCCAGCCGCACCTGTGTCACCGTCCCGTCGTCGACCTGCAGCGCCGCGGCTACCGAGACCAGCGCGAACGCGTACGACGCCCGGTCGCGGACCTTGCGGTAGCGGGAGTTCGCCACGACCGGCGGCAGCTCGACCGCGGTGATCAGGTCTCCGGTGGCCAGCTCGGTCTCGATCTCCGGGGTGTCACCGGGAAGCCGGTGCAGGTCCGTCAGCGGGAGGCGGCGAGCGCCGCCGGCGCCACGGATTTCCACGACGGCGTCCAGGGCGGCCAGCGCCACGCACATGTCGGAGGGGTGGGTGGCGATGCAACTTCCGCTCACGCCCAGGATCGCGCAGCTGCGGTTGAACCCGTCGAGGGCGTCACAGCCGCTGCCCGGCTCACGCTTGTTGCAGGCCGACGTCGCGTCGTAGAAGTACGGGCAGCGGGTGCGCTGCAGCAGATTGCCGCCCACGGTGGCCATGTTGCGCAGCTGGCCGGAAGCCCCTGAGAGCAGCGCCTGGGACAACATCGGATAGCGGGCGCGCACCCGCCGGTCGGCGGCCAGGGCGCTGTTGCGCACCATCGCCCCGATCCGCAGCCCACCGCCGGGCAGCTCGTCCACCGTGTCGTACGGCAACCCGGTCACGTCCACCACGGCGCCGGGCTGCTCGATGCCCTCGCGCATCAGGTCCACCAGGTTGGTGCCGCCGCCGAGGAACTTCGCGCCCGGCTCGGCGGCGGCCGCGATGGCGGCCTCGACGTCGACCGGCTTGACGTACCCGAACGGCTTCATCGCGCGTCCGTCCCGGCTACGTCCATGATCGCGTCCACGATCCCGTTGTACGCGCCGCAGCGGCACAGGTTCCCGCTCATCCGCTCCCTGACCTCGGCCTCGCTCAGCTCCCCTGGCCCGGTCGCGGCGCCGGCCGTCTCACCCGGCTCTGTCACGGCACTCGGGATGCCGGAGGCGTGCTCGGCCAGCATCCCGATCGCCGAGCAGATCTGGCCGGGGGTGCAGTAGCCGCACTGGAACCCGTCGTGGCGCACGAACGCCTCCTGCAACGGATGCGCCACACCCTCGATCGTGGTGATCTCGCGGCCGTCGTACTGGACAGCCAGGGCAAGGCAAGCATTGATCCGCATCCCGTCGGCGAGCACCGTGCACGCGCCGCAGGCGCCCTGATCACAGCCCTTCTTGGGGCCGGTCACCCCGAGCCGCTCCCGCAACGCGTCGAGCAGACTGACCCACGGCTCGACATCGAGGGACTCGACGGAGCCGTTCACCTTCATCCGTATCTCGGTCACTCGGCGCCTCCAGATCCCGACCCCAGCCACGCTAACAGGACGCCGTTTCCTTAACAAGCGAACAGCGTTCTCTTACGGCTCGCCGTACGCTTAAGCGCGACATGACCCGATCGGGATTCCTCCGGGCCAGGCGGCCGGAGCACAAGCAGCAGCGGCGCGAGGCGATCCTCGCCGCCGCACACGACCTCGCCCGCACCTCCGGGGTGCGCAACGTGAGCCTGGGCGCCGTCGCCGAGGCCGTCGGGTTGGCGAAGTCGAACATCGCGCGATATTTCGGCACCCGCGAGGAGATCTACCTCCAACTGCTCACCGAGGAGTGGCGGCAGTGGGCCGAAGCCGTCACCGACCGGTTGCGTGGAGCCAGCGGCACAACCGAAGCGATGGCCGCCCTGGCCGAGACCCTGGTAGAGCGGCCGCTTTTCTGCGACCTGCTCAGTCATCTATCCACCAGCCTTGAACACAACGTGTCCGTCCCGGCGGCCCGCACCTTCAAACACACGATGTACGACCACCTCGCCACGACCGGCGCCGAGGTCGCCCGCGCCACCGAGCTGACCGAACGGGAGGGCAGCGAGCTGGTGGCCATCGCCGGCAGCCTCGCCGGCACCCTCTACCGGGCGGCCAACCCCCCACCCGTGGTCGCCCAGGTCTACGCCGAGGACCCCGAACTAGCCGCCACACGCCCCGCGCTGAAACCCACGCTCATCCGGGTGCTCTCCGCGCTAGCGGCAGGTCTGCCCACACTCAGGAACGACGAGTGCCGTTAAACCACCGTGTCGCAGGCTGGATCAAGTCTCGATCAGGCTGCCTAGCCCCATGTTGCTTGCTCGACCAACGACCCGCCGTGAGGCAGTGAGCACATCAGCTCTGGGTCGCCATCAACGCTGCCAAGGACCTCGACACGGTGGTTGACGATCTCCTGGCAGCTGCCGCCTAGCCCAACGCCGATGGCATCCGCGGCGAGGATTAGCGCAGCACGACCTCCGCCGGCACAGGTCGCTCGCTAGGCACCGAGAGCAGCGACTTCACCTCCCACGGGACAACAAAAAGAGCTGGACCGTCTTGGTTGACGGCGCCCGTCACGCTCCGCGTCCGACGTGTTCGGCCATCCGGTAGGGCGCGCTGGTGCGGGCCAATTCCTGCTGGTAGATCTGGCTGATCCGCGGGTCCTCGTCGGCGTACTCGATCTGGTCGCCGCCATCCTTAAGGGACACATCGGCGCCCAAGAACGCGTTGCGCTTCTCGGTGCTGAACGGGTATCTGAGCCCGCCGAACGCCGTGGCGAGATACCTGGCCGGCTCAGGGCTGATGTTGAAGTGCTGGTGGAACATCCGGTCTGGCGGGGCGAACACCACGCCGTGTTGCCAGTCGACGCGGTGGAAGTCCTCGTCGTCCTCGTACCAGAGCAGGGAGTAACCCTGCCCCATCACCGTGAAGACGTGGAAGTCCGCGCCATGCCGGTGCCCTTTCTTGTACGTGCCCACCGGCATCTCGGACATGTGAGCGTGCATCGTGCCGTCCGCCAGCACAAACATCATGTTGCTGCCGCCCGCGCCGCGCGCCTTCCAGGTGTGAAGCTCGAAGTCGCTGAGATCGGCGACGAAGTTGGTCTCCCACATGTGCTTGCCTGGACGCACCGGGATGAAATCGCCCTCACCCGAGAAGTGACGCTCGCCGCCGAGGCGCTCCGGGAACTCGTGGGAGTTGCCGAAGATGAACGACTCGTTGTGGTAGAGGTTCAGCGTCATCGGCAGGTTCGTGGTGCTGGCGAGCCGGGCTGGCTCGAAGCCGCTGGCGTTGTAGTGCCGGTAGCGGTAGTTCAGCGGTAGGGCGAACAGGCTCCTCGGTCCCCACTCGAACGAGTGCCGCTGACCGTCGGGCATCTCCACGACGGTGCTGCCGTTGCCAGACAACACGTACACGACCTCTTCGTACAGGTGCTGCTGCGGGTCGACAGCGCCGCCGGGCGGCACCTCCATCACCACCACGTTGATGAAGTCGCCGCGGCCCTTGAGGTTCACGAAGGCCGCGTCCGCGCCCAGCCGCGGCCAGGGCGCGGTCTCGACCGCAAGCAGGTCGACGCCGAAATCCTCGATGATCGGCACCCCCTCGCCCTCGGCCCATCGCACATACGGGTCGATCAGGTAACGGGCCTCGGTCTGTGCGTCAGTCATTCATCCTCCACTCCTCCACCGTGTTGCGGCCCCGAGTCACGGGGACGCCGTGCCACCCGAGTCAGCCCCGCTACCCCGGGTCACGGGCGGCGCGCCGGTGTCGCCCGCGACCGCCGACGGGTCCGAGACGCCCGGTCGGCGGGTTGTCCTCAACCGCCGACGCGGTCCCGGAACAATGAGCCACCGTCCACCCGGAGCACGCTGCCGGTGACATAGGACGAAGCCTCGGTGGCGAGATACAGCACTCCGTGGGCCGCCTCCCACACGTCACCAGCACGCCCAAGAAACGAGCCGGCCGCGAACGACTCGGCGCTCACCGATGCCACCACGGCGTCAGCCATCTCGGTGCCCTGCACCGCGCCGGGCGCGATCACGTTCGCCCGGATGCCTTGCGGTCCCAGCTCCCGGGCCAGGCCGGCGATGAATCCGTTGAGGGCGGCCTTGGTGGCGCCGTACGCCACCTTGCCCTTCCCGGCGCCGCGCACCCCGCTCACCGAGCCGACCGCGATCAGCGACCCCCCGGACGGCACGTGCGGCAGGCACGACTGGAACAAAACGAAGGCGCCGTGAACGTTGACCTCGAACTCGGCGCGCCAGGACTCCACCGGCATCTCGCCGAACGGGCAGGAGGTGTGCTGCCCGGCGTTGGCCACGGCCACATCGATCTTCCCGCTCAGCTCCGCCGCCTGAGCCAGGGCGGCGCGCACGTCGTCGGGGCGGGAGGCGTCCGCCTTTACCGGGCGCACCCCGGCGAGCCCGCCGCCGAGGCGCTCTGTCAACCGGTCCGGGTTGCGGGTCAGCGCGAACACCTGGCCGCCCACACTCGCCAGCGCCCGCGTCGCCTCCAGCCCAATGCCGCCGGACGCTCCCGTCACCACGCACACCCGGCCCGCCAAGGCGTCCGGCGACCAGGTCGCCCTGTACCCGCGCGTCACCTCTGTCTCAGCCAAGGAAGTCCTCGTGCAATCTGTTGAAGTGCTCGGCCGACTCGAACTGCGGCCAGTGCGCGCAGTCCTCGAGCAGCTGGAACGTCGCCTGCGGGATGTCGCCCATCACCGACTGCGCGAGCTCCTTGCTCTGGCCCGGGTTGTGCGTAGTCCACAACACCAGGCACGGGCACTTGATGCCTTCCAGCACGCTGGGCGCGAAGTAGTCCACCGGCCAGTCACCCCGGATCATCCGCTGCACCGACGACATGATCTTCTGCACCGAGTCGAGCATGCCGGGCTGGGAGTAGATCCGGTACCGACACTCGACCAGCTCGTCTGTCATGTCGTTCGGGTCGAGCACCAGCCACTCCATCCGTTGGCGCACCGACTCCCGGGTCAAATTCGCGGCCAGCGCGGCGGTTCTGGTCTCGAGATCAGCCAGCTCGGAGAGGCCCTTGGCGTCCGGACGGGCGAGGATTCCGGTGTTCAGCACCGCGTGCGAGACCCGCTCGGGGTGTTTGACGCTTGCCCACGCGGCCACCATTGCGCCCAGCGACTCACCCGAGATCGCTGCGGACTCGATCCCGGCGGCGTCCATGAAGCGGATCACGTGGTCGGTGAAGTCGTCCATGGAGTAGTCCACGTCCGGCCGGTCGGTGAAGCCGTGACCGAGCATGTCGATCGCGTACACGTGATGACGCTGGCCCAGCCTGCCGAGGTTGCGGTGATAGGTCTCGGCGTGCCCACCGGTGCCGTGCAACAGGATCAACGCCCCGCCGGCGCCTGCTTCCAGCGCACGGGTGCGCACCCCGCCGGCGTCGTAGTAGTTCTCCTTCACACCATGGCCGACGAGCTCGAGCCACATCGTCGATAGTTCGTCTGTCATCTGTCCTCACCTGACACTTTCTTGGGTACGCCCGGCCGCCGCCTGGCGCTGGTCACGATGTCACCGGGTTGGCGGCGTCCTCGCGCATGAAGGCCCAGATGTCTCGGGCCTGCCGCGCCAGCTCCTCGCTGTGCTGGTATTCGGCGGAACGGGGGTGGGCCTCGGTGATCTGCACGACGCGGCGTACCACTGCGGGCCGTTGCGAGAGCACCACGATCCGATCGGCGAGATAACAGGCTTCGCTGATGTCGTGGGTTATGAAGATCACTGTGGTGCCCAGCCGCTTCACGATGGACTCCACCTCGACCTGCATGTGCTCCCGGGTCTGCGCATCGAGGGCGCTGAACGGCTCATCCATCAGCAGCAACATCGGGTTGATGGCCAAGGCCCGGGCCAGGTTGACCCGCTGTTGCATGCCGCCGGAGATTTGGTGCGGCATGTAGTCAGCGAAGTCCGCCAGCCCAGTCAGCAGCAGCAGCTCGTCGACCCGTTTCCGGCGCTTCGACGCGCTGCCCGCCCACTGCCGGTTGCGGCTGAGGCGGGCGCCGAACCCGACGTTGTCCCGCACGTTCATCCACGGCAGCAGGGAAGACTTCTGGAACACGTAGCCACAGCGGTCGTCCTGTCCGTCGCCGAAGGCGATGTCGCCGGAGGTTGCGGACTCGAGTCCTTGGACGATCCTCAGCAGGGTGGTCTTACCGCAGCCTGAGGGGCCGACGATCACGATGAACTCGCCGGACGAGACCGTCAGGTCGATCCCCTTGACCGTCAGCAACGACTCGCCCTTGGGGGTCTGGAACTGCTTGGTGACGCCTGTCAAGCTGACCACCGGCAGCGTGGCGGCGGCCACAGCGGGACGCTCGGCCGTCATGAGATCTTCCATGAGGCGAAGTGTCGCTCGGTGATGCCGACCAAGCCGCTCATCGCGATGCCGGCCGCGGCCAGAATCACCACAACGACGAAGATGCCGGCCGTGTTGAAGGCGGCAGCCGCGTTGAAGAGCATGAACCCAAGACCTTCCGACGCTCCGAACAGGTCAGCCACCACCACCCCGATCAAGGCTCGGCCGACAGCCAGGCGCAGCCCCGTCAAGATGTACGGCAGCGAGCCGGGCAGCAGGATGAAACGGAACGTCTCCCTGCCGGTCGCCCGGTACGCGATGGCGACCTCGCGCAGATCCTTGTCCACGGCCAAGGCCCCAGCGAGAGTGTTGATGATCACTGGGAAGAAGGCAGACAGCGCAACCACCGCGGCCTTCGACGTGACCCCGAATCCGAGCGCCACGATGAACAGCGGCGCGAGCGCGACGCTGGGGGTCGCGTACAGGGCGATGATCCATGGTTCGAACAGGCCCCGGGCGACCCGGCTGGCGCCGAGCAGCAAGCCCAGCACGATGCCGGCCAGCGCCGCCGAGCCATAGCCCAGGAGGAAGGACTTGGTGCTGATGGCGACGTGGCTCCAGAACATGCCGTCGCCCAGCATCTTCATGAACTCGTCGAAGATCGCGGACGGCGGCACCAGGAGCAGCTCACTCACGCCGAACCCGCGTACCGCCATCTCCCAGATCGCGAGCCCTCCGATGATGGACGGGATCCACCATGGGATCGCGAGGCGGCGGCGAGGCGGCGGTGAGGTGGCGTCGGGACGATCCTGACCCGAACCTGACACCGTCACGCCGTCGCCCTGCGCGGCGTCGGCCGGGCCACCGTGGACGGCAGTCATTTCTTCACTCGCTTGGAGGCGGCTTCGACAAAGGAGTTGTCGACCAACCTGTTCATGTCTGGCAGCTTTCGCATGGCTCCGAAATCGACGAAGGCCTGAGCAGCGTTGCGCGCCGCCTCGAGATCGACCTTGCCGTCCTCGGGAAGGTGCATCGGCGAAGCCATGGCTTTCTTCCACGCCTCTTTGACGAGGGGCTCCTTGGCGCCCATGAGCTTCGCGGTGGTGGCGGACAGCTTGTCCAGGTTGGCGGAGTCGTGCGCCCAGGCTGAGGCTTCCAGGATCGCGGCCAGGAACCGGGTGATGGCCTCTTTGCCTTGGGCAGTGCTGGCGTACTCGCGGGCGGCGATGAAGATGCCGCTGGCCAACGCCGGCGCGTCCTGACCCTCCTCGGCGTAACCGAGCTCATTGAAGCCTTCGGTGGCGGCCTGCTCGGTGAAGGGGGCCCCGAGGGATGCCGCGTCCACGCGTCCTGCTTTGAGCGCCGCGTACCGGTCCGGCGTGCTGCCGGCGGGCACCAGCTTCATCGAGTCGAAATCGGCGCCAGCCTGCTCCGCGGCCAGCTGCAACGCCACGGCGCTCATGGTCTCCGGCCCGGACACGGCGATCCGCTTGCCCTCGAGATCCTTGAAGTTCTCGATGCCTTTCTTCGCCGCGTACGTCCACAATCCGGTGTTGCTTGTGGCGCCGACGGTGATCGTGTCCGCGCCCTTCTCATTAGCGGTGGCGAAGTCGAACCCCACCAGCGAAAGGTCGATCGAGCCGCCCATCATGCCGGCGACCGCGTTCGCGGACGTCTTGGTCAGCGTGGTCTTCACGGTGATCCCGTACTTCCTGTACAGGCCGAGCTTGTCCGCGACTAGGGCGATGTTGGTGGGGATGATGTTGCCTTGGACGGCCAGGTTGATGTGTTTCGCCCCGCCGGAAGACTCGTGGGACTCGCTCCCGCCGCACCCGACAAGCGTCGCCGCGACGGCAGCCGCCGCGGCGAACACGGCCAGAGCTTGTCTGCCCCTGCGCCTGATCCGTCGGGTGCGCATGGCCGTCAGGGTCATGGTGTCTCTCCCTCATCAAGACGGACGAAGTCCAAAGCCACGGGAACCCGCTTGAGAGTCGCCCAGCGGGCATTGCAGGGGCGGTCTTCCGGCTGGCGAGTCTTTGGCGCCGGTGGGTTCGGTGAGAACGTTGAGGGGTGCCGCATCGTCCACAACCGCAGGTGCGTGTGCGATGTTGGTCACCTTAAGCTTTTACAAGCCTGGAAAGTCAATGACTCGTTCTATTCAATGGAATGCCCCAGGAAGACTTCTGGTGTCCTCCAGCAGTCCGCAGCAGGCCGCAACTTAGCCCAAAAGAACCCTCTGACCAGTGATTCGCTCTTCTTGGCGTACGAGGTCGTGCCAAAGCTCAGGGAGCAAGCAGCGCAAACAAGACACGACTCTCCAGGGCATTGGGCAGCTACCTCTCGTAATCACTCTGGACTCTTGAGAGTCGGACCTGGCTCAGGCGGCGCGACCGGTGAGTTCTGCAAGGGGACAGCAGCCGGCGACACTCGACTGGCGCGCTTCTTGTCGGGCATGATGGCCGCATGTGTTCCACTCAGCGAGACGACATTCCCAAATCTGTGCTGGCGAGAGCCCTCACGATCCTCACCTCGTTCGAGGCAGGGGTCGCCGAGATGACCCTTGCGGACCTGACCAGGCACACCGGTCTGCCTAAGCCGACCGTGCATCGGCTGGTCACTGAGCTGTCGAGCTGGGGTGTTCTCGAACGCACATCCGGCGGCATCCGGCTCGGCATGAGACTCTTCGAGCTCGGGCAGCTTGCCCCCGCACAACGCGATCTACGAGAAGCTGCCTTGCCTTATTTGGAGGACCTGCGGGCAGCCACCCGCGCGACGGTTCACCTCGCCGTCCTCGACGGCCTCGAGGTCGTCTATATCGAGAAGCTGACCGGCCGGGGCGGGCCTGAGCTGCCGTCTCGGGTCGGCGGGCGGATGCCGACGTACTGCACCGCCGTGGGGAAGGCGCTGTTGGCGTACTCGGTGCCGGAGGTGACGCACTCCGTCGTCGACGCTGGGCTGGTACGGCGTACCCCGCGAACCATCGTGATGCCCGGTCTGCTCAGTCGAGAGCTCGCCAACGCACGCCGACGCGGCGTGGCGTTCGAGCAAGAGGAGTCCACTCCGGGAGTGGTCTGCGCGGCCTGTCCGGTGCTGGACGAGGACAGCCAACCAGTGGCGGGCGTCTCGGTCAGCGGCTGGTCTGGCAGGTTGAACCTTCGTCGGGTGGCGCCCGCGGTGCGCACCGCGACCCTGGGGCTGTCCCGCCACCTGCTGGGCGGCACAGCTCTGAGCAACACTGCCCACGCCCGCTAACCTGGCTTGGCGCCGCCAGGCGGCCACGCCGAGCATCCCCGTCAAGCGCGATGCTGGCCATCGTCGTCGCCAGGGACGACGCTGATGTGTATCGCGTCCGCCACCGCGGCCCCGCCCAGCAGATCCAGCGCCTCGCCGGTCTGAGCCAACGGCAACACATGAGTGGCGAGCGGCGCGAAACGCTCCGGGTCCCGCTCGATCAGTCGCAGCGCGGCGTGGATCGACTGCCGATCCCGGCCGAAGACGCCCTTAATCGTGAGCGCCTTGCGGATGACCTCGTCGGTGGAGACGTCAATCCGAGGGTCCGAGTGCTCGGCCGCGAGGATCAACGTGCCGCTGACGGCTGCTGCCCGCACCGCCGTGGCGACCGGGGACGCGTCAGCGCTCGACGTCACGTCGAGGACGCAATCGGCCATCCGCCCCCCGGTCAACTCCCGCACACCCTCGACCACGTCGTCCTCACCGGCGACCAGGGTCGCGCGCGCGCCCAGGCGCTTGGCGATGTCGAGCCGGATCCGGTCCCGCGGCAGGCCGATCACGGTGATGTGGTCAGCGCCGAGTTGGGCCGCGGCGATCACGGCGCACAAGCCTTCCTGGCCGGGCCCCTGAATCAGCACTGTGCTGCCCGGTCGCACCCCAGCTTGTTGGAGCCAGGAGATCGAGTTCGCCAACGGAGTGAACAAGGGTAGGTAGTGCGCGGGCACGTCCGGGGAGACCGGGTAGAGCACGGTGTCTTCCGAGAGGTAGACATGCTCGGCGAAGCCGCCCCAGAGCGCGGGCGCCAGTGCCGTCGGGGCGCCGCCGTAGAACCGGCGGTGGCCGTCCACCAACGGTTTGCACATCCGGTAGCGCCCGGTGTAGCAGAGCTCGCAGTGACCGCACGGGATCCAGCGTTCAAGGATCACCCGGTCGCCCTCCGAGACGCCCCAACGCGCACGGGCGCCGTCGCCCAGATCGTCCACCGTTCCGGCGATCTCATGACCCAGGACCACGGGCAGTTCGCCTCTGACCTCGCCCCGCCACAACGGCAGGTCAGAGGCGCATACGCCGCACGCGTCCACCTTCAGCCAGCCATCCATGTCGCCCGCGGGCGGACGGGGAAACTCCTGAACTTCGATGGCTCGCGGGCCGACCAGGACAGCCGCCTTGCTCACCCTCATGCCGAACTCGCATCCTTGGCGTCGGCGTCGGCGTCGGCGTCGGCGTCGGACGGCCACTGCGCGGCGGGATCGACGATCGCGTACAGGTCTTCGTGACGAGCCCATGCCAGCGACTCCAACACCAAGGCGTCCAGGTAATTGGTTATCCCGGTTCGCTTGTCCGTGATCGCGAGCCGCGCTCCGTTCGCTCGCGCGTCAAGCTTCACCACCACATCCGCGAACTCATTTCTCACTTCGATTTCGCGCGGTGGCATGAGCGCTCCTCAAGGCTCCTCAGGTTTCCTCTGGGTGTCGGTGATTTCCGCTGGTCGGCGGCGCGAAGCGGGGAAGGCAGCGTCATAGTAGGAAGGTCAGGTTGCCGAGCGGCTCCTCGTTCAGCGTGAGAACCACCTTCTTGCTGTCGATCTGAAACCCCGTCGGGCCGATCCGCAGCCGGTGTCCCGCACGCCCGCTGTAGAGCGTGCCCACTCCCCGGCGCACCTCGAAGATCATGAAGACCGAGGTGACCTGGACGATCCCCTGCTCGGCGTGGTGCTCTTCGAGCACCACGTTCGACACTGCGCGGTGCAGTCGCGAGGGTGGCGACTGAGCATGCGCTGGCGTGTGCGCCAGCCGGTAGACCCGCTCCTCGAGCAGCGCCCGGTTGTCGTAGATCAACGAGAGGTGGGACTTCGGGTCGGCGTCGTCGTTCGACAGCGGCGCCCAGTACAGCACGTCGTCGTCGGCCCAGAGCGAGAGCCACTCGTCGTACCGGTTCTCATCGGCGAGGCGGGCCTCCAGGTAGAGAAACTGCTCGACCTTGCGGAGCAGCTCCCAGTCCTGCGCCATCGCCGCCGCGGGTGCGGTCTGCGCCAGGTCGGTTGTCATGAGACTCCAAACATCTAACTGCACGGACGGGCCGATCCGGCCGTGGACGGTCGATCCGGCGTCACGCCGGCGCCGCGGCGAGGGCCCCGTGATCCATGGCCGCGAGCCACTGCCGAAGCTGACCCCGTTGGGTGACTTCGTCGGTGACGTTCGCGACGAGGAAGCCGTCGTCGTCCGTGGTCTCGGTGTGCAGGCCACGGGAGAGCAGCAGCCACGGGTTGACCCGCGCCGACAGCCCGACCTGGTTGCGCTCGAACATCTCGTAGTCGTCGCTGGTGCCGAAGCCCGCCGGGCCGCCGAAATACTCCTGCTGCCGGATCCGCGACTCGTTGATCTCGTCCGGGACGCCCTTCAGCAGCGCCGGGTACGTGATCACCTCGGTCATCTCGGCCGCCACAGGCTGCACCACCCGCACCTGAGGGCCGATCAGCTGCAGGTTGGGCCACAGCCCGAGGTGCGGGTCTCCCGAGTACAGCAGGACGTCGTTGACGCGCTCGCCGTACGCCTCCTCCATCAGCGCCAGGTACTTCTCGCCTGAGGGCGAGCCGGCCCGGTCCTCTACCAGGCTGTCGAGGACCGCTTCCTTCGCCGGGTACAGGTCCAGCCGCACGTGGCCGTTGCCGAGGTCGACCGTGCGGTTCGGCGAGCGATCCGAGTACACGCTGTGGAGGAACGCCTCTTTGCCGGTGAGCGCCGCCTTGCGGCTCACCAGGTCGTTGATGCTGCGGTGGGTGAACGCGGGGTGGTAGCCGTCCATGCCGACGAACTTCCAGTTGCCGCGGTAGAACCCTCGGCTGCGACCCGCCTTCAACTCCACTTCGCCCTGCGGGGAGGCGTTGACGAAGTTGTTGATGAACTCGGCGGCCTTGCCGAGGTAGTCGAGCAGCGGCCCCGGCGGCGATTCCGCCAGGCAGCCGAACACAAAACCCCGGTACTCGCCAAAGGACGGCACCGGCGTCAGTCCGAGGGCCTTCTTGTCCAGTGGCTTCTGGTACGAGCTCGGGATCGGCAGCCCGACCAGGTCTCCCCGGTTGCTGTACGTCCACCCGTGGTACTGGCAGCGGAAGAACGAGGAGTTGCCGGAGATCTGGTTGCACACGGCGTTGCCGCGATGTCGGCAACGGTTGAGCAACAGCCGCACCTGCCCGTCAGCGTCCCGGGTCATGATGACGGATTGGCGTCCGATCGACTTGAGCGCGTAGTCCCCCGGCTCGGGGACCTCGCTGACATGCCCGACGTAGATCCACCAGCGGTGAAAGATCCGCTCCATCTCGGCTTCGAAGATCTCGGCGTTGGTGAAGATGTCGCTGTGGACTCTGTCGTTCAGAACAAGATCGGCGTACCCGCTCATCGCGCCACCTCCGAGGCCGCACCCAGATGACGACCCTGACGCTAAGGTTCTCGCTGCCATCAGGCGATCGCCGCGTCTCGCTCAACGAAACGCCCTGGCTTGCTTGCTCGGCCTGCGCCAGCGAGCTGTGGCAGTCCAGCGAACTGAGGCACGGTCAGCGCGCTCACGCCGAGATGAGAATGATCTCCAGCATGCGGGGCTGTGCACGCCTTCCACCCGGCGAAGCTCGATGTCGCTGGTGGCCGACGGCCCGCTGATCCAGGTGAGCGGGACTCCGCCACCGACAGGTCGCGGTCTCCGAAGAGCCGGTGCAGGGTCTCGCACCGAGATGTGGCGCACGGCGGCAATGGCCTGCGAGTCAACGCCGGGTCTGGCAGGTGTGCCGGATGAACTCCTCAATCTGGGTCAGCATGAACCGGCGCGTCTTTAACCCCACCTATAGATCGAGCACCAGCTCTTCGCCGACGCAACGCGAGACGCAGACCATCATCGTGTCTCCGGCGCGGCGCTGCCGGTTGGTGAGGACATAGTCGCGGTGGTCGGGCTCGCCCTGGAGCACTCGGGTCTGACAGGAGCCGCAGATGCCGTCGCGACAATCGTTGGGCACCTTGACCCCGGCTTCGAGCAATCGCACGAGGATGCTCTCGGACGCGTCAACGGCCAGGGTGCGGTTGGTGCGCGCCAACGTGACGCGCAACGCCCCGGAAGGGAGTCGGCCTGCAGCCGCCTCCACCGGTGCTTTGAACCGCTCAACCCGCAGGATGTCGCCGAGCGGGGCGCAGTGCTTCTCCAGCGCGGTCAGGAGCGGCTCTGGGCCGCAGGCGTACACCTGGGCGTCTGGGCTGAGCTGGGATCGGCGAGTGAGGGCGCGCTCGAGATCGAGCAGGCCGTGTTCGTCCTGTGGCGCCAGGGTCACCCGCTCCCCGTACCTGGTCAGTCGGTCGGCGAACGCCATGCTGCCTCTGGCACGCCCGCCGTAGAGCAGCTCCCATGGCCGTCCGTAGCGGTGCGCCTCAGCGATCATCGGCAGGATGGGTGTGACCCCGATCCCGCCGGCCACGAAGAGGTAGCCGGGAGCGTCCTCGAGTTCGAAATTGTTGCGGGGCCCGCGCACACTGACGACCGTTCCCGGTCGCAGGGACTCGTGCACGTAGCGGGAGCCACCCGAACCCCCTGGTTCCCTAAGCACTGCGATCTCGTAGTGGGTGCGATCCTCCGGTGCGCCGAGCAGGGAGTACTGGCGGGTGAGGCCCCCAGGGAGCACCAGGTCAATGTGGGCCCCGGGGCGCCATGTCGGCAGTTCCTGCCCGGTCGCAGAGTTCAGACGCAGCGAGAGGACGCCCTCGGCCTCCCATGTCATCTGCTGGACCAGCAGCTTGAGATCTAGTCCCGCCTCGCTCATCAGCCCTCCTCCTCGCCCGGGCCCGGATCATTCCCTGGATAATCATGAAACTGAACTTTAACCCTTGTCGATAGTCAAGGTACGTGATAGACACAGCTCTCAAGTGAAGAAGGGTGAAGGTGGTCACAATGCTCAGAAGGGCGCGCGCCGCACGGCTTCAGCGGACCGCAGCGTTGCTGGTCTCGGCGTTGTTCGCGATGCCCGCGCTGGCAGGCTGCGGCGCCACGTCCAGCGAAGGAGCCGGCCCCGGAACACGGCTCGAAATGCACATCGGGGTGCAGTCGCTCGTGCTGCAGACGTTCTACCCGCAGCTGGCAGAGGACCTCGGCTACTTCGACGACGAGAACCTCGACGTCACAATCTCCGTCGGAGAGAGCACCTCCAACTCGGTGCAAGGGCTCCTCGGCGGCTCCATCGACGCGTACCTCGGTGGACCGGAGGGGCTTTCGGCGAACGAGCAGGGCGCTGACCTGCGGTTCGTGGTCGCAGCGGCGAACCGGTCCATCTGGAACGTGGTGGCAGCGCCCGGTACCAAGTCCATCAAGGATCTTGAAGGCAAGTCGATCGGGGTCTCGGCCATCCAGTCGATCAGCACTGCGACGACGCGGCAGGCGCTGGCAGCCCACGGCGTCAACGTGAAGAAGCTCAAGTACATCGTGGCGGGAGGCACCTCAAAGCGTTTCGCCGCGCTGGAGGCGGACCGGATCGCGGCGGCGCCGCTCGGAATCCCGGTCAACTACCAAGCTTCCGAGAGCTCGGGCCTCGTCGATCTCGGCAACACCAACGACTTGGGCGCGCCGGTCCTGGTCGCGGCGTGCGTCACCGTCAGCGACAAGTGGGCCACGTCCCACGAGGAAGAGCTGAAGCGGTTCCTGCGCGGCTACCAGCGGGCGGTCAACGCGCTGTACGACCCGAAGATGACAGACAAGATCGTCCAGATCGCCGGCAAGCGGCTGCAGATCGAGCCGCAGTACGTCAAGCGCGCGATTCAGGAGCTGTTCTTCGACAAAGAGACCGCCGGCGACCTGATGCCCAAGGACGCGCGGATCGACCGTGCCGGCCTGGTCACCGCCATGGAGGCATTCATGGAGTACGGCGCCTTGAAGAAGAAGGTCGACCCCTCGTCCGTGGTCGACGAGTCGTACTTGGACGCCGCCCAAAAGAGCCTGAAAGAGGATCCGCCGAAGTAGCTCGCCATGCCAGCAGGGCAGCGCCGGCACACCGCTGGCCGCGGCTGCGCAAGGGAGGGACGGAGTCGAAGCATGGGCAGTAGCGACGTGCAGAGGAGCAGTGCCGTGGCCGAGCTACAACGTGGCGGCACCACCGTCACCGCAGCAGAGAAAGAGCCGACGGCGTCGGCCCGGAGCGCCCCTGAGTCCCCGGGGCGCTCCGGGCTGCTGCGTCGCGTGGCCGGCGGTCGGGGGTCCCCGTTGCCGAGTCCGGCGCAGCGCATGTCGATGATCCGTGGCGTGATCTCCGTGATCGTCGGGTTCGTGCTCTGGGAAATGGCAGTGCAGATCTTCCAGCCGAGCACCGTGATCGTGGTGGCGCCGTCCGCGATCGCGGCGGCGTTCTGGAAGCTCCTCCTCAACGGGCAGCTGTGGCTTCACTTCTGGGTGAGCATGAAGCAGTTCATGCTCGGGTACCTATTGGCCGCCTCGATCGCGATCCCACTGGGTCTATCCATGGGCGCCAGCAAACGGGCGCATGACTACGGTGACCCCTGGCTGACCGCCCTGTACGCCACCCCTAGCGTCGCCCTGGCGCCGCTGTTCATCGTGTGGCTCGGGTTCGGGGATCTAGCCCACATTTCGATCATCGCCCTGGTGGCTTTCTTCCCGATCGCCATCAACACCATCGACGGCGTGCACGCGGTGGAACGCGACCTCCGGGAGGTGGGCATCGCGTTCCGGGCCGATCGCCGAGAGGTGTTCAGGCAGATCGACCTGCCCGGCTCGCTCCCGTACATCTTCACGGGTCTGCGGCTGGGGCTGGCGCGAGCGCTGGTCGGCATCGTGGTCGCCGACCTGTTTGGGGCCCAGGCGGGGTTGGGTTACCTGATCCTCACCTCGTCGCAGCTGTTCCAGACCGCGCAGGTGTTCGTCGGGGTGCTGGTGCTCGCGGCCCTCGGGGTGGGCCTGACCTGGGCGCTTCGCGCGCTGCAGAAGAAGTTGACCCCCTGGCAGCTTGAGGTGAAAGGCAGGTCATGAACGGGATTGCCAACGGAATCGGCGGCGTCGCGGTTCGCGACGTCAGCAAGCAGTTCACGACTCCTCGCGGCGGCTCGCTCAGCGTGCTGGACGACGTGTCTTTAAAGGTCGAGCCGGGCGAGTTCGTTTCCATCGTCGGGCCATCCGGCTGCGGCAAAACCACCCTGCTGCGCATCCTGCAAGGGTTGGACGACGCCGACACCGGCGAGGTGCTGGTCGACGGGCGGGCCCCGGGGACGGTCGCGACCGGGTTCGTCTTCCAGCGGGCTTCGCTGTTCCCGTGGCGCACGGTCGAGCGGAACGTGTCGTTCGGCCTGGACCTCAAGATCCTGCAGGGCACCCAGAACTGCCCGGCGACCAAGGACAGGCGGGCGGAGCGGGTCGCGAACCTGCTGAAACTGACCAACCTGACCGACTTCGCGGAGTTCTACCCAAGCCAGATCTCCGGAGGCATGCAGCAGCGCGCCAACCTGGCTCGGGCGCTGGCGATCCAACCCTCCGTGCTGTTGATGGACGAGCCCTTCAGCGCGCTCGACGCGCAGACCCGGGAGCGGTTGCAACGGGACCTGCAGCGAGTCGTGGCCGAGACCGGAACCACCACGGTGTTCATCACCCACGACATCCGGGAAGCCGTGTTCCAGGCCGACCGGGTGTACGTGATGACCGCCCGTCCCGGGCGATTCGTCAAGGTGCACACGATCGACGAGCCCCGCCCGCGCGACGCCGTGTTCCAGCAGAGCGACCGGCTCGCGGAGATCGCCCGCGAGATCTGGGGTGAGCTGCACCCGTCCCAGTCGGAGGCGCCTGTCGAAGCCTGACCCTCCGGTGGGCAGCCGTCCGCCCGTACCGAAGCGTTGACCCCCCGATCCGGAAAGCACCGAAACTAAGGAGCACGCCACGTGACAGCGGAACCGAAGTTCCTCGTCAACCCATACCTGGAATGGACCAAGCACGAAGGCGTCCCGATAGTCGAAGACTTCGGTGTCGATCTGCTCGCCGTCGAAACCGAACCCTGGGCCAGGCTCGGCGCGAACGCCGCCTTCGTGCATTTGAAGGGACGCGGCGACTTCATCAACGTGGTGGTGGTCGAGGTTGCTCCCGGCGGCAGCACCGAGCCGCAACGCCATCTGTACGAAGAGGTGGTGTACGTGCTGTCAGGATCCGGCAGCACCACAGTGGAAACCCCGGATGGACAGATCCACAGTTTCGAGTGGGGCCCGAAGAGCCTGTTCGCGCTGCCGCTCAACACCACGTACCGGCACTTCAACGCCAGCGGCTCGCAGCCGGCCCGCTTCGCCGCCACCACCAGCCTGCCGATCATGATGAACTTAGTGCACAACGAAGAATTCATCTTCGACAACCCGTGGCAGTTCCCGGAGCGGGCCGGAGGCGAGAAGCACTTCCAGGGCGAGGGCGATTTCATCAAGATGCGCCCGGGCCGCCACATGTGGGAGACCAACTTCGTGCCCGATCTGGAGAGCTTCGAGCTGCAGAAATGGAACGCGCGCGGCGCCGGCGGCAGCAACATCATGTTCGTGCTCGCCGACGGCACGATGCATTCGCACATCTCCGAGATGCCGGTGGGCACGTACAAGAAGGGGCACCGGCACGGCGCCGACTTCCATGTGTACGCGGTGACCGGCAACGGCCACTCGCTGCTGTGGTACGAGGGCGACGAAGACTTCCAACGGGTCGACTGGCGGCACGGCGTGGTGTACGCGCCGCCAGACATGATGTTCCACCAGCACTTCAACACCAGCCCTGATCCGGCCCGGTACCTGGCGGTGGCCTTCGGCGGGCTGCGGTATCCGTTCACCGAGGACAAACGCCGCACCTTCATGGGGATGGACGTCAGCGTCAAGGACGGCGGCCGCCAGATCGAGTACGAGGACCAAGACCCCCGCATCCACGAGATCTACACCGAGGAGCTGAAGCAGCGCGGCTTGACGGTGAAGATGGATCACTTCGCGGTTGGCAAGGCAGCCCAGTGACCGGCGGCGCCGGAAACGACTCGTCGCTCCCGGCGTCCGGGGATGGAAAGGGCCCGGCGCGTCGGCGCCAGCTGTCGTCCAGGGGCGGGAAGAGCTCGGCGCCCGGGGCGCGTGGGTGCGACCTGGCGCCGGGCGCCCATCTGTCACCCGGAAGCGACTCGTTGCCCGGCCTCGCCGCCGGCGACGGGCTTTCCCGGGTCGAGGACGACTTGTGGGACGTGGAGAACGTCGAGCTGGTCACGGTCGGCGTCGACATCGGCTCATCGACATCCCATCTGATGTTCTCCCGGGTGCACCTGCAGCGGCTGGCGCAGTCGTTGTCCAGCCGGTTTGTGATCGTAGACCGGGAGGTGCTGTGGCGCTCCCCGGTGCTGCTCACGCCGTACCTGCCGGATAACAGCATCGACGCGGACGCGCTGGGAAAATTCCTCGGCGAGTGCTACGCGTCGGCGGGCTATGAGCGCTCTGACGTGGACAGCGGCGCGGTGGTGCTCACCGGCGAGGCGTTGAAGCGGCGCAACGCCCGTGCCATCGCGGATCTGTTCGCCGCGGAGACCGGGAAGTTCGTCTGCGCGTCAGCGGGGCACCACCTGGAGGCGGTGATGGCGGCGCACGGCTCCGGCGCTGCAGCCGCGTCCCTGGGCGAGTCAGGGGTGCGGCTGCACATCGACATCGGCGGCGGCACCAGCAAGCTGGCGCTGATCGCGGACGGGCAGATCCTGGGCGTCGCCGTGGTCGCGGTGGGCGGCCGGCTGGTCGCTCTGGACGGTCGTCGAGTGGTGCGCGCGGAGGGGCCTGCGTTACAGATCGCGCGGGCGGAGGGCATCCCGCTGGCATTGGGCGAACCGCTTTCCGAGTCGGACGAAGCACGTCTGGTGAAGGCCCTGGCCGACGTCCTGGTCGACGCGGTGAAGCGACGCGAGCTGGAGCCGGGGCTGCTGCTGGTCGACGACCGTCCCGACGTGAAGCCCGAGTCGGTCAGTTTCTCCGGTGGCGTGGCCGAATACCTGTACGGCCGTGAGTCCCGGTCTTTCGGCGACCTCGCTGCCGCATTGGCCGCGCAGATCACGACGGCGCTCGCAGACGGCCGGCTTGACCTGCCTGTGGTGGAGTCTGACCAGCACATCCGCGCCACCGTGATCGGCGCCTCCCAGTTCTCAGTGCAGGTGAGCGGCAGCACGGTGAGCCTGTCGGCAGAGGAGCTGTTGCCGCTACGCAACGTGCCGGTGCTGTATCCCCGGCTGGATCTCTCGGGCGAGGTGAGCAGTGAGGCCGTGGCTTCGGCGGTCGCCGCCGCAGCGCGCCGCTTCGACCAACGGCCGGACGGGCCGGCGGCGGTGGCGTTCCGTTGGCGAGGTGACCCGAGCTATCCCCGATTGCGCGCGTTGGCCGACGGGATCGTCGCCGGACTCAAGGGCTGCCTGGGGCGGGGCAAGCCGCTGGTGGTGCTGCTGGATCGGGATCTGGCCCGCTCGCTGGGTGGCCTGCTCCGAAACGAGCTGCGGATCCCGGAACCGGTGGTGTGCGTGGACGGTGTGGAGCTGGACGAGTTCGACTACGTCGACATCGGCGAGTTGATCCAACCCACCAGGGTGGTGCCGCTGGTGATCAAGTCGTTGCTGTTCGCCGGTGGCGAGTCGGCGCCGGGAGCAGGAGTGCTGCCGGACGTCGGCGCCCGATGATGGGCGAGGCGCTCGCTCTGTTGGCGCTGATGCTGTTCAGCGCCAACGTTCTGGTCGTCAAGGTGGTGACGCCCCGGCTCAGCCAGGACATCGGTTTTCTGATCGGCCTGTCGACGAACGTCCTGTTCGCGTTGCTGCTGTTCCTGGGGCAGAGCCAGGTCCGCACGGCGCCGTTCGGCGTGGAGTGGGACGCATTCGTGATGTTCGCGGCGGGTGGCTTGTTCACGGCATACCTGGGGCGGCGGCTGTTTTTCCTCTCGGTGACCGCGATCGGACCATCCCGGGCCAGCGCGCTGCAGATCACCAACCCGATTTTCGCCGCGATCATCGGCTGGCTGGCGTTGGGCGAGGCGCTTGGCTCGTGGTCGATCGTTTTCGTGCTCGCCGCGGTGGCAGGGCTGTACCTGACCTCGCAGACACCGGCTCGGGATCCGGTGCCCTCCCCGGTGGGGCCAGGTGACGAGGGCGCCGCGATCGCGGCGCCTGGCGGGTCTCCCTCGCTGCCGCGCCGGGAGGTGGCGTTGGCGCTGATCGGCGCTTTGTCTTACGCGGTGGGCAACGTGATCCGAAGCAGCGCGGTGCGGGACTGGGATGAGGCGATCTTCGGCGCCTTCCTGGGCGCCTTCTCCGCCGTGATCGCGTACTTGATCCTGCACACCGATGTGCGTGCCCTGGCCGGCCGGATCCGAGTCGCCGACCGGGTGGGTCTGGTCTACTGGGCGCTGTCCGGGGTGCTCACCATCTCGGCCCAGATCTCGCTGATCGCGGCGACCCGGGACATCCCGGTCGCGGTGGGCGTGGTGGTGGCCGCGGCGATCCCGGTCCTGGTGATCCCGGCGAGCGTGCTGCTGTTTCATAACAGCGAGGCCGTCACCACACGGACTGTGCTGGGCAGCCTGCTGATCTTCGGGGGAGTGGCGGGCCTGCTGCTGTGGTGAAGTCTTGACCAGCTGATCGGAGGATTTCGTGCCGACACCGATTCCGCTCACGTACGCGGGCGCAGTGTACGACCGCACCAGGCCGCTCTATGACGGGACGGTGCGCCCAGAGGGCATCGACCTGCGATACCTGAAGACCGGCATCGAGGAGCTGTTCTGGCGGCAGGGGCGGTACGCCGAGTTCGACGCCGCTGAGTTCTCGCTTGGGGCGTACCTGGCCAGCCTGGAGGATCCGGATCGGCCCTTCGACGCGATCCCGGTGTTCCCGTCTCGAGCGTTCCGGCACTCGGCGGTGTATGTGCGGGCTGATTCCGACATCGACACGCCAGAGCAGCTGTCGGGCCGGACGGTGGGCACCCCGGAGTGGAGCATGACCGCGTCGCTGTGGATGCGCGGCATCCTGGGGGAGCACTATGGCGTGGACATCGCGGGCATTCGATGGCGGACGGGTGGCCTGGACCAGGCAGGGCGCCAGGAGAAGTCTCGAGCGACGCCTCCGCCGCAGTTTTCGGTCAAGCCGCTGGACCCCTCTGACACCCTGGTCAGCCGGCTGCTGGACGGAGAGCTGGACGCAGTGATCAGCGCCCGGCCGCCCCGGGCGTTCTTGGCGGGGGGAGCGAATCTGCGACGGCTGTTCTCGGATCACCGGGCGGCGGAGCGGTCGTACTTCACCAGCACCGGGATCGTCCCGATCATGCACACGGTGGTGTTGCGGCGGGAGCTGGCGCAGAAGTATCCGTGGCTGGCCAACAATCTGCGGCAGGCGTTCGAGGCAGCACGGTCGCCAGCAGCGGCAGAACTGCGCGATTCGGCGGTGTGCTCCTCGTCGCTGATCTGGGAGGCGGCGTACGCGGAGGAGGAGGCGGCGTTGTTAGGCGATCCGTTCGCGTACGGCGTGGAGGCGAACCGGGCAGCGCTCGAGTCGATCCTGCGGTACGCGGGGGAACAGGGCTTCACCTCCACGGTGCTGGACGTCTCCGAGGTGTTCCTGCCGTCCACGCTCACGGACGCGAAGGTCTAGAGCAGAGAGCCTGCCGCGCCATCGCGCTGGTGGTCATGATGGGACTCCCGCGGCAATCACCGGGCTCGCGGCCAGCGGGGGCTCTTGGTCGCAGGACTGATCCAGGATCGTGTCTCGCCAGCGAAGCGGCGCTGGCCGTTGGCGTCCTGACGCAGCGATCTGTGAGTGGTGGGTGTCTTGGGCCTGCCCCAGCGTCGCTGCTGTGAGGTTGTGCTGAGTCGGGCACAGCAGTATTGCCGGAGGATTATCATGAACCTAAAATTTCGCTAGCGATAACGATGGGAGGGTCATGGACGAGGCAAGCCGGGAACAGGCGGTGAAGTCGCTGCTCTCCGTGTACGACGGCGCCGAGCCGATCGACCCGTTGACCTCACGCCACCCCGAGATGGGATTGGACGACGCGTACGCGGTGCAGCTCGCCCAAGTCGCGTTCTGGCGATCGGCCGGGCGTGTGCTCAAGGGCCAAAAGGTAGGCCTGACCTCTGCGGCAATGCAGCGTCAGCTGGGAGTCGACCAACCCGATTACGGCCACCTGTTCGCCGACATGTTCTGGCTGGAGCACATGCCGGTGCCGGTGTCGAAGTTCGTGCAGCCGCGGGTGGAGCCGGAAGTGGCGTTCGTGCTGAAACGACCCCTGCACGGGCCGGGCGTGACGGCCGCGGAGGCGATCGCGGCGGTGGATTTCGTGCTGCCGGCGCTGGAGATCATCGACTCCCGGATCCGGGACTGGAAGATCACCATCGCCGACACCATCGCGGACAACGCGTCCTCCGGTGGTCTGGTGCTGGGCAGCAAGCCCACCCCGTTGTCAGACGTGGATCTGCGTCTCGGCGGCTGCGTGGTGCACCTGCGTGGCGAGGTGGCCACCACCGGCGCCGGTGGCGCCGTGCTTGGCTCGCCGATGAACTCGCTGGTGTGGCTCGCGAACACGCTCGGCGCGCACCGTGTCGGCCTTGAGGCTGGGCACGTGGTGCTGCCCGGCTCCATCACTGCGGCGATCCCGGTGGCCGTCGGCGACGTGGTCACTGCCAGCTTCGCTGGGCTCGGCAGCGTCACCGCCCGCTTCACCGAGGAGGCGTGATGGCTAAGACTCTCGCGGCGGTGGTCGGCCCTGGCAACATCGGGACCGATCTGCTGGTGAAGCTGCGGCGCAGCGAGCACCTGGAGGTGCGCTACATGGTCGGGGTGGACCCGGAGTCCGACGGCCTGGCGCGGGCCCGCGAGCTCGGCGTGGAAGCGTCCGCCGGGGGGGTCGACTGGCTGCTGGATCAAGACCAGTTGCCGGGCATCGTCTTTGAAGCCACGTCCGCCAAAGCGCACCTGGCGAACGCGCCCCGGTACGCCGAAGCCAGCATCCAGACGATCGACCTCACCCCGGCCGCGATCGGTCCGCTGGTGTGCCCGCCGGTGAACCTGCACGAGCACATGGGCGCCCCCAACGTCAACCTGATCACCTGCGGCGGCCAGGCCACGATCCCGATCGTGCACGCGGTCTCCCGGCTGGTCCCGGTGCCGTACGCGGAAATCGTGGCCTCCATCGCGTCCCGTTCTGCGGGCCCCGGCACCCGAGCCAACATCGACGAGTTCACCCAGACCACCGCCCGCGCGATCGAGGAGGTCGGCGGTGCCGAACGTGGCAAAGCGGTGATCATCCTGAACCCGGTGGAGCCGCCGATGATCATGAGGGACACGGTCTTCTGCGCCATCCCCGGCGACGCTGACACAGCCGCGATCACCGACTCGATCACCTCGATGGTGAGCGAGGTGGCGACGTACGTGCCGGGCTACACGTTGCGCGCCGAGCCGCAGTACGACGAGCCGCGCAAGGACTGGAACGGGCACGCCCGGGTCGCGGTGTTCCTGGAAGTGCGCGGCAACGGCGACCACCTGCCGCCGTACGCCGGAAATTTGGACATCATGACCGCCGCGGCCGCGCGGGTGGGCGAGCTGCTCGGCGGCTCCCGCGCGACGGTGGGAGCAACGGAATGAGCAGCAGCGACGACGGGAGCGACCTGATGAGCAGCGGCGACCCCGCAGGCTCCGGCCCAGAACGAGCTACGCCAAGCCGGGACCTGCGGATCACCGACTCCACGCTTCGGGACGGCAGCCACGCGATGCGGCACCAGTTCACTGAGGCGCAGGTCCGCGGCGTGGTGCACGCCTTGAACAGCGCGGGCGTCGAGGTGATCGAGGTGGCGCACGGCGACGGGCTCGGCGGCTCCAGCTTCAACTACGGCTTCTCCGCCGTGGATGAGATCCAGCTGGTCGCGGCGGCGGCCGAGGAAGCGACCCAGGCGAAGATCGCGGTGCTGTTGCTGCCGGGAGTGGGCACCGTGGAGGACCTGCGCAAGGCGCACAGCGCAGGCGCGTCGGTGGCCCGGATCGCCACCCACTGCACCGAGGCCGACGTCTCGACCCAGCACTTCGGGGCCGCTCGCGACCTGGGCATGGAGACCGTGGGATTCCTGATGCTGGCACACCGCACGCCGCCGCCGGACCTGGCGCGGCAGGCCCGGATCATGGTGGACGCGGGCGCCGAGTGTGTGTACGTGGTCGACTCGGCCGGCGCGCTGCTGCTCTCCGACGCGCAAGCCCGGGTGCAGGCGCTGATCGACGAGGTGGGCAGTGACGCGCAGGTCGGCTTCCACGGCCACCAGAATCTCTCCCTCGGGGTGGCGAACTCGGTGCTGGCGTACCAGTCGGGGGCGAGGCAGATCGACGGCGCGCTCTGCGCCCTGGGGGCCGGCGCCGGGAACTCGCCGACCGAGGTGCTCGCCGCGACGTTCGAGCGGATGGACATCCGCACCGGCGTGGACGTGCAGGGCGCCCTGGCCGCGGCCGAGGACGTGGTCAAGCCGTTCATCCCGAGACTGCCCTGGATGGACCGTTCCTCGATTGTGCAGGGATACGCGGGGGTCTACTCCTCGTTCCTGTTGCATGCCGAGCGAGCGGCCGAGCGGTACGGGGTTCCCGCGCACCAGATCCTGCAGCGGGTGGGCGAGGCCGGGTACGTGGGCGGCCAGGAAGACATGATCATCGACATCGCGCTGCAGATCGCGCAAGAGCGCGATCTGGGCGATCTGGCGGCGACGGGAGCACGTGGATGAGTGGGGATGTTGACCGTGCGGCGACCGAGCTGCTGGACCGGGAAGCGCATGCCGCGGCGCGCGGCCCGATCACCGACGAATGGTCCGATCTCGACCTCGCCGCCGGGTACGCGGTGCAGGACGAAACACTTCGCCGCAGGTTGGCCCGCGGGGAGCAGCTGGTCGGGGTCAAGCTGGGGTTGACCAGCCGTGCGAAGCAGCGCCGGATGGGCATCGACGCGCCGCTCACCGCCTGGCTCACCGACGCGATGGCGCTTCCGGCGGGCGACCCAGTGCCGTTCGGCGCGCTGATCCACCCTAGGGCAGAGCCAGAGATCGTGTTCACGATGCGGGAGCGTCTGGCTGGCCCGGGCGTCACCGCCGCGAGCGCGCTGGCGGCGGTCGGCATGGTGCAGGCCGGGGTCGAGCTGATCGACAGCCGGTTCGCCGAGTTCCGGTTCACGCTGCCGGACGTGGTCGCCGACAACGCATCCTCCGGTCGCTACGTCACCGGGCCGGCAGTGTTGCCGCCTGAGTCGCTGGACCTGGTGATGGAGGCGTGCCTGGTCGAGTCGAACGGCCAGATTGTGGACTCCGCCACCGGTGCCGCGGTGCTCGGACACCCCGCCGAGGCGCTCGCGCTGGCCGCCAACGACCTGGGCCGTCGCGGGCTGGCGATAGAGCCCGGCCAGGTGGTGCTCACCGGCGGGATGACCGACGCCGTGCCGGTTACGGCCGGCGGCGCTCTCGCGTTTCACTTCACCCACCTGGGTTCCATCCACCTGTACGGGAGCTGACATGCCGTTGGTCGAAGTAACCCTGGTCGAGGGGCGCTCGCCGGAGCAGATCCGGTCGTTGATCCACGAGTTGCATGGCGCTGTAGTGCGCGCCGTGGACGCCCGTCCAGAGAGCGTGCGCGTGGTGGTGCGGGAGTTGCCGACCACGCACTGGGCGGCCGGCGACGTCACCATCGCCGAGCGGAAGGCGGCAGCCGATGCCTGATTTGCCGAGCCGTGAGTTCCACCGTCACCTGATCGGCGGCGAGCAGGTCGAGTCGGCTGACGGGGCGCGGTTCGACAGCGTGGACCCGTGGACCCGCCAGCCCTGGGCGGAGGTGTCGCTGGGCAGCCCGGCGGACGCTGATCGTGCGGTGGTGGCGGCGCGCCGGGCGTACGACTCGGGGCCCTGGCCCAGGATGGGGCACGCCGAGCGCGGCCGAACCCTGCACCGGCTGGCTGATCTGGTCGAGTCGCACGCCGACGAGCTGGGGCTCGCGGACACCCGGGACATGGGCAAGCCGGTCTCACAGAGCGTAGGCAACGATGTGCCTCGGGCGGCGCAGAACTTCCGGTTCTTCGCCGATCACGCCCGGCTGGCTGTCGCAGATGCGCTGCCGATGGACACTGGGCACCACGCGTACACCCGGCATGAGCCGGCGGGCGTGGTGGCGGCGATCGCGCCGTGGAATTTCCCGTTGATGCTGGAGAGTTGGAAGGTGGCCCCCGCCTTGGTGTGGGGCAACACAGTGGTGCTCAAGCCGGCGGAGGACACGCCGGTCTCGGCTGCGCTGCTGGCGCGGCTGGCCTTGGAGGCGGGCATTCCGCCGGGTGTCTTCAATGTGGTGCATGGGCACGGTCCTGAGTCGGTCGGCCAGGCGTTGACCGAGCATCCCGGGGTCGATCGGGTCACGTTCACCGGCGAGTCCAGCACCGGCCGTAGCGTTGCGGCGGCGGCGGCGGCGAACCTGACCCCGGTGAGCCTGGAGTTGGGCGGCAAAGGCGCGAACCTGGTCTTCGACGACGCGGACCCGGACGCCGCCGTGGAGTGGTCGATCAAGGCGATCTTCACCAACGCCGGACAGGTCTGCCTCGCCGGGAGCCGGCTGTACGTGCAGCGCGGCGTGTACGACGAGTTCCTGGACCGGTTCTGCGCCGCTGCCGAGGCGATGGTCATCGGTGACCCGCGCGATGCGAACACGCAGATCGGGCCGTTGGCCTCCGAGCAGCACCACCGCAAGGTCCGCCGGTACGTGGAAACCATCGAGTCCGCACGCGGGAAGCTGCGCACCGGCGGGTTGGGTGATGGCTGGACGGTGCGACCGACTGTGGTGACCGATCTGCCGCCAGATGCGCCGCATTGCCTGGAGGAGATCTTCGGTCCGGTGGCGCCGGTTGCCCCGTTCGACACCGAAGCGGACGCGATCCGGCTCGCCAACGACACCCGGTACGGCTTGACCGCGATGGTGTTCACCGAAGATCTGCACCGAGCGCACCGGGTGTCCGCTGCCTTGAGAGCCGGGACTGTCTGGGTGAACTGCTTCTTCATTCGAGACTTGCGGGCGCCGTTCGGCGGCGTGGGTGACTCGGGAATCGGCCGCGAGGGCGGAGACTTCAGCCGGGAGTTTTTCACCGAGCCGAAGGCCGTCATCATGCGGATCAAGAGCTGACGCGCCGGCCGGGGCAACATTCGCCGGGGGCAGGCTCCGCGCGGACAAAGAGCGGCCGGGCTGGCTGCGGCGTGAGGGCTACAGCATGAACAGGGAGCGGGCGGTCTCGGCGCGCACTGCCGCAACGACGGTCTCGTCGAAGCCGGCGTCCGTGACGCCCTGACCGGCGGGACGCTCGGCGATTGGGAACGGGTAGTCGGTGCCGATCATCACCCGGTCAGCGCCGACCCGCTCCACCAGGGTCCTGAGCGCGCCGGTGTCGTACACCAGGGAGTCGTACCAGAACCGGCGGGCGTACGCCGAGGGGGGCTGGGTCGGCGGGACCACTCCGGGTATCAGCGCCCCGCATTGGTCGATCCGCGGCAGCAAGGAAAGGAAGGAGCCGCCGCCGTGCGCCAGCAACACCCGCAGCTCGGGGTGCCGGTCCAGCACCCCGCCGAAGACTAGGCTCGCCGCCGCGACGGCTGTCTCTGAGGGCATCCCGATGGAATAGCTGAAGCCGTGACGGGTCAGCCGCTCGGCGCCGATCACCTGCCACGGGTGGATGAACACCACCGCGTTGTGCTCGGCGCAGGCGGCGAAGAAGGGCTCGAACTCGGGGGAGTCAAGCAACCGGCCGGCGACGTTGCTACCGATCTCGACCCCGGGCAGGCCAAGCTGATCGACGATCTCGGCGACCATCGCCGCCGCTCTCTCGGGCTCTTGCAGCGGCACGGTCCCGAGTCCGGAGAACCGGTCGGGGCGCTCCCGTGCCAGCTCTGCGATCCACTCGTTCTGGACCCGCGACAGCTCGCGCACCCCGACGGCGTCCAACCCGTACGAGAAGGTCACCGGAATCGGCGAGACCACCTGCATCGCGACGCCTTCGGCGTCCATGTCGGCCAGTCGGCGAGAGGTGTCCCAGCAGCGAGAGTCGATCGAGCGGAAGTGCCGCCCACCGACCATGATGTCCGCTTCGCATGGCCCGGTCTCCACCAGCTCTGGCCAATTGCCGGCGTGCCGGCTGGCCAGCGGTGGCAGGGTCGGGGGCAGGCCGTGGGTGTGCACGTCGATGCGGTCCATGGTCACGATCCAGGGGCCAGGGCCGGGCTGGCGTCGGTGGATTCGGTGACGCCTGATGACTCAGCGGCGGTCAGCTCAGCCGCTTGGACGGAGTCGTGAAGCCGGTCCAGCAGGCCAGTGAGCTGGGTGCGTTGACGTTCGGTGAGCCCACTGGTGAGGGCCTCCAGGTAGCGCCAGTGTCTCGGGAGGAATCGGCCCAGAAACTCCTCGCCGGCATCGGTGATGCCGACCAGGAACGACCGGCGATCGTCAGGGTTGAGCTCTCGCTCCACCAGCGACCGTTTGGCAAGCGTGTCGATGACGCCGGTGAGATTGGCGGGACGGACCGACACCGCCTGCCCCAATTCGCCCATCGTCAATGGTTTGGCGGCGCGGTGCAGCACGTTGAGGATGTTGAATTGGCTCAGGGTCAAGCGGTGCGGAGCCAACTCGGCTGCGTGCGCCCGGTCCAAGACCGTCATCGTGCGGTAGAGCGTCAGCGTCAGGGCGAGGACGGTGGGATCGAAGTCAGGGCCATACTCCTTGGCGGTCCGGTCGACCTGGTCGGAGATGGACAAATCAAAGTCTGTGGACGGCACTGACTCTGCCTCTCATGGAAAACCCTACACCTTAAATTTCAACGCCATAGTCTATCACCATTGCTACCTCAACCAACTCTTGAAACTCTGCCTTGACGATAGTTCATGGTCATGACTAACCTGGGCCCAAATTATAGCCCTGGGTGGCAGAGGAGGAGCTCCAATGGCAGAGGTACTGGGTATCGGGCTCTCGCACTACCCGCCATTCAGCGGCGCCGACGACGCGATGGCGGGCATCCTGCGGCGCACGTTGGAGGACCTGGCCATTCCGGAAGCAGAGAAAGATCCCGCCAACTGGCCCGAGCGGATGCGTCGGGAGTGGGGTTCTGACGAAGGCCGTGCCGCTGCCGCTGACCACAGAGCGGCGCTGGTCAAGGGCTTTGAGCGCACCCGGGAGGCGATCGACGACTTCCGGCCGGACGCGGTGGTGATCTGGGGTGACGACCAGTACGAGAACTTCAAAGAGGACATCATCCCGCCATACGCGGTCCAGGCCTACGCCGACATTGAGGTCCAGCCATGGGCGCAGGCCGCTGACTCGTCCGATATGAAAGGCCGACCGAACGTCTGGAACGAGACCGCCGAGACCAGCTTCACAGTGCGGGGCCGGCCCGACATCGGCAAGCATCTCGCGACGGAACTGCTGCTGCGCGGGGTCGACGTGCCGTACGCGTACACGCGGCTGCACCATCCGGGTCTGCCACACGCGTTCCTGAACGCGATTCTCTACCTCGACTACCACCGCACCGGTTTCGACTACCCGGTGGTGCCGTTCCCGATCAACTGTTACGGCCGGCGAGTGGTCAGCTATCAGGGCTTCATGAGCCGGTTCGACGACGTGCGTGAGCTGGATCCGCCGTCCCCGCAGCCGGCTCGGTTCATCGACATCGGCGCCAAGGTGGCAGAGATCTTCGCAGAGTCCCCCTGGCGGGTCGCTTTGGTCGCCTCCTCCAGCTGGTCCCACGCCTTCATCTGCGACAAGACCTGGCGGCTGCGCCCGGACACCGACAGCGACAAGCGGATGTACGAGCAACTGGTCGCCGGCGATGTCGACTCCTGGCGCGCCAGGTCGCTGGATTCGATCGAGGACGCCGGCCAGCAGGAACTGTTGAACTGGTTCCCGCTGTTCGGCGCTATGACCGCGCTCGGTCGTCCCACCCCGACGTGGTCCGAGATGGTCGAGACCGACGTCTTCAACTCCAACAAGGTCTTCGCGACCTACGTGCCGTGAGCGACCTACGTGCCGTGAGCGGCACGCCCGCCGAGGCGGACCAGACAGCTGCTCGGCCAGTGTCGGCAGCGGGGATCGCGCAACGCCAGATCGTCCACGACGGGATTCGCACCGCGTACCTTGAGGCTGGGCACGGCCGACCGCTGCTGCTGATCCACGGATCCGGCCCCGGCGTCTCAGCGTTGGCGAACTGGCGCGGCACGATGACGTCCCACCTGGCCGAGCGGCGCCGGATCCTCGCGCCCGACGTGGTCGGGTTCGGCGACACACATGCGGAAGCGGATGTGGACTTCACGCATGACCTACGGGCAGGCCACCTGATCGGGTTTCTCGACGCAATGCGCCTGGCCGAAGTCGACGTGGTCGGCAACTCGATGGGCGGGGCGCTGGCTTTGAGCATCGCGCATCGCCGTCCAGAGCTGATCCGGCGGATGGTGCTGATGGGAAGCGTCGGCATTTCCTTCCCGATCACGTCCGCGCTGGATCAGATTTGGGGCTACCAGCCGTCGCTGCAGAATATGGAGGCGGTGATCCGGCTTTTCGCGTATGACCAGGGGCTGATCAACCCCGACCTGGTCCGGCTGCGACACCAGGCGAGCATCGCCCCCGGGGTGCAGGAGCGGTACGCCGCCGCGTTCGCAGCGCCCCGGCAGCGCCACTTGGACGCGATGGCGCTGTCGGAGCCGGAGCTGCGCACCATCGAAACCCCGACCCTGCTGGTGCACGGGGCAAACGACCAGGTGATTCCGGCGGAGCAGACCAGCCTGCGGCTGGTGCGGCTGCTGCCCGCCGCCGACCTCGTGGTGTTCAGCCGGTGCGGACACTGGACCCAGATCGAACGAGCCTTCGACTTCACCCGCCACGTGGCCGACTTCACCGGCTCATGACGTCCGCTTCGCAGACCGGCGCCGCCGGTCCGCAGACCGTAGAAAGGGGTTGCGATGCTGTCACTGGAGTTGAATGAGCGCTTGACCCGGGTGGGGCCGGGCACACCCATGGGGGACCTGCTGCGCCGCTACTGGTACCCGGTGGCGGCGGTCTCAGAGCTGGGAAGGGTGCCCATCGGCCGCCGGCTGCTGGGCGAGGACATCGTCATCTACCGGGACGGCTCTGGGAAGTTGGGATGCATCGAGGCGCAGTGTCCACATCGGCGGGCCTCGCTGCAGTACGCCGTAGTGGAGCAGGACGGGGTGCGCTGCGGCTATCACGGCTGGAAGTTCGCTCGCGACGGTCAGTGCCTGGAGCAGCCGGCGGAGCCCGCCGACAGCACCTTCAAGGACCGGATCCGGGCGGTCACGTACCAGGTGGAGCAGCTGGGCGGGCTGATCTTCGTGTACATGGGTTCGGACCCGGCGCCGCTGCTGCCGCGGTTTGACCTCTTCGTGTGGGACAACTGCCTGCGCGACATCGGCCACGCGATGCTGCCGATGAGCTGGCTGCAGGTGATGGAGAACTCCGTTGACCCGCACCACGTGGAATGGCTGCACGGGCATTACATGAACTTCGTGCGAGAGCTGTCCGGCGACACGCAGGCGAAGGTGCTCTCCCGCAAGCACGAGAAGATCGCGTTCGACGTCTTCGAGTACGGCATCATCAAACGCCGGGTGCTGCAGGGCATGTCTGAGGAGGATGACGACTGGAAGATCGGCCACCCGTTGGTGTTCCCGGCGATGCTGCGGGTCGGGGGAGGCGGGCACTACCAGTTCCAGATCCGGGTGCCGGTCGACGACACCCACACCTCCCACTTCTGGTACTCGGTTTACAAGCCCGAAGGCGACTACGAGCTGCCGCCGCAGGAGAGCATCCCGCTGTTCAAGGTGCCGTTCATGAACGAGGACGGCACGTTCTTGGTGGACTTCGTCGACGGCCAGGACATCATGGCGTGGGCCACGCAAGGGCCGATCGCCGACCGCACCAATGAGCACCTCGGCAAGTCCGACCTCGGTGTGATCACGTTGCGCCGGCTGTTCCAGGAGCAGCTGGACCGCATCGATGAGGGTGAGGACCCGATGGGCGTGGTGCGCGACCCGGCCCAGAACGACTGCATCACGCTGCCGCAGGAAATGAAGAAGTTCGGCTCCGGCGGGGACTTTCGCGAGGAGTTCCTGGGCATGGGTCAGGGTCGGTACAGTCCGATCGCAGAAGAGGTGATCGAGCTTTTCGAGCGGGTTGAAGCGCAGGCCGGGAGGACCTGATGAGCGCGCACGACGGGCGGCGAGGCGATCCCCCGGTGGCATACTGCCCCCGGTGCGGGGCCGCGCTTGACGTCGCGGCGTTCGTGCAGGAGTACTGGACCGCCCACGCCCGCGTGTTTCACTGCTGGTGTCACGAGTGCCACTTCACCTGCGACGTCACCCCGACTCATCGAGTGGTCAGCCACGAGCCGGCACATGAGTGACCAAGGCGACGGCGGCAAGCCTGGCGCCCACCGTGCCCGGAAGATCTGCGGTCACGCCGGTGTTGACCCTGGGGTTGGCGGCCCGCCCCACGCCGACAAAGGGCAGCTGCGGCTCGGGATCGCGGGGCTTGGGATCGCCGGCAGCGTGCTCGTCCCGCACGTCGAGGCGCGACCCGACTTCGCCTTGACCGCCGGCGCCGATCCGAACCCGGCGGTGCGGGACGGTTTTGCGGCGCCGGGCCGGGTGGCGTACTCGAGTGTGACCGAGCTGTGCTGCGCCGACGATGTGGACGTGGTGTACGTGGCCACGCCCACGCCGTGCCATGCCGAGCACGCGATCGCGGCGCTGCGGGGTGGCAAGCACGTGATCGTGGAGAAGCCGATGGCGGTCTCAATGGCGGACGCCGAGGCCATGATCGCGGAGGCGGAGGCCGCCGACCGGCTGCTGGTGGTGGGGCATTCGCAGAGTTTCGAGGCCCCTATCCGGGCGATGCGCGCGGTGGTGGAATCTGGCGTTTTGGGTCCGATGCGCGCGATCAACGCGCTGTACTACACCGACTGGATGTACCGGCCCCGCCACCCTGACGAGTTGGATCCCGCCAAGGGCGGCGGAGTGCCGTTCCGCCAAGCGGCGCACCACGTGGACATCATCCGGTACCTCGGCGGAGGAGAATTGCGCAGTGTGCGGGGCCGGATCGGGTGCTGGGATCCCGAGCGTCGCGGCGCCGGGTCGTACACGGCGTACTTGGAATTCGTCGACGGGACGCCGGCGACCGTGGCGTACAGCGGGTACGACCATTTCCCCAGCACCGAGCTCACCTTCGGAATCGGAGAGGCGGGCCAGGTCTTGAACGGGTACGCCGTGGCACGTCGGCGCCTTGCCGCCGGCGCTGACGAGGCCTCGGAGAAACGGGGCGCCACCGGAGTCAGCCGGCAGCAGGAGCTCCTACGTGGCGGGGAACACCAGCCGTTCTTCGGGTTCGTGCTGGCAAGCTGCGAACACGGGGACATCCGGGTTTCGCCGCAGGGCCTGCTGGTCTACGCAGACGCCGCCCGGGTCGAGATCCCGCTCGCTGGCCACCCGACCGGTCGACAGGCTCTGCTGGACGAGGCGGCCCATTCGGTGGACGCGGGCGAGCCCCCGCTCCATGACGGGCAATGGGGTTTGGCGAACCTGGAGGTGTGCACGGCCTTGGTGGAATCGTCCGCGACACGGGCGGAGGTGCGGCTCACCCGGCAGAAGGCGCTGTCGGGAGGCCCCGATCTGCCCGACGTGGTAGCTGCCGCGACTCGCGGGGTTGAGGGCGGCGGCTTCGGCAGCGAGCGGTCAACGGGTCGCCAACCAACAGCCGACACCGGACGCAGAACAACCGACCAGCCGCGGAGCAACTGCGCTGGAGGCAGTGGTCGGCAGCCTCGGGGCGACTGCTTCCCACAGTCTTGACAAGTTTCGCCATACTCGCCGCTCTCGCTAGAGCTGCCGACCGCCTTACTAGTCGAACGCAACCCGGCCGCGCCACATCAGATGCCTGACACATGCCCAGGCCAACTCTCAGTGAGGTGATCTCAGCAAGGTCGGCGGATCGGGCCGGGACCGTCTCGCGCGCTCAGAGCGGTGATGCTGTGGCGTGGTTGAGCGTGGCGACGTAGACGGTGTTGGCGGCGTCGCGTCGTTGCAGTGGGTTGTGGAAGGTGACGACGCGGGCCGCGCTGTGCGCGAACACGTGTGCGAGGACGCGGGTGAAGTCCTCGTCGGGTGGGTCGTTGGACCACAGGGCGAAGCACCCGCCGGGGTGGAGGCGCTCTGCGAGGCGGCGCAGGCCATCG
>JBOGDL010000145.1:0-3976 GCA_050701815.1 Micromonosporaceae bacterium | reverse complement strand
AGACCCTCCAGCACCTCGCGTAACGAGTAGATCTCCACCAGGTCCTGGGCCTGAATGTCGGAGACCACCGCGCCGCGTCGCGGCTCCACCTGCGCCAGCCCCTCGTACGCGATCCGGGCGATCGCCTCACGTGCCGGACTGCGGCTAATTCCCAACTGGCGGGCGATTTCCGGCACCGAGAGCCGGGTCCCTGGCGGCAGCTCATGACTGAGGATGGCGTCCCGCAGGGCCACGTACGCCTGCTCCGCCAACGCCTCGCCTCGGGTGGGCGTCTTCAGTGACACAGCACACCTCCGCGCAAGAGAATGTTGCATGTGGCATGCAATGTCAACGCCCGTTCCGCCGCTTGCCGGGCGAACCACCCAATGTCGACATCGGATCGTCACCATCGCGCCTGCGCGGCGATGGTGCTGCGTGCTGGGCTCCGGGTTACTCCGGACGGCCCCGGGTCAGACCGGGCCGGTCAGCCTCCCAATGGCCGCGCGTGAAGTCCGGCATCGCCACCACCTGGCTCCCGATTTCGATCGACTTTCCGCTCAACGGGATCACCGAGCACACCGCTGCTGAGTCGTACACGTCGATGTCAGGGGTGAGCCCGAGCCGCATCAGCTGCACGGTGCGGAAGATGCTGATGAAATCCCCACCACCGTGGCCGCCTGTGGGGTCGCCGTGGTCCTGCCACAGCCAGTGGTCGTAGCCCTCGAAGGCGTCTCCGAATTCGCGCCAGCTGTGGCCGTCATGGCCAAGCGACTCCAGGTAGATCCCCTTGTCCTCCGACCAGACCCCGCGAGTGCCCACCAACGTGGTGGCCCGGGTGTACGGGTGCGGCGTGCTGCACTCGTGGTCGACCCGGATGAACCGTCCCTTGTGGGTCTGCAGAAAGCAGGTGACCCGGTCCCCCTTGATGTACTCGTCCTGCCACGAGGGGTGGTCGGGCGGCATGTTCTCCTCGCGGTAGAGCGCCAGACCCATCGCCGGCGACGCGACCGCCATCATCCGGTCGAACCTGTCGCCCCGGTTGACGTTCATCGCGTACGCGACCGGGAACAGCCCGTGCATCGGGTACAGGCTCGCGTTGAGCCGGGTGTGCCAGTTCCGGCGCCAGTCCTCCGGGTAGTAGCCGTTGTGGAAGAAGTACGGGTTGCGCAGGTCATGCACGTACCCGCCAGAGCCGTGCAACAGCTCGCCGAACAGGCCCTGCTCGGCCATCAGCAGCACCCGCATCTCGGGCCGGAAGTAGGCGACGTTCTCCAGCAGCATGCAGTGTTTACGGGTGCGCTCGGAGGTGCGTACCAGGTCCCAGATGTCATCGAGCCGGTTCGCGATCGGAAGCTCAACGGCGACGTGCTTGCCGTGTTCCATCGCGGCCTTGGCCATCGGGTGGTGGAACTCCCACGGGGTGGCGATGTAGACCAGGTCGATGTCGTCGCGTCGCAGCAGGTTGAGGTAGTCGTCCTCGCCATTGGTGTACAGCGCGGGGCGGGGCTGGTCAGGCTTCTCCTTCAAGACGTTGTCGGCGGCCAGGTTCGCCCGCGCGGGGCGGATGTCGGCCAACGCGGTGACGGTGGAGACTGCTGCCCACCGGCGGGTCTGGCTGCCGCCGCGGTTGCCCAGCCCGATGATGCCGACGCGTACCTCGTCAAAGCCTTCGAACGGGACGCCGGTCATGGTCCGTTCCCGACCGGGCGCGCGAGGCGGTTGCCAGCCCGTGGTCTCATCCGCCGCGGCGGGCAGCCCGGCGGCGACGCCCATTCCCGCCGCGCCCAGCACCGCCCCGGCCCTGAGCACATCACGTCGTGTGGGGGTATGTCCCGATGAAGAAGGCATAGCAACCTCCTCCTCAAAATGAGGTTTTTCCTCTTATCTCAAGAAGTATTCGGCGAATCATGCAACGCCACAAGAGTGGCGGCGGGCCCGAAGCTCATCAGCTGCCGGTGTCGTCATCGCGTCGTCGGGCCACGTGCAGAACGGCGCCCCAATGACGGCGTAACCGAGGGCTTGGCCGTTCCGCCAACCGACGCCGGATCTCGCCGTACAGGCGGTCCCGCTTCCACCGCGGCATCGCGATGTGACCGGAGAACGTGTCGAGCAGCCGGGCGTACCCATCGGCGGTGTGGACGGTCTCCCAGTCGAAATGGCGTGCCGCCACCTCGTCGAAGAGCCCGGTGGCCGCGATCTCCGCCCGCTCGTCGGCCAATTCGCCGGGACGCGGCCAGCCCTCTCCCGGCGGCTTGCCTTCCCCGATCTCGTCGTAGACCTCCTGAATCTCGCGGAAGAACGGGTCGCCCCTTCCGGGAAGACATGGGTCGCGCCCCAGAACGCCAGGTGCCCGCCCGGCCGCAGCAGCGTCCAGGCATTCCGGTACCGGGTCGCCGGATCGAGCCAATGCCAGGCGGTGGCGGCGAACACGAGGTCGTATGCGGCACCCTGCCGCGGTTGCCAGGTGTCGAAGTCGGCTTCCACGATCCGCACGTCGGGGAAGGCCACGAGACGCCGCCGGGCTTCGGCGGCGAGAGCCGATCCGAGCTCCACGCACGTGATCCGGAACCCACGGCGGGCCAGCGGGATGGTCGCTTTGCCGCTGGCGCACCCGATTTCCAACAGCTGGTCACCGGGTCGCAGCGCCGTCCGACGCACCAGCTCGTCGTACAACTCGGGTGGGTAGTCAGGTCGAGCCTGGTGATAGAGCTGGGCAGCGGAATCGAAAGTCAACCTCTTCCGGCGATCGCCTGTCATGGCGACCATCATCGCCGGCGCCCTCCGACGGTCTGCCGGATGGTTCCCAACCGGACGTGACCCGGATCGAAAGGGAGAAAACCGTACCCGCGCGGACATCTAGATCGATGCCATCAAGCACCGTTTTGTCTTGGTACGCCTTCCGGAGCCCGGACGCCGTAATCGCCGAACTGTTCATGCGACCACCATCGGCGCCCGCGCTGACACCCTGCCGCCACGCCGCTGACACGGCTGCTGACACGGCGTTCCCACTCGTCGCGCCAGGCCGCTGGCAGTCGGCGTGCGAACGTTTGCCACGATCCTGTGTCAGGAATGCTGTCCGGCGTGCGCCAAAGGCGGCACAACGCCGAGAAGGGGTCGCATCTGTGCTGCACCTGCGGATAATCACGCCCGCCGACCGAGCCGAGGAAGTTGTCGGGGCGCTGACCGGAAATCGCGGCGTCACCCATGTGATCGTGTTGCCCGGCGCCGCGCGTGCGCCCCAGGGGGACGTGGTGCTCTGCGACGTGGTCCGGGAGGCCGCCAGCCCGGTGCTGGAGCAGCTGCGGGCCCTCGGCATCGACGGCGCGGGGGCGATCGCGGTCGAGGAAGTCGACGTGTCGCTGTCCACTTCCGCTGAGCAGGCCGCGGACGCCGCGCCTGGGCTGGGCGCGAACGCGGTGGTGTGGGAGGAGATCGAGCACAAGACCGGGGAGGAAACTCAGCTCTCGGCGACGTACCTCATTTTCCTCAGCGTGGCGACGATCATCGCCGGGATCGGTGTCCTGCTTGATCAACCGATCTTGATTGTCGGCGCCATGGTGGTCGGGCCGGAGTTCGGCCCGCTGGCGGCGTTGTGTGTCGGGTTCGTGCAGCGGCAGCGAGCCGTGATCGCCCGCTCCGCCGCGGCGCTCACGATCGGTTTCCTCGTCGCGATGGCGGCCACGGTCGTGACGACCTGGGCGCTGACCAGTTTCGGACTGGTCAGCAAGGCGATGCTGCTGGCGGATCGGCCACTCACGGACTTCATATGGCGCCCGGACGCGCTCTCGTGGATTGTTGGCCTGCTCGCCGGCGTGGCGGGCATGCTGTCCCTCACTTCGGCCAAGTCCGGCGCGCTGGTCGGGGTGCTGATCTCGGTGACGACTGTGCCAGCGGCGGCGAACGTCGCGGTCGCGGTGGCGTACGGGGTCCGCGAGGAGGCGGTGGGATCGGCGCTGCAGTTGTTCATCAACCTCGCGGCGATTGTCATCGCCGGTGT
>JBOGDL010000144.1:0-6127 GCA_050701815.1 Micromonosporaceae bacterium | reverse complement strand
GCCAGGGTCTTGGGCATGATCTCGTCGAAGCCGGATGGGTGGAGGTTGCTTGAGACGGCCAGAGTGCGCCGTTCGTAGGCGGCGTCGACCAGGCGGTAGAACCCTTCAGCTGCGTCCGGGCTGACTGGCAGCAGCCCGATGTCGTCGACGATGATCAGGTCGGTGCGGATCAGGCGGGTCATCGCGCGGGTGATCGAGTCGTCGACGCGGTGTCGGCGGACCAGGGCGCCGAGGTCTTCGATGGTGAACCAGGCGACGGTGAGCCCGGCTTCGACTGCGGCTTGGCCTAGGGCTTCGCAGAAGTGGCTCTTGCCGGTGCCGCTGGGTCCGCAGATGCAGAGGTTTTCCTTGTTCTGCACCCATTCCAGGGTCTTGAGCGCGTCTTGGGTGGGGCGTGGGATTGAGGAGGCTTGCTCGTCCCAGTCGCCGAAGGTCTTGCCGGCGGGGAAGGCGGCGCGTTTGCGTCGGGTGCGCAGGTTCGCGGCGTCTCGTCCTGCGGCTTCTTCGGCGAGGAGGACCCGCACGACCTCGGCGGGGTCCCAGCGCTGGGCTTTTGCGGTGGGGATCAGATCGGTCAGCGCGCGCCGCAGGTGCGGCAGCTTCAGTCGTTTGGTCAAGGCGATGGACTCGGCGAGGGGGTCGCCGACGGAGCCGGTGACCCGAAGTGGGGTGGACATCAGCAATCGCTTTCGGAGTCGAGGGTGGTCCGGCCGAAGTTCGACCAGGCGGACGTTCCGGGTTGCAGGCTGTGGTTCTCGCTGGCCCGGGACGGCTCGGCGTTCTCGCGGCCGAGGTTGTGGGTGAGGATGCGGATCAGGTCGTTGTCGGCGAACCGCCCGGCGATCGCGGCGATGCCCAGCGCCCGGTCAACCTCAGCTGCGGGATGCAGTTTGGCGATGGTGACCGCTTCGGCCATCTTGGGTCGGATGCGCCGGGCGCCGGCGGCCGCTGCTTCGGTCAGCCAGGCCGCGGCGCCGTCGCCGAGGGCGAGGAACGCCGTTTCCTCCGGTGAGGTCGGCTTCGGGCGACGTTGACCGTGGTGATCGTCGCGGGGCGGGTAGTGCTCGTCCTTGATCGAGGGACTGCCCGGGGTGGAACGGTCATGCCGGGCGACCTCGACCGGGCCGCCCTCACCGACTGCGGTGACGATCAGCTGGTCGCCGTGGAAGCGAACCCAGACCCGGGTGTCGACCAGCTCGTGCGGCGCCGAGTACCGCACCCCTTCCACAGACACGGTCCCGTCCCAGTTCACTCGGCGGGTGGTGCCGAACGCGACCGTGAACGGCTGCCGCGTCAGCGGATGCAGCCGGGCTCGTTCCTCGGCCAGGGCCTCAGCGGGGCGGCGGCGGGTTTCCCGATGCGGCCGGTCATTGACCTGTTCGCAGAACGCCCGGCAGGCCGCCTCGAGCTCACCGAAGCTGCGATAGTCGGCCAACAGGTTCGCCTCGGTCGGCACCAGATCGGCCTTGGCGATCCGAACAGTGGCCTCCGAGCCGCCCTTGGTCTGCGGGTCCGCGGGCATACACGTGCGGATCGTCAACCCGTAATGCCGCGCCACCTCGACGATCTCCGGGTTGCGCACCGCGATCTGCGCGATGTGGTCCACCGACACCGTCTTCTCGTTGTCGGTCAACACATACGTCGGCACCCCACCCAACCGGCGCAGCGTCCTGTCCAGACACGACACGATCGTGGGCAGGGTCTTGTCCATCACCGGGATCACCACCCGAAACCGCGACCACGCCAGCCATGCGCACCACAACTGCGTCTGCCGGCCGCCGACCTTCGGCCCGTGACCCCAGTCGAACTGCAGCCACAACCCCGGCTCCGGAATCCACGGCCGGAACACCCGCCGCTGACCGGCCCGCAACCGCTGCTTGACCTGCGCCACCACCCGCCGGGTGGTGCGCTCCCCACCGGTGAATCCCATCGCGGTGATCCGCCGATGCACCACATCCGCCCGGACCCTGCCGTTCGACCGGACCACCAACTCCTCGATCTTGGGCAGATACGCATCGATCGGCCGACAGCGATGCTCCCGCTCCACCGGGCTGTCCCCAGCAGCCCGCAACGCCACATAACGCGCCACCGTGTGGTGGTCACACCCGGCCAACTCCGCCGCGGCGCGGTAACTCCCCGTCAGGTCATACGCCTCGAGGATCTCCATGATCTCCCTGCTGCTCTTCACATCGCACGAGCCTTGCCGCACGACAAACCGAACTACTCACCGGGGAGATATATGGCCGTCCATGGGGAACTCCCTGGCCACCAGCGGGGCAATAACCGGCCGCCTATGGGGATCATTCCCTGGCCGCCGACAATGCGCCGTATGCCAGTGTCGTTGGACGGTTCGTTCGCTGACGCCGAGTTTCGCGGCTACTTGGGCGGGTGTGCTGTCGGGCTTCTTGGCGACGGCTTTTGCGACACGGTCAGGTGTTGTTTGTCGTCGTGGTTGCCGTTTCTGAGTAGTCACGAGAGCGGTTGGCTTGTCGGCAGCCGTAGCGGCGGTCGCCTCGGTGCTGTTGTGCCCCGTGTCGTCACGCGGCGCGGGTTTGACGTCAGTGTGGGACGTCATTTCGACCACGAGCAGCAGTGCGACCGCGGGCCATGCTGAGATGATCCTTGCGATCAGTCCGGGTGGCGCTGCGAGGACGTTGGCGCCGATGGATGCGACAACACCGATCGTGAACGACACACGTGCAGACAACCTGGCCGTCTTGCCGGCTGCTTTGTCGTCGGCCATGGCGATGGTGGAGACGATCAGCATTCCATCGACTGACAACGGCAGCAGGTGTGCCAGCACGTCAGGCTGGCCATGGGCTGCGGCGAGGTCGCGCATGTGGGTGTACGAGGCGACTGCGGCCACCCCGGCGACCACGGTCGCCGAGGTGGTGCGGGCGAGACTGGTTAAGTTCATGACCGGGTCTCTTCGCGGATCTCGGCGCAGATTTTGAGCACAGTGTCGGTGTCGCCGGTCTGTGCTGGGCGTTCTACGAGAGACACGACGTGAAGTGCGCCGACGACGAATCCGGCGTTGAACATGCGGTCGAGCCGTGCCCGTGCGCCTCGTTCGACCAGATGGCGGAAGATGGACATTGGGTCGCCTCCTTATCAGGCGATCAAGGCCCTCGGTCGGCGTTGCCGCGCCTTCCGGGGGCCGCCTATTGGCATCTGAGAGAAGTACTTGCTACGGAAATCGAGCCCAGGCGGTGACGCCCTGGCCAAAGCCAGCTCCGCGACTCGCCGCAACGCTGTGCGTCTGTGATCGCGCCCGCGACGCTTGCCGGGGCGAGCCAGGCGACACATGCGTGAGGCAGGGACGTCTGGAGCAATGTGCGTAGCAGCCGTCAGGCCTCCGTCTCGCGCGCCAGCTGCCGTCGAGAACTCCGCGTGTCTGCCATCCCGCTTGGTAACGAGGACTCCGGCGATCTTGGGTCAATGCCAGCTACCTGCATCATCAGGCCTCTGGCCTGGGCCGATGGCGGACCGAGCTAACCTGGACGGCTTCTCCGGGCACCAGGAGGGCGGTTCGCATGGCGTAACGTTCGGTCCACCACGCGGTTACTACTCAAACCCTGGCCCTTTGGGTCGGGGTTTAGTAGTTTTGCGAGCTTGTCGCCTGGTTTCTGCTTGGGGGACTCGGGCTGATCCTTGTCGCCTCGCGCGGTTGGCATGAGGTCTGCGCGTAGGCTGTCGGCGATCTTGGGCTTGTCGTCGGTGGTGTCGAGCCACAGTTTTGTGAAGCACGCCTTGTTGAGGATCCGACGCGCGTCGTCGCTGGCGTTGGCGTAGAGACGCTGGGGTTCGTGGAGCAGTTCAAGGACCGCCGTGACTGCTTGGCTGCCGTGGTCGAGGTGGCCTGCGGTGGTGTCAGCCAGTTGGGCGTCGATGAGATCGCGGTCGTGTTTGACCTTGCGGACTTTGGCGGTCAGTTTGTCGCGTGGCCAGTCTGGATCGCCGACGAGTTCGAGGTATTGATCTTCGAGGGTGTCAAGTCGCTTGCGTTCGCGGCGGAGCTGGCGTCGCATGGTGTGGGTTGTCTCTTGGTGGTCGGCCACGGCTGTGGTCATGGCGGCTTTGACTCGGTCGATGTCGCTGTGGGGCAACTGCAGAGTGATGTACTGGCGTGCGACTTCGGCTTCGACTTCTGCGGCTGAGAGAAGGGGCAGGTCGCAGATGTGGTCTTGGCGGCCTCGGCAGACGAAGTAAAAGTAGTCGCGCCCCGTCTTGCTGCGGCCTTTGGTGTAGATGAGGCGGGACTTGCATCGGTGGCACCAGATGGCGCCCTTCAAGTAGTGGTTGTGTTTGCGGGCGCGGGTGCCGGCTCGGCGTTCGGTGTGGAGGATCTTCTGAACCTTGTCGAACAGCTCGTGGGTCACCAGTGGTTCGTGGCGGCCTTGGTGTTCCTGCCCGTTGTGGCTGACGTAGCCGAGGTAGTAGCGGTCCTGTAGCAGGTCGCCGATCTTGTGGATGGACACGGGTGAGCCAGCCGGCCGCTGCTTGGTTGGCCTGGTCCGCAAGCCGGCTTGGGTGACAGCTTCGCGGAGGGTTTTGAAGCTGTGTTTGCCGGTGGCGTAGAGCTCGAAGAGCATCACAATGTAGGGGGCGCGGTCGGGGTCGACGGCGATCGTGCGGATCTCCCGGCCGTCAACGTGCTCGCGCACGTTGAGGTAGCCGAGCTTCGCGCGGGAGACGGTGCCGCCGACGGCGACCTTGCGCGCCATCTTGTACCGGATGTCGGCGCCGCTGGCGCGTGATTGGAATTCGTAGACGCCGTCGAGGATGTGCGCGACCAGGTCGCCCATTTCTGTCTCGTCGGTGTAGTCGATGACCGAGACGAGTTGGGCGCCGGCTGTTCTGAGGTCCCGCTTGGTGATGGCGGAGTCGATGGTGTTGCGGTGCATCCGGTTCCGCGCGTAGACGATGATGTAGTCGATGTCGCGTTCGGTTTTGATCCGCGCCATCATCTCTTGGAATCGGGGGCGCTTGTCGTTGGTGGCGGTGCGGCCGGGTTCGATGTATTCGTCAACGACGGTGGCGCGGAGGTCGGCTGCTTTTCGTTGGCACGCGACGCGTTGCGCGGGAAGCGAGATGCCTTCCGGGTCGTAGTCGGTGTCGACCTGGCCTCGGCTGGACACCCTCAGGTACAGGACAGCTCTCTTGCCCTCTGGGCGCTTCGCGATCGGCTGCGCGCTTGTCATGTGTGGCTTGTGCCTTCCTCGCCGGCTGACGGCCGCGGCGGCCGACGCGCGGTGGCGTTGACTTGGCGGATGAATTCAGCGGCCTGCGCGTCGGTGAGCCTGTAGCGGCGGCGCAGCAGCGCGCCCAGGTCGGCGTCGGCGTCTTCCGTCTCGCCTGGCAGGGTGATCCCGGCGCGGGTGAACACCTCGACGGCGTCAAGCCCCAACGCGTGGGAGAGGCGGGCGAGGTTGCCGGGTTGGGCCTTGGTGACCTGATCCTTGAGCAACCGGTTCACGGTCGACATGGGCACACCGCTGGCCACGGCGAGCTGGCGCAGGCTCAATCTGCTGCGCTGTCGCGCTTGCTCCAGGTACGCGCCGAGCGACTGGGCTGGGCTGCTCATTCGGTGTCTTGGCCCACCTTCTGACTCGCTGGTTTACACGTGCACTGTAGCCGTGATGTTCCGGTATCGGAACAGGCAGCGTGGTGGTGGATATCAGTGGCTGGCGTGTGCGCGGTGTTGTCGGCGGTGTCGGGGCGCGGGTCTGTTTGGTGGGCGATGACGTGGACGGCTTGGGCGAGTAGGGCCACGTCGATGTCGTCTCGTTGGGCGCCGTGGACCCGTAGCCGCCTGCGCGGCGGCGTCATCGCCGGGGGGCCGTTGGCGCGGTCAACGGCTGTCACGGACGGTCCGGGCGCGTGGTGAACACGTAGATGTGGGCGTGCACATGTGGTCGGCTCAGCCCGCCCGCGCCTGGGGGCGTTGAGCGCTTGCTGTCTTTTCGGGCGGGGCCGGCGGAGTGCTGGGCTTGGATCGGGGCGGTGAGTTGCGCGATGTGCTGGCTGTAGACCAGGCCGGCGGTGGCCGCGGCCTGGATCAGCCGGGCGGGCCGCATCGCGTGGGCGCCGGCGGAGATGACGGCCAGGGCCCCGCCCGGGTGTAGCG
>JBOGDL010000143.1:0-3715 GCA_050701815.1 Micromonosporaceae bacterium | reverse complement strand
AGGTAGGAGGCACGGCACGAAGGTACGCCCCCGGAGCCACGAAGCGACTGCGCTGTCCACAACCGACGGAGGGGCCGAGCGGCGGCAGCAATTGGGGGTCGCGTTGAAGTCAGTCTGGCTGGTCGCCACGTGGCGTCCGACGGGCCGCCGGCTGCCCGGGCTGCGGCTGCGCCGGTATCCGCCACTCCCGTGGGGGCGCCGATGATTCGGGAGCCACCGCCCGCTCCTGCTGAGCAGACTTGACCCGTACCTGGTAGCCGTAGCGATGCAGCAACGGCAGCGCGACGGACGTCGCGACGGCGCGGTCCCGATTCGACTGGTCAGCTCGCCACAGGTCATCCGGACGCAGTTGCACCTGACCGGTGCGGAACCGACTTGGATTACCGGAAATGGTGTGGTTGACGCCCAGCTCCACCACGTGGTCGTCAGTGAACGTGTCGCATTCGGCAGCCACGCCGGCGAGCGTTAGCAAGGATCTGACGGTCGCCAGCGGTTCGGCCATGAAGTCCTCGTACCGGACGCGCTGCTGCCGGTGCCCGTACGTGCGCGCCACGCGTTCAATCAGCGCGTTTCTCGCCACCCACTGCACGCTGCTTTTCCACGCTCCGTGTTGCCGCATGAGCGACTCGGTCTGCCGGTCCAGGCCAGCCTTCGCGCGATTCCAGGAGTGGGCGACGGCACGTGGATCTCGCACCATGTGCACCAGGTACGGCTCCACGCCATCCAATTCCGACAAGAGCGCCGCCCCGGCGGGGGACTTGGATGAGTCCACCACGAGTTGTGCCCTTGTGACCTCGGCGATCGCCTGATAGAGGCGAGCCATGATGGCTCGGTACCGCTTCTCGTCCGGGTCCTTCGGCTCGCCTCGTCGGGTGGCGTGGCGGGCCCGTGCGAACCGGGCCTGCAGCGCCAGCACCTCCCGGGGACGGGGCTCGTCACGCCCGAACGCCACGCTGCGGATCTTGGTCCAGAGCGGGCATTCCGGGAAGGGCACGCCACAGCCGCAGCGGCGTTTCTGCTTCAGCCCGCGCCGCCACAGGTAGAACATCTCGCCGGCGGAGAACACGTGCGGGCAAGCATCCAGAATGTTGTCGAGGAGTGTGGTGCCGCTGCGCCCCCAAGCAGCGATATACAGAACTTTCGGCATCGCCAACGCTCACCCGTGTTCGTCGAAGACAAGGACGACCCAGCCAGTCGTGCCTGGGCAATTCGGCCGACCGGGATGCGCGTGGGGATTGGGCCGACCCTTGGGTGCAGGTGCAGGTACGTCCGCTGGACCATCTCCAAGGCACGGACGGGTTGTCAAATTTGGCCGGCCAGAAGTACGTCGGCGCCTGAGATTTGAGCACCTCGCGAGAGTGCCTCACCACTGTCCGCAACCATTTACGGCTGGCCACAGCCGCCCTGGTGAGCGCCGGGGCTCAGCTGGCTACGTCATCGGATTCGTTCGACCCGCGCTGGTCAACCGGGCTCGACTCCTGCTTGCGGGAGGACTTGAGCATCAACCCGAATCCGACCCCGAGCGCGATCCCGACCGCGACGCCGGCGCCGGCGTTGATCCCGCCGTCAAGGAAGACGTCGGCGAGCGCGCCCAGCGCCGTGCCGGCGAGAGCGCCGATGATCGCGCCTCGTGCCATCAGGTCGTTCCACACCTCGCGCATGTTCACTCCTCTCAGTTTTCCTCCGCCGCGGCAGCCAGGCTGTCCAGCAGGCTCACGGCGAGGGCGTCGATGGTTTTGTTCTGGTTCGTCAGCACCGTGATGCCGACATTGGCACGTCGGGAGAAGCCGATGAAGCTGCGGAATCCGCCGGTGATCCCGGTGTGCCAGGTCGCGTCGCCGCCATGGCGAGGGAGCTTGCTGATGTGCCATGCCAGACCGAGCCGTACCCCGTCGCCGGCGTCGAAGCGGGGCTCCGCAGCCAGCCGCAGGGCCGGCGCCAGGTGCTCCGGGCACGCCCCGAGGTGCGCGCGGACGTACCGCAGCAGATCGCTGGCAGCGCCGTAGTGGGCGCCCGCTCCGGCCAGGGTGGGAAACCGCCAGTCCGGCGCCGGCGCACCGGTCTCGTCGTGGCCGTGCGCTCTGCGCCGGATCTGGTCGCCGCTGAGCTTGATCGTGGTGTCGCGCATCCGCAGCGGCACGGTGACGCGGCGCCGCACCAGACGGGCGTACGTCGTGCCGGCGCGGGCGGCCAGCACGTGGCCGAGCAGGCCGGCGCCGTAGTTGGAGTACGCGTACGTCGCGCCCGGCTCGCTGCCGAGCTCAGTTTTGTCGACCGCGCCGGCCAGGTCTCGCTTGGAGAACCCCGCGTACGGGTCACGCGGATCGAATCCCGGCTCCTGGTCGATCCCCGGCGGCACCGGGGGCAGCCCGGAGCTGTGCACCGCCAGGTGTTCCAGCCGGATCGGGCCATTGCCGTGAGGTGGCGCCGGCAACCAGCGCGGCATCCGTTCGGCCAACGGGTCCTGTAACCCGAGTTCGCCGCGTCGCACCGCCACCGCCAGCGCGGTCGACGTCAGCGTCTTCGACACCGAGCCGATCTGGAACACAGTGCGCACGTCGGGCGCGGGCGATCCTGGCCCGCGCACCCGGCCGGCGCCGGCCGCGTGCCAATGCGTGCCTGACACCGCGCCGATCACCATCCCCGGGAAGCCGTCCTGAATCGCTTCTTCGAGCCGCTCGTCGACCAGCCTTTTCAGCTCCGGATACGGGATGCCGCGCGCGACCGTCATCGGGGTGTCCGCGACGGCGACCTTCAGCGAACCGAGAGCCACCGCGCCGGCGCCTGCCCCCGCCCCGATCAGAAACCGTCGTCGGTTGATTGCTCTCATTCAGCTGACTCCTTGACTCCTCGCAGTGGCTCGTCGACAACCGTCTCGGGGCCGGAGTGATCGACCGGCATCGCGGCGGCGAGCAGGACCAGCAGCGGCACCACCCGCTGCGCGGGCACCACGTACCGGCCCCGGCCGCTGGCTTTCAGCCACCCGGCGGCGACCAGCTGCCGTAGATGGTGATAGAGCTGCCCGGTGGTGCCGAGGTTCTCGTCCTGTTGCAGCTGCGCGACGGTGCGCACGCCGCCGAGGATCTGACGCACCAGCAGCAGCCGGACCGGGTGGCCCAGCGCTCCGAGCACGCCGCTGAATTCGGACCAGTCCAGGCTCAGCAGCTGTTCGGTGGGGGCGGCCTGCTGCCACTCGTAGTGCTCTCCGGTGGGTAGCGGCGCCACCCCGGCGAACACCACAGCGCCACTGTCTGCCTGCTGTTTCAGACCTTCCAGAGCCCAGAACTTTTCCGGGTACGGCCCGCTGCGAGCCGCCCCGGCCGGGCGTCCCCCCGATTCGAGCTGGCTCACCCGCTCTTCCAGGTGAGCCAGTCGATCTTCCAATGACGCCCGGCCGGCGGCGTCTGGCCCCGTCGCGGCGCCGGCGGCCTTGGGAGTGTCTGCGGCACTGGGGTCCCGCTCGGCCGGCTCCGGCTGTGAGGTCATGCTTGGCATCGTACACAATTACGTAATTTTGTAAATTGCTACGTCGCCGCACGAGCTCACCCGACCATCCGGGCGTCAGAGCGCGCTCAGAGCGTGGACAGCGTCTGTTCACGACGGGTTCGCTCGCGTATGTTGTCGGCAGCTTCGCGACGCCCGCGCCTTCGGAAGGCGGCTGTCGCGAACACCCCTTTTACTCGGATCGTCCGGCACGTTCCTGCCGGTGAAAGGA
>JBOGDL010000142.1:0-8842 GCA_050701815.1 Micromonosporaceae bacterium | reverse complement strand
TTGCGAAACACCGCGACGGCCCGTTGTTGGTGGTGGGCGGGCCGGGCGCGGGCAAGACTGCCGCGCTCGGGGAGTCGGTGGTCGCGCGGGCCGTGGAAGGGGCGGACCCGGAGCGGATCCTGGTGCTCACCTTCGGACGCCGGGGCGCCCAGCGGCTGCGGGCCCGAATCTCAGCCCGGATCGGCGCCAAGATCGGGGTGAGCGGGGAGCCCGCGGTGCGCACATTCCACGGCCACGCGTTCGGGCTGCTGCGGCTGCTGGCCGCACGACGCGGCGAACCGCCCCCACGGCTGCTCACCGGGCCCGAACAGGACCTGGTGATCCGGGAGCTGCTCGCCGCCGGCGGAGGCGACGTGGGGTGGCCGGCTGCGCTGCGCCCGGCGTTGCGTACCCGGGGGTTCGCCGGCGAGCTGCGAGACCTGCTGTCGCGCGCGTCCGAGCGTGGACTGGGGCCCGCTGGGTTGTCGGAGCTGGGTCGGCGCCTGGGGCGTGAGGATTGGGTCGCCGCCGGTCGCTTCGCGCAGCAGTACGGTGACGTGCTGGCGCTGCGTGACGGCGCCGCTCGCGGCTCCATCGGGTACGACACCTCCGAGTTGATCCGTGCCGCGTCAGCGGCGCTGATCGCGGACCCGGCGGCGCATGCCGAGGAGCGACGGCGGCACCAGTTCACGTACGTGGACGAGCTTCACGACACCGACCCGGCCCAGCTTGAGCTGCTGGAATTGACGGCGGGCGGCGGAGCGCACCTGGTGGGCTTCGGGGATCCGGACTCGTCGATCTTCGGATTCCGGGGAGCTGACCCAGAGGGCGTGCTCGCCTTCCCGGAGCGGTTCCGGAGCGTTGCCGGGGCCGCCGCGCCCACCATCGCGCTGCTCGACAATTGGCGTGCGGCCCCAACCCTGAGGCAGGCCGTCGATCGGGTCGCGAGCCGGTTGCGCGGGCCGGGCCGACGTCGGCTGCGGCGAACTGAGTCGGTGTCGCCAGGGCAGGCCGATGCCGCTGTGCTCAAGATCGCTGATTCGGGGACGAACCTGCAGTCTGAGGCCACTCCTGCTCCCGAAATAGAGATCTTGGCGGATGGTGGGGACGTCGCGGAGCCTGCTGGCGGCGGCCAGATCGAGGTGCGGTTGCTGCGTTCACGTCCCCAGGAAGCCGCGCATATCGCGTATCAGCTGAGGGCCGCGCACCTGCTCGACAAGGTGCCGTGGTCACGTATGGCGGTGCTGATGCGCTCAGCGGGCCAACAACTGGCCGGGATGCGCCGAGCGCTGGCGCAGGCCGGGGTGCCGGTACGGGTGGAGGCTGAGGACCTGCCGCTCGCCGCGCAGCCCGTGGTGGCCTCGCTGCTGTCGCTGGTGCGCTGCGGGCTGCGTCCGGAACGCCTGGATGAAGAGGCGGCGGTCGCGCTGCTGCATTCCCCGTTCGGTGGCGCCGACCCGCTCGCGGAGCGGCGGCTCCGGCAAGGGCTGCGGGCGCAGGCCATCGCGGCCGGCGAGGCGAAGCCGTCCGGGGCGCTGCTGGTCGAGGCGCTCGCCGACCCCACCGAGCTGGCCGCGGTGTCGGAGCGGTGGGCCAAGCCGGCGGCCCGAGTGGCCGAGCTGCTGCAGGTGGTGCGCGATGCTGACGAAGCCGGCGCCTCCGCCGAGGACGTGCTGTGGGCGGTGTGGAAAGCCAGCGGCTTGTCAGAGCGGTGGGGCGCGGCGAGCGCCAGAGGAGGTCACCGCGGCGCGGCGGCCGACCGCGACCTGGACGCGATCGTGGCGTTGTTCGACGCGGCCGCGTGGTTCGCCAGCCGGCTGCCCGGCGCCGGCGCCGAGGTCTTCTCCGAGCATGTGATGGGCCAGCAGTTGCCCGCCGACACCCTGGCGCCCACGGCAGATCAGGGCGATGCGGTGCGGCTGCTCACCGTACATGCCGCCAAGGGTTTGGAATGGGACCTGGTGGTGATCCCCGGGGTGCAGGAAGGTCGGTGGCCCGACCTGCGGCTACGGGGAAGCGTGCTGGGGTCGGAGCAGTTGGTGGACCACCTCGCCGGACGTGCGGCGCCGGGGGAGGGCTGGCGCCCGGTGACGGCCCGGTTGGACGAGGAGCGCCGGCTCTTCCACGTGGCGATCAGCCGCGCCCGGCAGCGCCTGATCGTGACCGCTGTCGCCTCCGGGGACGCCGAAGAGCAGCCCAGCCGGTTCCTGGACGAGTTGACCGGCGCCGTAGCTGACGCCGCCGCCGAGTGGGGGCTGGACCAGCCCGCGCCGCAACTGGCGACGGCGTCGGCGGGGCTCAGTCTGTCGGTGTTGGCCGCCCAGCTGCGAGGGGTGGCCGCTGACCCGGACGCGACTGACGCCCGCCGCCGCGCCGCGGCTCGACAATTGGCTCGGCTGGCTGCCGCAGACGTGCCGGGGGCGCATCCGGACCAATGGTGGGGGCTGCGCCCGCTGTCTGACCCCGCTCCGCTCTCCGAGGGCGTGGAGCGGGTGCAGGTGTCCCCGTCCGTGGTGGAGCAGGTGCGTCGCTGCGGGCTGCGGTGGTTGCTGGAGCGGCACGGCGGCAGCGGCCCGCCCGGCCCAGAGCAGGGGATCGGCAATCTGGTGCATTCCGCCGCCGAGCTGCTCGACCCTGGCGGCGCCGATCCTCAGGCGATGTACCGCTACCTGGATCAGCACTGGGGCGTGATCGAGGTCGCGGCTCGCTGGGAGGAGGGCCGGAAACGGGAGCAGGCGGAGAAGATGTTGGACCGGCTGGTGAGCTTCATCGCGCAGAACCCTCGCGAGCTGCTCGCGGTGGAGCGCGGTTTCCGGGTCACCTTGCCGGGCGGCGACGGGCCAGCTGGTGAGGGCCCAGCTGGTGAGGGGTTTCAGCCCGACGTCGAGGTGGTCGGGGTGGTGGACCGGATCGAACGGGACGCCACGGGTCGCCTGGTGGTGATCGATCTGAAGACGGGCAAGTCCACGCCGACATCGGACGAGTTGCAGCGGCACCCGCAGCTGGGCACGTACCAACTGGCGGTGGCGTTGGGCGGGTTCGCGGAGCTGGCTGGCGCCGAGACCAGCGGAACCCAGCTCAGCGGGGGCGCCGCGCTGGTGCAGCTCGGCAAGGACCGGCGGGGCGGGCCCGAGCAGCGGCAGTTGCCGCTGGCGGAGGCGGAGGACCCCGGTTGGGCCGAAGGCATGGTGCGGGAGGCCGCCGAGGCCATGTCGGGCAGCAGCTTCTCGGCGCAGGCGAACCAGCACTGCACGGTGTGCGCGGTGCAGACCTCATGCCCGGTCTCCGAACACGGCCGCCAGGTGGTGGAGCCCCCGCCGCCCGAGACCGGCGAACCCTGTGACAGCGGCCCCGGCGGCGCCGAGCTGGGTCCCGGCGGCGCGGAGCTGGGCGGCGGTGAGGGCGGTGCCCCAGAGACCGGTGGGGCCCGATGACTCACACCGCACAACGCGCCGACCCCCGCCACACCCCGTACGCGCTGGCTCGTTTGCTGGGCCTGCCGAAACCCACCCCGCAGCAGGCCGCCGTGATCTCCAGCCCGCCGCAGCCGATGCTGGTGGTGGCGGGCGCGGGCTCGGGTAAGACCGAGACCATGGCGGCCCGGGTGGTGTGGCTGATCGCGAACGGGTGGGTGCGACCAGAGCAGGTGCTGGGCCTCACGTTCACCCGTAAAGCCGCCGGCGAGCTGGCGCGACGGGTGCGGCAGCGGCTCGCCCAACTGGCTCGCACCCCGGAGTTCGGCGCCTGGCGTGCCGGGCCGCTGGCTGGCGAGCCCACAATCTTGACGTACCACGCGTACGCCGCTCGGGTGGTCGCCGAGCACGGCGTCCGCTCCGGGTACGAGCCCGGCGCCCGGCTGTTCAACGAGGCGGCGTGCTGGCAGCTGGCGGACTCGGTGGTCCGCTCGTACGACGGGGACATGTCCCGGGTGCCGTTCGCGGTGTCCACTGTGACCAAGGCGGTGCTGGAACTGTCCGCGGGCCTGGCCGAGCATCTGCGCAGCCCGCGGGAGTTGACGGACTTCACCGAGCAGTTCGCGGCGGAGCTGGCGAGCCGGCCCGGCAAGATGCTGGCGCCGGTCGAGAAGTGCCTGAGCCGACAGGCCGCGCGGGCCCAGATGCTGCCGCTGGTGGAGGCGTACGAGGCGCGTAAGCGGGCCGCCGACGCGATGGACTTCGCGGACCAGCTGGCGCGTGCGGCCATCGTCGCGCGGGACCATCCGCAGGTCGGCGAGGTGGAGCGGGACCGCTACCGGGTGGTGTTGCTGGACGAATACCAGGACACCAGCCACGCCCAGGTGGTGTTGCTGCGCGCCTTGTTCAGCGGCGGCCACCCGGTGACGGCGGTCGGCGACCCCTGCCAGTCGATCTACGGTTGGCGTGGCGCCAGCGCGGGCGCGTTGCGGCGGTTCGGCGTCGAGTTCCCCCGACGTCCGGAGCAGCCGCCCGCTGCTGTTGCGGAGCTGCCACCGGCCGCTGTGGCGGGTGAGTCGCGGGGTGCCGGGTCAGGGCAGGCGGCGGCCCGGCCGGATGAGCCGCCGTCCACCGGGTCGGCCGAGTCGCCGACGCCGGCTTCGCTGGCGCTGCCGTTGAGCCTCAGCTGGCGGAACCGTCCCGAGATCCTGCGGGTGGCCAACGGCCTGTCCCACCCGCTGCGTGACGACGATGACCAGGCGCCGGTGTTGAGCGCCGCTCCGAAGTGGAACGACGAGACCGGCGACCCGCAGGCAGGTGCGGATCGCGCTCGGGCGGGCCGGGGCGGCACCGCCGAACCGGTGGTGCGCGCCGCGTTGCTGGGCACCGTGCTGGACGAGGCGGAGTGGCTCGCCGACCGGATCGCCGAAGCGTGGCGTCCCGAGAACCCGCGGCGCGGCGCGGCCAGCCCGGTGACGGCTGCGGTGCTGGCGCGTACCCGCCGTCAGATCCCGCTGCTGGAATCGGCGCTGCGGGCCCGTGGCCTCCCGGTGGAGGTGGTCGGTCTCGGCGGGCTGCTCGACACCCCGGAGGTACGGGAGATCGTCTGCACCCTCCGGGTGCTCTCCGACCCCACCGACGGGGCGTCGCTGTTGCGGCTGCTCACCGGGCCGCGCTGGCGGATCGGCCCGCGCGACATCGTGGCGCTGCACCGCAGGGCACGCGCTCTGGCTGATCACCGCCGCCGGCTCGCCGAGGCCGAGGGACAGCAGGTGGTGACGCATCGGCTGGACGAGGCGGCGTTGACCGAGGCGCTCACCGATCTGGGTCCGGCCGAGCGGTACTCGGAGCCGGGGCACTCCCGGATGGGGGCGCTCGCCACGGAGCTTCGCGGGCTCTGGGCCCGTGCCGATCAGTCGCTGCCGGACCTGGTGGCCGACGTGGAACGCACCATCGGGCTGGACGTGGAGGTGGCGGCGCGGCGCGGCGCCGGCAACGCGACCTTGGCACGTGGCCACCTCGACACCTTCGCCGATGCGGCGGCGCAGTTCGCGGCCGACGCCGAGGCGCCGACGCTGGCCGGGTTCCTGGCGTTCTGCGAGGCGGCGGAGCGCTCCGAGCGGGGGCTGGAGCCGGGCAAGGTGGAGGTGGTCGAAGGCGCGGTGCAGCTGCTCACGGTGCATGCCGCCAAAGGCCTGGAGTGGGACGTGGTCGCGGTCGCCGGGCTGTGCACGGGGGTGTTCCCGGCCCGGCAACAAGGTGATCATTGGCTGACCGCTCCCGGGTTGCTGCCGTTCGCGCTGCGCGGTGATTCCGACGGGCTGCCGGAGCTCGACCTGGGCTCGGCAGCCGACCAGAGGGACATCCGGGACGCGCTGGAGGACTTCGAGGACGCGTGGCGGCAGCACTCCCGGCGCGAGGAGCGGCGGCTGGCGTACGTGGCGGTGACCAGGCCCCGGCGGCTGCTGCTGTGTTCCGGCTACTGGTGGGACGATGTGGCGCGGTGCCGTCGCGGCCCATCGGAGTTCCTCACCGAGGTGCGGGACATCTGCTGGTCAGGAGCGGGTTCGGTGGACGTGTGGGCGGCTGAGCCGGACCCGGACACGGAGAATCCGTTGCTGCGGCAGGCCCGTGCCGCGGCCTGGCCGGTGGACCCGCTGGGGCGGCTGCGTCCCCACCTGGAGCACGCCGCTGACCTGGTGCGAGCCGAGCTTGATCGCGCCGCCCGGGCGACCGCCGTGGAGCCGACCGCCGAGGAGTCGGCAGACGAGTCGCAGCTGACCGCCGAAGAGGCCGCGCAAGAACGCGCCTGGGCCCAGGAGGTTGACCTGCTGCTCGCGGAGCGGGCGGCGACGGCCCCGGACACCCTGGACGTGGCGTTGCCCGAGTCGATCTCGGTTTCCACCCTGGTCAGGTTGCGCCGGGACCCTGCCGAGCTGGCACGCCGGCTGCGCCGCCCGCTGCCGGAACGTCCCCACCCGCACACCCGGCGCGGCGCCGCCTTCCACCAGTGGGTCGAGCAGCGGCATCACCCGAGCCAGCTGCTCGACATCGATGAGTTGCCCGGCGCCGCGGACGAGGACCCGGCCCCAGACCAGCAGCTGCACCAGCTGCGCGAGGCGTACGCGAAAAGCGAATGGGCCGACCGCACCCCGGTCGCGGTGGAGACCCCGTTCGTGTCAGTGATCTCTGGTGTGGTGGTGCGGGGCCGCATCGACGCGGTGTTCGAGGCTGACGGCTACTACGACGTGATCGACTGGAAGACCGGCAGACCGCCATCAGGTCGCGAAGCCGGGGTGGCGGCGGTGCAGCTGGCCGGTTACCGGCTGGCGTGGGCGCAGCGGGCGGGGGTGCCCGTGGAGCGGGTGCGGGCCGGATTCCATCACGTGCGGGAAAACATCACCGTACGCCCCGCGGACCTGCTCGACGCCGACGAGCTGGAGCGGTTGATCGCCTCGCTTCCCGTGGCCGTGCCCGGCTGAGCAGACACCGCGCCCGCCTGAGCCGCTAGCCGGGTTTGGTTGATCCGCTGGCCGTGCCTAGCTGATCTCCACATCACCAGCATGACCTGCGCGAAGCCTGCCGGCAGCCGGTCTGGCGCCGCGTTCGTGGAGTTGGGGCAGTGTTCGCCGATTGGCAATCTTAGAGAAATCCGCTGCTGCCCAAGGCCTGGCTAGCTGGTCTAGTGTCTCCGCCAGGCCCCGGTCCCACCCACCGTGGCTCACCACCATCCCGCACAGCCTCACCTATCCCTCTAGGAGGCCTTGCAATGACAATGTCCCGTCGTCGACTCCTCACCAGTTCGGCTGGGGCCGGGCTCGCCATCGCGGTTGCTGGCTCGGTGGACGCTCTGTTCACAAACGCCAGCAGCGCGAACGAGTTGGGACGTCGTGTCGGATATGGCCCGCTCGTGCCCGATCCCAAGGGTTTGCTCGATCTGCCACGTGGATTCTCGTACCGAGTGCTGAGCCGGGAAGGGGACGCTCTCAGCGGCGGCGCCCCAGTGCCCAGCCGTTTCGACGGAATGGGCTTCTTCTCCAAGCGGGGCAGGCCCAACGCGCTGGTGCGCAACCACGAATGCCGTGCGGACGCGCCGATTCCGGTGCAGGCTGGCCCTGAGCACACGTACGACCCGGGCAGCAAGGGCGGCACCAGCACCCTGATTCTCGACGGGGCCAGCGGGCTGGAGCGGGAATACCCGAGCCTGGGTGGCACAGCGGTCAACTGCGCCGGCGGCGTCACACCCTGGGGCACCTGGCTCACCTGTGAGGAGACCGAGGACCGCGCGGGGACTGGAACGTACACAAAGGACCACGGCTTCATCTTTGAGGTGGACCCGTACGACCAGGGGCGAAACACGGACCCGACGCCGTTGGGCGCCATGGGCCGGTTCGCGCACGAGGCGATCTGTGTCGACCCCAAGACCGGCGTGGTGTATGAGACCGAAGACGCGTTCCAGAAGCCCTTCGGCTGCTATTACCGGTTCCACCCGAACCGTCCGCTGGGTGGACATGGCAGCCTGCGCGCCGGGGGCAAGCTGGAGGCGATGAGGGTCCCGGGCGTGGCCGATCTGTCGATGGTGACCGAGCCTGGCACGGTGATCGGTGGCATCGAGTGGGTGGAGGTGCCAGACCCGCTGGCGACCACCACACCGACCCGGCTGCAGGACTACGGGCCGAAGGGCATCACCCACGCGCAGAAGCTGGAAGGCGCCTGGTGGGGTGACGGCGGCGCGTACTTCGTCTCGTCGTACGCGCGGGTCGCGGAGGGCTCCGGCGCGGAGCACGACGGTCAGGTGTGGCGGTACGACCCGAAGCGCAACCGGTTGACCCTTGAGGTCGTCTTCACCCGCGACCAGGGCGCGCCAGCTGACCAGCTGCTGCAGACGCCGGACAACATCTGCGTGTCGCCGTTCGGTGGCCTGATGATCGCCGAGGACGGCGACGGCGAGAACTACGTCGTCGGTGTCAGCGAGGACGGGGAGCCGTACCTGTTCGCCAACAACCGGCAGAACATCGGCAGTGACGCGGAGCCCGAGTACTCGGAGTTCGCAGGGGTGGTCTTCTCCGACGACGGAAGCACCCTGTACGTCAATTGCTACCGGCCGGGCACCACGTTCGCCATCACCGGCCCCTGGGGCAAGCTCCAGTAGCACCCACCGCAAGGCCGCGCGGCAGAGCTGCGTTGACCTGGATGTCGATCGGGATGACCCGACACCCAGGTCACCAGCCTGCCCTCGTGATGCCTGCGCGCCCATCACGTGACGGCTCTCCCGCATCCCGAAGGCGCGATGCGCGGAGCCTGACCATCTCAAACGGGGGAACCACGAGCATGTCTCAGGCAACGTACTTCGGTGATCCAGCCCGAACTCGATCCGGCGGAAAGGACCTGTGCGCGATCGGGGAGCGCCTGACCACCACTCTCCACCGGCACCTGCACCGGATCAGGGG
>JBOGDL010000141.1:0-4791 GCA_050701815.1 Micromonosporaceae bacterium | reverse complement strand
TGGTGTGCCGGAACTCCCAGTCCGCGGCTTCCCGGAAGTAGTCCACGTGCTCGATGCGGACCCGCTCGTAGTTCTGCATCCCGTCGCGGCGCGCCGCCTCCTGGTTGCGCCAGTCGGCCACGGCGTTGTCCTTCGGCTGATTCGTCTGGTCGATCAGCAGGAAGCGGCCGCTGTCCGGGTCCCTGACGTACACGAAATGGTCTTGGTGTGACACGTTCCACCCGTTTGGGACGGCCAGAGCGAACCCGGTCGGGTCCCGGTGCCGCCGGAAGCCGTCGGGGATCTGCGAGGAGTCGGCGCCCTCAGAAGGCGCAGCGGACGGCTTCGCCTTGGCGGAGCTCGGCGTGCGGCTGCCGCCCCGGTTCTCCGATGGCGGCGCCTGTTGGCTCTTCTGGTGACCTCCCGAATCGGGGGTGTTCAGGAGGCTGGCGAGCAGCGCCGCCGACAGCGTCACCGCCAGAGCGCCGATCAGCACCAACCACCCCCGACGGTAGTTCGGGCGGGCGGCGCCGGCGGAAACCGGCATGGGGGCGGCGCGGGCGGCGGCTCGCGGGCGGCCGCCGCTCTGATCAGAGATCATCGGCTGTCGCGCTGTCGCTGAAGGCTGCGGCGCCGGGTGTCCGAGCGGCGGCGCGTTGCCCGCGGGCGGCACGGCGTCCCCGGCGGGGGAGGCGGCGGTGATGCGACTCAACAGCGCTGCCGCCAGTTCGCCCGGCATCCGTTGCGCGGGATCCTTTCGGAGCAGCCCGTCAAGCACGGCAGCCATCAGCCCTTGCTGCTGATGCGGGGCTGGTGGCTCGTTCACCAGCGCCGCTAACGTGGCCAGGGACGACTCCCGCTGGTACGGCGGGCGACCTTCCACCATCGCGTACAGGGTGGCGCCGACTGACCACAGGTCCGACCCCGGTGTTGCGGCGTCTCCTCGGGCGCGTTCGGGCGCGAGGTACGTGGGCGAGCCGAGCACCATTCCGGTGTTCGTCAGCGTCGGGTCCCCTTCGATGACCGCGATCCCGAAGTCCGTGAGCACCGCCCGGTCCTCGGGTCGCACGCTGTCATGGGAGGCACCGTCGTCACGCTGCGCGTCCTCCTCTAGCTGAATGTGGCCGTCGAACTTCGCCTGGTCACCGAGCTGCGAGTGGTCGCCGCCCTGCACGATGACGTTGCCCGGCTTGACGTCGCGGTGCACCACGCCGGCGTTGTGCGCGACGTCCAGCGCCCCCAGGATCTGCAGCGCTATGCCCGCCGCGCGGACCGGCGGCAATGGGCCATCGGCACGGATGATCGCGTCCAGGGCGCGACCGGGAGCGAGCTGCATCACGATCCACGGCCGGTCGTCATGGATCACGACGTCGTACACCGTCGCGATGGCGTGATGGACCAACCGGGCAGCGGCCTGCGCCTCCCGCACCATGCGCCGGGTCAGCGTGTCCGCCTCCTCGCCGTCGACTCCGGGCGGCACCAGGAGTTCCTTGACGGCGACTTCGCGTTCGAGCACCTCGTCACGGCCCCGCCAGACCCTGCCCATGCCGCCCCGGCCCAGCAAGGATTCCAGGCGGTAGCGCCCTGCCACCTGATCGCCTGATCTCGCCTCTGTGGACATGCTGAGGCTTCCTACCCCGGCGGGTGTCCCGGTAATCCAGACGGTGGTTTCCGTCGCGGCGCCGCGCCCAATTCTGAGGAGTCCTTTGTGGTACGTTCAGCGCCGCTGTGCGCCATTGCGAACTGAGGAGGTGAGACCGATCAACGTTGTGGCAGATCGGGACTCCCTCCCTCGCGCCGGCTAGGGAGCCCGTACAAAGGCATCCCGAAAGGCTGTGAAGGCCATGCGCTTCAGCTCTGAGACTTCATCCGACGGCGTCTCCGAACAACTCTTCACTCTCGGTGAGATCCCCGGTGTGCTGTGGACGCCGGAAGGCGCCGCTGGCGCCCGTCCGCTGATCTTGATGGGCCACGGCGGCGGTCAGCACAAGAAAGCGCCCGGCATCGTGGCTCGGGCGCGCCGCTTCGTGACCGAGTGCGGGTTCGCTGTGGTGGCGGTCGACGTGCCCGGCCATGGCGACCGGCCAAAGCATGAGGAGTACCACCGGATCGCGACAGAGAACCAGGCTCGCGTCGAGGCCGGCGAAGACCTGCTGCCCCTGATCGCTGGTTTCCAGGCGCTGGTGGCACGCCAGACCGTCCCGGAATGGCAGGCGGTCCTGGACGCGGTCCAGCAACTCACGCACGTCGGCGCTGGACCGGTGGGCTACTGGGGCGTGTCGTTGGGTTGCGGGCTCGGCGTGCCGTTCGTCGCCGCCGAACCCCGGGTCCGTGCGGCGGTGCTGGGCCTGGGCGGGGCGCTGGGGTCAGCCGAGGCCGCCGCACGGATCACCGTGCCGGTGGAGTTCCTGTTGCAGTGGGACGACGAGCGGGTGCCCCGGGACCAGGGCCTGGCGCTCTTCGACGCCTTGTCCTCAGCCGAGAAGACGCTGCACGCCAACCCCGGAAAGCACGGCGAGATCCCGGCGTACGAGCTGGACAGCACGGTGCGGTTCTTCACCCGGTGCCTAGGATGACGCCGCCGCCGGTTCGCTGCGCCCGGCCGCGGCCTTGGGCGGACCGTACGGTTGCCCATGGTGTAGCGCTGCTTGAGGTCGTCGATCATGGGCGAGTCGTCAGATCCGTCCCGCCATGAGTTGGCGGGTAAGCTGCGCAGAGCCTTGATCGGTTTGCGGCGGTGGGGCCCGCCGGCCCCAGCAGGGGAAAACCGCGGACACGCGCCGCCAACGGTCCCTACCAGTAGTCAGGTCGCACTGGTAGGAGGACCGCATGCCCGAACCCACTATGACCCCGGATCTGCGGGTGTCTGGCCAGCGCCGGGAACCGTCGCCGCGCGGGTGGCCGGTGCTGGCCGTGATCTCCGCCGGCGGCGTCGTTGGCGGTGTCGCTCGACACGGTGTGACCGAGGTGCTTGGGGGCCCGCCGGGCGGGTTCCCCTGGGCGACGTTCGCCATCAACGTCTCAGGCTGCCTGCTGATCGGCCTGCTGATGGTTCTTCTCAGCGAGGTGTGGACCGGCCGGCGGCTACTCCGTCCCTTCCTCGGCGTTGGGGTGTTGGGCGGGTTCACCACGTTCTCCACATACGTTGTCGACATCCAGGGAACCGTCGCCGCCGGGAGCCCGGGCGTCGCGCTGCTCTACCTGGCGGCGACGGTGGTCGGCGCCTTGGTCGCGGTGTGGGTGGGTGCCCTTGTGGCGGGGTGGATTGTCGCCGCGGTCACCGCTCGGGCGGCGAGGGCTCGTCGCGCCAGCCGCGGGCCGGTGGCTCGATGACGACGCTGCTGCTGGTCGCCGTGGGCGCCGCGATCGGCGCGCCTTCGCGCTACCTGATTGACCGAGCGGTCCAGGCCCGTCACGATTCGGTGTTCCCGTGGGGGACCCTCGCTGTCAACGTCATCGGCTCCGCCGTGCTCGGGTTCCTCGCTGGGTTGCCGGCCCACCCCGAGGTGATGGCCGCGGCCGGCTCGGGATTCTGTGGTGCTCTCACCACGTACTCGACTTTCGGCTACGAAGCCCTGCGGCTCGCGCAGGACGGCGCCCGCTGGCACGCGCTCGTCAACATCGCCGCCAACGTCATCGCTGGCCTCGGCTCCGGCTACCTCGGCCTCACCGCCGCACAAGCCGTCACCGGCTATCTGCTTGGCCGTTTCGCCGTGCAACTCGGCAACGTGATCGCGCTGGTGTTGCTGGCAACGTTGGTGACGGTCGGTGTGTGGCGGTGGCGCCGACGGAAGGCACAGCGCACTGGCTGACCGTCGCGCCCCGCGGCACGATTCTCGCCCACTGCGCGAGGATGGAAGCATGGCGGAACCGCTGACCGAGGTCACCCCACGTCCGGTGCGTCTGGCTGTGCTCGCCCAATGGTGGCGGCGGGTCAGTTTTGTGCACTGGGAGGCGGCTCCCAACGCGGTGGCGCATCTGATGCCCGCTGGGGTGCGGCCGGACACGATCGACGGAGTCACGTACGTGGGGCTCGTGGCGTTCCGGATGGAGCGCACCCGATTGTTCGGCATGCCCCCGATGCCGTATCTGGGGACGTTCGAGGAGACCAACGTGCGGCTCTACTCCGTCGACGGGCAGGGGCGACGCGGGGTGGTGTTCTTGTCCATGGACGCCTCCCGGCTGGCGCCGGTGGTGGCGGCCCGTGCTGTGTTGGGGCTGCCGTACCGGTGGTCGTCGATGCGCCTCGATGCGGATCACGGCGCCGTGACGTACACCTGCCGGCCGGTCGGGCACAGGCAGCGGAGCAGCCTGACTGTCGAGTACGGGGAGCCGATCAAACCGTCGCCCTTGGAGGTGTTCCTCACGGCGCGGTGGGGCCTGCACACGGGCCGGCGCCACCTCGGCAATGAGCACCAGCCATGGCCGTTGACCAGCGCAAACCTGATCTCCTGTGACGATCATCTGATCGCCGCCGCGGGGTTGCCAGGGGTCGCCGACCAGCCTCCGGCGAGCGTGCTCTACTCACCCGGGGTGCACGCTCGATTCGGTCCATCAAGGGCTGGCAGCTCAGCCCGCACCCGCTGAGACCCCGGCCAGACTGCGAGGTTTGTCGGCCCGCCGCAGTCAGCCCCGCCGCCACAGTTCGTCGAGGTGACAGTTCGTGGCCGCCGGCGGCAGGTTGCAGTTGAGTCACGGCGCTCTCGCAGGTGTTGTGTCGCGTGGGCATAGGCAGCGAAGCTCCGTGTCAACTCGAATTGCGCAACACGAGTTGCGGAGGTTCACGTGGCCGTTCACCGCGCCGATGTCGCC
>JBOGDL010000140.1:0-30282 GCA_050701815.1 Micromonosporaceae bacterium | reverse complement strand
CGCCGCGAGCCTGTGGGACCACCCGGTGCACGCGAGGAACCGGACGGGATGGCAGCGGTTCCTGCCCGGCGGAGGGACCGTACCGCTCGGTGAGTCGCCGTGGCATCCGGTGCTGGTCCAGACCCGCCCCGGTGGCCTGCTCGTCGCCGCCGACGACACCGACCCCGGCATCGTCACGCCGTGGCTGGACCCGGACCGCTCGTACGAAGCGGTCCACGTCGTCACCCCGCTCAATCATCGGCACGCGGTCCCGGTGCTGGCGGAGGTGCTCGCCCAGATCACCTCGCGCGGGGACTCGTCCCGGGTCGTGGTGACGCTGGAAGGCGACCTGTCCAGGTCCATCGGGAGCATCCGGGCGGTGGCTGAGCAGCTCGACGCGTTGATCCGGCACGACGGGGTCAGGGCGGTGCTGTGGCGGTCGCCGGACGGGCGTACCACCCTGGTGCCCCGGCGGGGCATGGACACCTTCGACATCGGGCGGACGCCGCCAGGCGAGCTGCGGGTACGGGCGCCGATCGACGACCAGGCCGTGGTGGACGCGGCCATCGGCTACGCCGACCCGGACCCGGGCCGTACCGGCGATCTCGGGACGATCGCGCTGGACTGGCCCGGCGCGGACGCCCAGGTACACCCGGTGGCGCAACTGGCCGCGGAACGGTGGGGCCGGCCGGTACGCCTCCTCACCGAGACCGGCGGCACGAACGGGACCGTCTTCTGGCCGCACTGGAACGCGAACCTGCACCCTGCGCTGCTGGAGCGGGCGGCGGCGGCGGTGCCGGGCTGGGAGGTGCTGCCGTTCGGCGCCGGCGTGGAGATCCGGGCAGCCGACCTGGTGCGCGACGACGACGTCGCCCACCTGCGACCCGACCCCGACCGGCTGACGGTGGTGGTGACGGCGTCGCGTACGGACACCCCGCGGGCTCTGGTCGAGGTCGTCGACAACGTGCTGGAGGTGATGACCGGCGACCACGCGGTGGCGGCACGGGTCCTGCCGAGGGGCATGTCGGGCGCCACGCACCTGCGGATGGCGCGGGCGTTGCTGTCGGAATCGTGGGCGTGGAGCCTGCAGGTCGCCGCACCGCAGTGGCAGGTACGCGGGTCAGGTCGGCTCCGCGCCGAGTTCCTGATGGCGGGCCGGGGACGCCTGCTGGGGCTCCGCAACGGGGTGTGGATCACCACACCGCACGACCCGGCAGCGGTGCGCCCCGCCACGTACCACGCGGTGCAGCGGCTCGACCTGCCGCTCGGCACCCAGGCGTACGCGCAGGTGACACCGGAGTTGCCGGAGGTCCTGGACGAGGCACGGAAGCCGACGCCTTTCGCGGAGTGGAGCAGCAACGTCACGTCCCAGGTCGCCGAGCACCCGCGCGAGCCGATGATCCTGCTGCTGCCGGAGGCCAGCGCGGAGGAGACCGCATGGACGGTGGCCAATCTGTGGGACCGGCTCGTCGCCGAGGCGGAGGAGGGCGACGGGCTGCCGAACGGGGTGCTGTACGCCCGCTGGGCCGGCGGAACGATCACCGGATGGACACACGACAACTTCGGGCAACGCACCGAGTTCGGCGACCTGTCGCGCGCGTTGCGGCACATCCGCGGCACCACGTTCGACCTTGGTCACGCGCTGCGTGCCCTGGTCTCCGGGGAAACCACGTCCGTGCGGTCCGACGACGTCGCGATGCTGGCCGCCGCGGTCGCGAGAGAGCAGGCCCTCCCGCGGTACGGGACCGGCTTCTCGCGCCTGCCCGGCAGCCTGCCGTACGTGGTGACACGCGACCCCACGTTCGGGGTGGACCCGGGAGAGTTCCAGGGGGTGTCCGAGGCGCCGTCGTCCAGGCTCGGAGGTGGCGACTTCAGGGACTTCCCGGTACCCGGCACCGGGATGCGTCCGACCGGTGAGGCCGCCACGCCGGCGACGGTGACGATCGCGGTGCCGGCGTCGCTTCCGCGGTGGGCCGAGTTGCTGCGGGTCAGGGACCTGGTCATGCCCGGGATACGGCCCCGGGAGGCCCCGTCCGGGGACGCCACGGTGGAGGTCCGGTTCGACCGGGACCCCACCTGGGTGGTCGGCGAGGGACTGACGGACACGCCGTTCCACCGGTTCACCGGGCGGTTGTTGGAGAACGTGCGGACCATGTTCCGGCTGCCCGACCCGCGGACCGGGGGCCACCTGGACGTGAGGGTGCTGCCCAGGGAGCGCCACGGCGGCATGTCGTGGGTGCCGTGGGTCACCTGGGACGGTCGCGGCTACACCGGCTACTTCGTCCCGCGCCGGCTGGCGTCCGCCCTGTTGGAGACGGTCCCGCTGAACCTGGTGCACCAGGTGGTGATGGACTTCGGCGTACTCAACGCGGCAGCGGTGGACCACCCCGTGCCGGGCGGTCCGAACACGACCTTCCCAGCCGGGACGCTGATCTCCTCGGCGGGCGGCTGGCGTACCGCCGGGGACTACATCGCGGACCTGCCGCCGCTGGAACCGGGCCATGTGCCGATCGTGGTGCTGACCCGGATCGGACCGGAACGCGTGCCGGATCTTGCCAGTGAACTGTCCCACCACGCCTTCGTGATCCTCCCCGACCAGGCGTTGTACGCGCTGGACCAGGCCCACCCGAATCTGCACCGCCGCTGGCGGGTGCTGTGGAACGGGCGCCAGCGGACCCACCACGGCGATCTGAGCCGGCTGCTCCGCGACATCGTCAAGCCGGTCAACCCGCTCCGGCAGCTGCCGCGGCCGGGCAGGACGCGCTCCGCCGGCGCCACTCCGGTGGAACCGCTGGACGCCGTGGTCCAACTGGCGCGCGGGCCCGCGGCCGACCCGGGCATCGCCGAACTCGTACGGAGCATCTTCCGCGGCCTCCGGCCACCGGACGACAGCACGGTCACCCGGGTCCGGGTGCCGGACAACGCCCTGGTGTACCGGCTCAATCGCGACGACCCGGGCGGCATCACGGTCGTACCGGTCACCGAGACCAGCACCCGCGGGGTGGAGCTGCCCACCCGGCATCTGCGCCGTCTCGACGCGGGGGACCACGGGGCCTACTGGCTGGTGGACGTCCGGGCCATCCGGGACGGGTACGCGCTCGCGCCCGAGGGACCGAATTTCCTCGCGCGGCCGAGGCCGGCGCCGCCCGGATACCAGGCGTCGGTCGAGCCGTCCACCAGGAACGTGATCGGGCTGAGCGACTTCCAGCGGCGGGCGCTCGACGCGGCGGGGCTGCGGCGTGAACCGGTGCCCGCTCAAGGGGACTGCCTGTTCGACGCGCTGCTGATCGTGGACTTCGAGCGGATCGCGCAACGGCTCCAGGAACCCGGCAGCGGGCGGCGCGACTCGCTCCGGCCGGCCCTGGAAACACTCCGCGAGGTGGGCATCGTCCCGGCGGTACGCAACCGTGCCGCCGGCACCCCCGACCGGCGGATCTCGACCGCGCTGGCCGCCGTGGTGCAGGGGATGCGCGACCACCTGGCGGACGTGATGCTCGAACCCGCCGCGTACCCGGACCCCGACGTGGTGTGGGTGTCCGGACCGGGCGGCGTGGTCCACTTCTTCGACCTCGGCCCGGCCGAGCGGACGAAGCAACTCGACCGGCTCCGCCAGCCCGGCGCCTGGTACGACACCGCGGACAACTCGATCTTCGACCACGCCGTGCCTGCGGCGGTACGCGAGTTCGCCCCCGGCACCGCGATTCTCGACCGGCACGCACTGTCCTGGCCCGGCCTGGACACGCCCGACTGGCCGAGGCTGGTCGACGGCCCGGCGACGCTGCGCGGCGGCGCGATCGTCTACAACGGGCTCGACCACTACGACGCCGTCCCGGCCCCGTCGCCGAGCCGCGCCCCGTCCACACGCGCGCCGTCGTACACCTCGCGAGTGGACGGCGAACCTGACCATGCCACCCCGGAGCTGGCGAGCTACCCGTCCCGGGCGCTGCGCGGCATCGTCGACTCGGTGGTACGTGAGGTGCCGCGACGCGACGACGACTGTGAGGACCTGCTGCTGGCCGTACGGCGCCGGCTGTACCCGGTCGTACACGGAGGCCGGGCGATGGACGACACCGCGATCGACACCCGGCGGGGCCGCGAGCAGGTCGCCGCCACCACGGGGTGGCCCCGTCCGGCCTCGTTGGATCACGTGTTCGAGGCCGTGAACGTCGGGGTGGGGCGCAGTGCCTTCCTCCGGGTGCAGCGGTCGAACCGGCCGGGCCACGCCCTGGTGCTCCACCACACCTGGCACGGCGTGTTCCTGCTCGACCCCGGCAACCCCGACCCGAACCATCGGATGACCCTGGTGTCCGAGGCGGCGCGGTTGAGCGAACACGTCGACGTCCTCGTCGACGGCGCGGTCGCGGCACAGGCGGTGGTGACGGACGCGGGGGGCGCCGAGCTTCCCGGGGCGTTCCCGGTGGTCGCCGAGTCGGATTCGCAGGCGCAGGCACTGTTCGACCCGGCCGACCCCCATGTCGGTGCCTTCGGGCTGCCCGGCCGTCGCTCGCTCGCCCGCCTGCTGGGTGCGCTGCGAAGGCGGCGTCGCGGGCAGCCCGCCGACCCAGAGGCGGCCGAACCGAGCCAGCGGCAGGACGCGCCCGGCCCGCAGCTACCAGCCCAGCAGGCCAAGTCCTCTCAGCAGGCCCAGTCTTCTGAACCGGTCCAGTCTTCTGAGCCGGTCCAGTCTTCTGAGGCCCAGACGGCCCAGGCGGCCCGTGTCGAGACGTCGGGGCCAGAGACGCCCGAGGTGACGCCCGCCAGCCAGGAGTCCGACGCGCCCGAGGCGTCCGTGGAATCGGTCGCCGCACCGTCCGAGGCGGACGCACTACGCGACAGCGAGGACGGCGCCGTACCGGGCGACACCACGCAGGCGGACCCGCGAACCTGGCTGCGGGCGATCGCGGAGCATCCAGCCGACGGCGAGGTGATGCCGTTCGCCGGTGCGATCGACGTGGCGGCCGGGACCGTCACCACGCCGGAAGGTCCGCGCGACATCGATGACATCACGACCGGGGTGGTCGGCGCCGTCCCGCCCGGCTCGTGGGTGGTGTTCACCGGTGACGGCCGGTCGGTGGCTGGTGTCGAGGGCTTCGCCGCCAGGGTCGCCACCGGCCTGCCCGCCGGTTACCGGGTCGTCGTCCCGCTCGGCGCGGTCGGTGTCGTGGACGGGCGCCTGGTCTCCGGTCGGCGTACCGACACTGACCAGGCCGACCCGAACCAGATCGACACCTCGGACGACCAGCACGGCTTCCTACAGGTCACCCGGGACGGCGTGGCCACGCGGATCGGGAACGTCCTGACCTTGCGGGGCGACGGCTACCACGACCACTGGCTCTTGCTCAGGCCGTGGCAGCGCCTCGCCACCCCGACGCCCCGAGAGCTCCGGCAGGCGCTGTGGCACGCCCGGACGCGGCATGCGGGCGCGGCGAGCCGTGACATCTTCGGCGCCTACCAGCGGCGGCCGGCTCCCGGATTCCTCTCCGGCTTCACGTACGGCTGGCTGGCGGGCGATCCGACCGTGGTACCCGACTTCCTGCGGAAGCTCAGCCTGACCCGACCCGCGCCGTCGATCGCGGAGCTGCGCCAGCTCGTGTCTCGACCCGAGATGGTCGCCAGCGGGAGGTACGACGGACCGCTCGGCAGGAGGTGGGCGCCGAACCGGGGCCGTGACGAACTGGCGGATGTGCTCACCGCCCCCAAGGTGCGGCACACCATCTGGCTGGGCAGCCCGATGACTGCTCCGGAGAGCCGGGCGAATCTCGTGGATGCCGCGGTCGAGCTCGGTGAGAACGGCCTGGCGGTGTTGTGGACGGATCTGACCCGTACCGAGGTCGAACAGGCGGAGCTGTGGGCGGACCCGAGCCTCGCCGACGTCGAACCAGCGGGGTCGCACCCGGACATGCCGCGGTGGCGGGCGGTCGCGGAGTTCATCGCCTGGGCGAGAACGAACCGGGTGGTCGTGATCGACAGGTCCGAGGTGTTCAACCGGGACGCCCCGATGACCAACCCGGAGGTCGTCGAGGCCGAGGTCTCGCTGCGACGCGGCTTCGGGTACGCGGCAGCCAGCAACGTCCTCCGGATGGAGATCATGGCGCTGCTCGGCGGTGGCTACTTCGACCACGACGAGCCCTCGACGGACCTGGTGTCCACACTCGCTTCGGTGCTCACCCGCGAGCCGGGGTACGCCTTCCACGGCCGGAACACCAGCAGGGGAATGCGGCCCGGCACGGCGATCCTGCTGGGCACTGCCGGGCACGGCATCTGGCGGACGTACCTCAGCGCCATCGCGGAGCGGTACGAGATTCCCGACCGGAGGCGGTTCGCAGCGGGCCACCACACCGCGAATCACGGCGAACACATCCTCAACAATCTGGCCTCCCCGGACGACATCTTCGTGTACCGGTCGGCCGGAGGCACGCTGCTCGACGGCATCGCGACTGGCCTGGGCCACCGGTCCGAAAAGGACCTGCCACTGGTGGACCGTCCGGCGCACTACACCGGTTCGTGGCGCGGGAACGTGCCGGGGCCGCAGGACGCGCGCGCGGTGCTTCCCACGATGATCACCGCGATCCAGACCCTGGTCAGGCGGTTGACAGACCGTGGCGGGGACCTGCACTGGACCGAGATGTCGTCGCTCGCGAGCCTGCCGGCCGAGTTCCGCGACCAGGCGATGACGGAGGTGCTCCGGTTCGTCGCGGCCGACCCGCGGTTGCGAGAGCAGATCCGTACGCTCACCGACACCCGGCTCGTGAAAGAGCACACCAGTGGCACGAGGTCGGAATTCCGGGCGGAGCCGGCGCCGTTGCCGGTGGACCAGAACAGGCTGATCCGGTACCACGACGCCGAGGAGGTGTTCGACCAACCGCTGGCCCCCGCCGGTACGGCCATCCAGTGGTGGCTCGCCGAGAGGTTGCACCCGGCCGGGCTGTGGCCGAGTTCCCACCCCGCCGGCGGTACGCCGCGGGCCGAACCGTCGTTCGGCGCGGGGCCCTGGTTGATGCTGAACTACCCGGACCGGGCCAACGAGAATCCTCCCGCGCACGACGTGGCGGTGGTCGAGGTGTTCCACCGGCTCATCCCCCTGCCCGTGGACCGCCGTACCCCCGACAGCGAAGACCTCGACGCGCTCGCCGAGGCGGTGGGGCTGGTTACGGACGAGCTGGACGAAGCGACGCTGGCGGGTGCGCGCGAGGATCTGCTGCGTGTCGTCGACCTGGCGGTGGAGATCTTCGGCCACCAGGCCGGCGATCCCGGGGTGACAGGTGTCGACCAGTTGTGGAACGTGCACGCCGGCATGGAGATCATCGTCAACCAGTACGGGGCCGACCTGGGTGAGGTCACCGTGGCGGACTGGGACCAGTTGGTCCGGGACGCGTTCACCTTCGATGAGGGCGCCGAGGTCACACCCGAGCAGCGACGAGGCCTGGTCGACGTGATCGGCGCCGCCGACGAAGCCGTCGCCTCCGATCCGTTCCCCGAACTGGACGATCTCCAGCTGATCACCGTGATGCGGCGCACCACGGCGGAGCAAGGCCCACGCCTGGTCGACGAGGCGCGTACCGAGCAGGGTGAACTACTCCAGTTGGTCCGGGACACGCTGGCGGCGCCCCCGGAGGGCGTGCACCCGCTGGCATGGCGGGGCCGGCTGGTCGACATCCTTGCCCAGGGCCGGGACCTGCTCGCCGACCTCGAAACCCTGTCCGAGCACGGGTCGCTCGAGGAAGAGGTCCTGCGGACCATCTCGCACGCCGACCTGAAGGCCCTCGTCCAACGACTGACGGCACCGCCCGTTCCGGCGCAGGCCCGTCCCCCCCGGCCCCGTGTCGTCCCGCTGCCCGAGTCGCCGAGCGTGGTCAGCCACACCGAGGGCGAACTGCGGGACCTGGTGGCGCAGGTGGTCCGCGACGTACCGCCGACCGACGACAACTGCGTGGAGCTGCTGCTGGCCGTACGTGACCGGCTCTACTCCGACGGCGGGGTACGCGGTGACCGGGCGGTGGACGACCTCGCCGACACCCGGCGCGGGCGGGAGCAGTTCGGTTCCACGACGGGGTGGCCACGGCCGGAGTCGCTACGGGACGTGGTCACCGCCGTGAACGACGCGGTGGGGCGCACCGGTTTCCTGCACCTGCGCCGGGCGAACGAGGTCGGCCACGCCGTCGTGCTGCACCGCGCCGACCGGGAACTGCTGGTGCTCGACCCGGCCAATGCCGAGAACCCGGTGACCGCGGTGTCGAGCGCGGAAGAGGTGCTCGCGCTGTACCCCGCCGCCTTCGTGGCGCAGGCGCTCGTGACGGACGATTCCGGAGCTGTCCTGCCGGAGGCGTTCCCGCGGGTGGCGCAGTCGACTTCGGCGGTGGACGCACTCACCGACCCTCCCGGCACCCGTCTCGGCACGTTCAAACATCCGGGGAAGAAGCCGCCACGCGTCAAGACGGTCGGCCTGACCCGGCCCGGATCCGCCCCCCAGAGCGGACCGTCAAGTCCCGTCGGGCGGGTCCGGACCCAGTCCGTCCCCGCCCTGAGGGTGACGACGAGCACGCCCGGCTCGCCGACGTCGCCTGCCTCGCCGAGTTCGCCGGAGTCGGACACGATCGGCAGCCCGACGACCGCACCGGATCCCCAGCATGTCGTTCCGGTCGGCACGCCGAGGGCTCTGGGTGGCTTGGCAGAGGTGTACGCACAACTGAGCCAGCAGGTGCCCAGGAAGTACCTGCCGTCCCTGAAGGATGTGGAGGCGCGGCTGGTCGCCGGGTTCGCGGGTCTGAGTGAAGACGGTCTGCGGTTGACGTTCGGCAGCGGGAAACGCGCGTACGAGGTGCTGGTCCGGGTCGAACTGAGCAACCAGCGGCAGGCCGATTCGTCGGCCACGGTGGGGCGCCACCTCACCACCGCCAAGCAGGACACGGTGACGGCGCAGATGCAGGACACCCTGTCGTCCAGCGTCAGCGGGACGTTGTCAGGTCCGCTGGGGCTGGCGGCGGGGGTTGCCGATACGAGCATCGTGCCCGACGTGAAACTGGGCGCCACCAGGACCGCCGCCGTCACCACAGGCCACGCGATGTCCGTACAGCAACTCAGCGACAGCTGGGATCCGTCCTTCCTCAGAGCGTGGGACGCGAAGTGGCACGCCACCGTCACCGGGAAACCACGGCGGAACGTCTGGGGTCGCGTCAAGGCATGGTCGCTGGCCACGGTGCGGCGCCAGGCAGGTGCCGCTGAGCCCGCCCCGATAACCGTCGACGGCGAAGTGACACTGTGGACGGCCCACCAGTACCTGTACGGGGCGCCCAAGGCCAAGCCCCGCGTGGCCGGGCCACAGACTCTGCCGAAGCACGTAGCGGTCGAGAAGCTCACCGGTAACCAGAGGTTGTTCGAGCAGGCGGTGCACCTGATCGGGCCCGACAACGTCACGCCGGGCAGTACCCCGCGTACCGAGTTGCTGCGCTTCTTCCGGGACAACAACCAGGCGTTGAAGCTGCCTGGCGCGGTCAGGCCCGCCCGCCCAGGTGCCGCCGACCAGCCGGGTGACCCGGGCGGCGCCGAGTTGCTGGTCACCGACACGGACGGCCGCGCGTTGGGGGTGTTGCGACAGCACACCGTGATGTCCGACTGGCAGCGGGTGGGGCTCGCCACCAACAAGGCGTACCTGGAGAGCGGGCACCAGGTGACCGGGAAGATGACGGGCTCGGGGGCGTCGGCGGACCAGGTCGCCCTCGGACTGACCGTCGGACTCACCCTGAAGGGGTTCCTCGGGGCGCTCGGCGCCAGGTTCACCCGCGACACGAAGGACACCGTGACGTGGGGCGGCGCGGCAGTCGGCTACCGGGCCGGCCGGTACGCCGGGCACACCCTCGGATACCGCGCCAAGACCTCGACGACCCTGACCTGGGTCCCGTTCGCCGACGCCGGTCAGACCAGGCGCTCGGCTGCTGTCGACGGCAGCGTCCTGCTGCGGGTACGCGAGAGCGAAGCCGTCGGGCACGGGCTCCCCGTTGAGACCGAGGTCCGTGACCGGGTTGCCAAGCTCGAGGCCCCCCGCGACCACCGGCGTCAGCCGCCCGCGATGGTGCGGGAGAACCGGGGGCTCGGGATGGGCGTGGTCGAGAACCTGAAGGGTGCCGAGGAACTCTTCGAGCGGCTCTACCCGCCGCTGGCCGAGGCCGGCTACCTGCCGCCACGAGACCCGGACACGCGCGAGTACCTGCCTCCGCCTCGCGCCCGCGGGCGCGTCCGGCGGCTGTTCCAGCGGTTCAGCCGGAACCTGCGGCGGCTGGAGCGGCAGTACCGGAACCTGGAGACGCTCCGGGGCGTCGTGTCCGAGTCCGGCCTCACCGCCGGGTACGCCGCGGCCAGCCAGCAGCCGGTACCGGTGAGACTGGTCCACCCGGGCAGCTCGTCCCGCAAGCCGTGGCGGTGGTTCCGCGCTCCCGCCACCAGGACCGTCCTCGTCGGGGCGGACCTGCACGCCGACCGGTACGACAGGAACGTGAAGCGGTCCACCGACCTCAGCATCGTCAACCTGTCGCAGGCGGCGGACTCGCCGGGCCTCGCCCACGAAGTCACCAACACCCGCCGGGTCAACGTCGTCCTGGCTTACGCCCTCAGGGTCGGACGGCTGCTCACCGGGAACGCACCCAGGGCCGAGGGTCGGGTCAACTGGACCGACACGCGTTCGATGACCGCGACTGGGACCGTCAGGAACACCGAGCTGTTCTGGACGTACGACCCGGTGCTGGGGTTCACGTTCGAGCACACGCTGTCCGCGGAGGTCGTCGAGGACGGGCGGCGGGTCGGGGACCCCGTCAACGTACGGGGCACCGTCACCCTGGAGATGCTCGAAAACACCTGCCCTCCCGAAACGTCCGCCGACCAGGCGCGCCGGGTACGGGTGTCCGACGCGCCCGAGGAGCGGCCGCCGGGTTACCAGTCGCTGTTCGCGCGGGTCGGGTGGGTGCTCAGCGACGCGATCCCGACGAGCCGGCTTTCCGCGGCGGTGCAGCGGGTGATGCCGCCGCGGCTGGCGGAGCGCGGTTCGGTCGCGTCCTCGGTGCTCGACGTGTTCGCCGGCCCGCTGAACGTACAGAGCCACGCGGAGCAGGCCCACGACGGTGTGTACGCCGTCGACCACGTGTTCCGGCACGGCTGGTTCAGGGACCTGGTCGGGAAGGCGGAGATCGGCCTCAACCTTGGCAGGCCCCGATACGTGACCCAGACCGAACCGGACGGCATCTTCGCGAGGTTCAACTCCGGCGCTCTCGTCGTCGGGGAGGGGGCCGAGAAGGGCCACACCGTGGAGGGCCTGCTCAATGCCAACCTGCGGTTCTCGGTTGCGGGCCGGGCGATCGGCGGTGAGGCGGGCGGCCGGCTGGCTCACCGAGCCGCCCAGAACGAGTCGCGTTCTGGTGAAGCGTCGTTGGACAAGCTCGCGTTGCACTGGACCCGGATCTACCAGTTCGCCGCCGACGCCGCCTTCACCGTACGAGGGCAGGCGGTCAAGCGGAACCTGTTCTCGCGCGGCGCCGGTGAGCCGAACCTGGAGCGGGTCCATGAGCTCGACGGCTACTCGTTCTGGATCCGGGAGCCCGACATGCTGCGCCTGTATCTGGAAGGCGCTCTCGACGTGCCGACCGATGTCGTCCAGCGGGCCCTGGCGGTGGAAGACGTGCAGCGCTCGGGAGAGCCCCAACCGCAGCGCGTCGACCGTGGCGCGGTGATCGTCCGCGAGCTGGACCGGCACAGCGTCGACCTGCTCCTGAGGCGGGTCGCCGCCGGGGAGTTCAGGTTGTCGACCGAGGCGATCAGCAGCGTCGCCAACGACCACGCGTCGGGCGAGCAGGTGCTCGCCCCCGACACCGCCCAGGCACTGCTGCGAGCTCACGCCAATGGGTCCGTGAGGCTTCCCAGGGGCGTGGTCGGCGCCCTGCGGCGTGGTCTCGACCTGCCGCCGGACCTCGTGGCCGCCCTCCAGTTGGCGCCGTACGCCCCGTACGACGAGCAGGGTCGCCGCGGCAGCATCGCGCCGGCGGCGGTGCGGCTCCGTCCCGAGCGCAGGCTCACCCAGACGATCGGCATGATCAGCCGTCTGGAGCGCGGTCAGGACGTACCACGTGACCTGGCGACCATCGACCACCGGCTGGGGAAGGCGCGCCGGTCCGCCCACCTGAGCGGGGACGTGGTCAGCAGGCTCTTCGAGGGCGGCGAGCAACTGGCCGATGTGGCCGAGGTGCTCGACACCCACCTGGCCGGAGCGTTGGAGTTGTCCGACGCGGAGATCGCGCCGATCCGCGGCCGGGTCGACGCGGGGCTGCACGGCCACCTGGACGGCTCCGCGCCGCTGCCGATGCCGGTGGTGGGCAGGCTCCTGGTGCATGCCTCGGACCAGGTGGCCGACGAGGTGCTCGCGAGGCATCTGGGTGAGCTGGCGAGGCTGGGGTCGCTGCCGGTCGTGGCGGTGCTGCGTCGCCGCCTCGACGCGGGGCGGGCGTTGCCGGCCGACACCCTGGCGGGTGTGCTGCGCGCCCACGTGTCCGGTGACATCGACCTTCCCGAGGATCTGGTCGGCGGGCTCCGGGCGACAGGGCTGCCGGACGACGTCGCCGCCGCCTTGAAGCGGGAGGCCCGCTGGGACTGGATGCGGGATCCAGCCGCGCTGGAAGGGGCGCTTCACGGCTACCTGGCGGGACGTTCCACCCTGTCCGGCGCGGTGGCGGGCCGGCTCGCCGAGCGTTACGCGGCGCTGGACCAGCCGCTCGCCTTCCCGGTGGCGTTCGGCCTGCTGCACCCCCACGCCAGGCTCGCCACGCCGCCGCGGCTCACGTCCGAGGCACACGACCGCATGGTGATCGAGGTGCAGACCGCTGTCCAGCGGTACGCGGCCGCCCAACTGCGGGGGCCGGTGCGGCGGGAGCACACGAGGCGGCTGAGTCAGGCAGCGGACGCGTACGCGTTCCGTGGCCTGCCGCTCGACCCGTCCGTGGTCGGCGACGTCCTGAGCGCCCACTACGCGAACAGGTTGTACCTGCCGCCGCGGACGGCTCAGGCGGTACTGGAGCGCCTGGTGGCCGAGGTCGGGCCGTTGCTGGCGGCCGGCTCGATGGGTGAATTGCCGCAGGTCGTGTCGAGCCGGTTGGCCCGCGGGTACGCCGACCACTCGTTGTCGCTGGACGGGGTGGCGGTCGCGCGGCTGCTGGAGGCGCACCGGGTGGGCACGATGCCGTTGCCGGCCGAGGTGGTGGCCGCGATGTGGGACCGGTTCACCGCCGAGGCGCAGGCGGCGGTGATCGGTCACCTGACCGGTGACGGGTCGGTGCCGCCGGGTTTCGCCGCCGAACTCGCCAGCCGTTACGCCGCTGGGGAACGGGTGCTGGACCTGCGGGTGGCTACCGAACTCCTCGCCGCGTACCACGCGGAGACCCTGGAACTTCCGGCCGGCGTGGCGGACCGGATGCGTACCCGGTTCGCGGCGCAGGTCCGGTACGCGGCGCGCCGCCCGGACGACGCGGCCCGCCAGGCGCTGGTACGGGTCGCGGACGCGTACGCCTCTGGGCACGTCCCGGTGGACAGGTGGGCGGTGGCCGAACTGCTCGCCGCACACCGCGCCGGCAGGGTCAGACTCGCCAGAGCCGACGACCTCCGGCGGCGCCACGACGCCGCGCCCAGGCGGCGGAGGCTCCTGATCCCTCGCCGCCACACCAGGTTCTCCGCGCGGGCCGTACGTCCGGCGGCCCTGCCGGGCGGCGCAGCGGTGACCCAACCGGCCACGCAGGGCTCCGCGTCGCTTCAGACCGTGCCGTACCGGCTGGTGTGGGATTTGCGTCGGGGGCGGTACCCGGGTCTGGTCGGGCTGGACGGCGCACAGGTCAACGGCCTGCTGCGGCGGCACCTGCACGGCGGCCTCGACCTGTCCAACGGCCTGGTCGCCGCGGCGGTGTGGCGCCACCTCTCCGGCGACCTGATCCTGTCCGAAGGCAACATCCGGGGGCTGCTCCGGCACCACGTCGAAGGCGTGATCCGGTTGCCCGATGGCATGGTGGACCGGCTGCGCGGCGGCATGGCACTGCCGCCCGATGTCGCCTCGGTGCTCGACGACCAACGCGCCCTGCGGGGTTTCCTCACCGAACAGGGTCACGTCTCCAACCTCGACCATGCCCAGGGAGCGCTTCGTCGGTTCCTGCGCGGCAGGCATCGCCTGAGGCCGGCGGTGGTCGAAACGCTGGCCGCCCGGTACGCCTCCGGACACCTCCCCCTGGACGTGTCCGTGGCCGCCAGACTGCTCGACGCCCACGATTCCCAACAGTCCGGAGCCCCCGGAACGATGCTCCTGTCCGGCTCCGTGGCCGAAGGGGTCCGGGCCCGCCTCCTCGTGGAGCTGCGTGACGCGCTGCGGCGACGCCGGACGAGCCTGGACGCCCTGCCCCTAAGGGTGGTCAACGGCCTCGCCGCGCGGTACGCCTCCGGCGGGCTGCGCCTGGACCACTCGGTGGTGATCGACCTGCTCACCGGCCACGACAGCGGGGTACGGCGGCTGCGTGCCCAGGTGGCGGCCGGCGTACGTACCCGTCTCGCTCAGGAGACAGCGGCCGATGCGGACCTGGACCTGGCACAGTTGTACAGCCACGTCGACGGTCACACCCGCCTGCCGTCGCCGGTGGTCGGCCGGCTCGTCGCGCGGCACGCCTGGGACGACGCTGCCGTCACGGTGCTCGAGACGTACGGGTCGGAGCTGGCGAGCCTGGGTACCACGGCTGTCGCGGGGGTGCTGCGCCGGCGTCTCGACGCGGGACTGGGGTTGCCTCTCTCCGTGGCGAGGCGCGTGCTGCAGGCCCACCTGGCCGGCGAGGTCGACCTGCCGGGAGACCTGGTACGGCGGCTCCGGACGATCGACGGGGTGCCCGGCGACGTCATCGCGGCCCTGGATCGGTTCGCGGTGTGGGACTCGATCCGGGATCCCGCCGGGTTGAGCCAGGCGCTGTGGCAGTTCCTGGACGGGAGTTCGGACCTGCCGGCCCCGGTGGCCGCCAGGCTGGCCGCCCGGTACGCGGACCAGGACGGGCCGGTCGACTTCGTACTCGCGCTCGACCTGCTCCAGCCGCGGGCCGCCACGTCGCTGGAGCTCGGTGACGAGGCACGTGACCGCCTGGTTGTCGAGGTGCAGGCCGCGGTCCGGAGGTACCTGGCGGAGATGCCGGACCCGACCGGGCCCGGGAACACCGCGCCGCTGGGCCCGCCAGCCAGGCCCGCCGTGTCGCTGGAACTCGCCGGGGACGCGTACGCGGCCGGCTACCTACCGCTCGACCCGCTGGATGTCGCCGCCGTCCTGGACCTCCACCACGCCGGCGGCCTGAACCTGCTCGGGCAGACGCGGGAGGAGGTGCTGGCACGTCTCGCCGACGAGATCGGGCCGCTGCCGACCGACGTGGTCCCGGAGCTGCCGCCGAGTGTCCTCGTCGAGCTGGCGCGGCGGCACGCGGCGGGCGGGCTCGCGCTGGACCTGGCGACGGTCGCGCAGGTGCTGGAGATGCACCACGCGGGCACGCTGGACCTCCCGTCCGGGGTGCCGGGCCGGATCCGCCGCCGCCTGGTGGCGCAGGTGCGGAGCACGGTGCGGCACCCGGACGGCGCGGAAAGCGCGCTCGCGTACGTCGCCGAGGCGTACGCCCTGGGGAGCCTCCCACTGGACACCCTGGACACCTCCGCGGTGACCGGCCTGCTGCGTGCGTACCACGCCCACAGACTGCGGCTTCCGGGGAAGGTGGTCGCCACGCTGGAAGGCCGCTACGAGGCCGCGCCCAAACCACCCAGGCGCCTGGTCGCCCGTCCCCCCGCCAGGGTCGGCGGGCCTCCGCCGGTGGCTGCGCGCGGTTCCACCGCCCAGGCGGCGCCGTACCTGTTGGTGCGCGAGGTGCGGCAGGGACGGTACCCGGGCCTGGAGGGGCTGGACGGCATACAGGTCAACGGCCTGTTGCGGCGGCACCTGCACGGCGACCTGGGCCTCTCCAGAGGTCATCTCGCCGCCGCGGTGCGGCGTCATCTCTCCGGTGAGCTGACCCTGTCCGGCCACGTCGTTCGACGGCTGCTGCACTCCCACGTCGCCGGCAACATCCACCTGCCGGACGACCTGCTGGACCGGCTGCACCTGGACGTCGACCTGCCGCCAGATGTGGCCTCGGCGCTCGACGAACAGCGCGTCCTGCGGGGGCTCGTCGACGAACAGGGCGAGATCATCGACCCCGACACGGCCCGGGACGCGGCCACCCGGTACGCCTCGGGCGCCCTCCCGCTGGACGACCACGTCGTGGAGACACTGCTCGACGCGCCTCACGAGTACGACCCCGACAGCCCTCTGCTGCCGAACCAGGTGGCGGCCGGCGTACGGGCCCGCTACGCCGGCGCGTCGAAGGACATGTTCGCGGAGATCGCGCAGCGGTACTCAGGTGGGCCGCAACTGCCCGAGTACATGTTCTCGCCGGATGGCCCCGTGCTGGGCTACGGCGCGGCGGAGCGCTTCGAGGTGTTCGGCCGGGACGAAGCGGGGCAGCCCGGTGAACCGATGGTGCTGGCTCGCCTGGTCGACGACATGTTGCGAGAACTCGACCCGGCGCTGCGGGACCCCCGTACGGTCACCCAGGACCCCGGTAGCGAACGCAACCTCTACGACCTGAACTCTCCGCACGGTGGACGCGGCATGGCCGACCAGTTGTTCGGCGGCGGTGTGACGTCGGTGTTCCGCAGGCGGCGCGGCCTGTTCGGGTTGCTCGGCTCGGAGCTGGTCGTCACGAAGGTCAAGGCGGGTTCGCCGCGCGATCCCCGGCCGGTCGGCATGGTGACCCTCGGCGGTCTGGAGAACTACCTCTGGACGGTCGACACCCGTACCCGCAAGCGGATCAGGGCGCGGACCGTGGACGCCTCCGTCAGCGGTACCGCCGGTGGGCGTACCGCCGGAGGGGACGAGGGCCGGAATCTGGCCACCACGGGTACCTGGTCCTACGTTCGCAGGCGCACCAGGAACGCCACCGTCGCCACGTCGGAGGCGACCGCCAACGCCCGTTCCATCTACCACTGGGAGGGCAACCGCACGTTCCAGGTCGACTTCGACCTCACCGCCAGCGTCAGCCGGCACCCGACGGCGTGGGCGAGGTTCGTCGATACCGCCGCCCTGGGCCTGGCGTACGCCTGGTCGCCGGTACGGCGGGTGCGGCACTGGCTGTCCAGGGGCGACGGCCAGCCGGCCCCGGTGACCCGGCGTACGACCCGGGTGGAGCGGGAGGCCGCCGGCTCGATGACCTGGCGCGTGCCGTTGCCGATCAGCGACACCCGCCCGGCCGAGGGCGACTACACCGCCAGCGGAAGTCCTCCGCCCGGCCGGTTCCGGTTGCCGGACAGGTACTTCCCTGGCGGGCTCACCCGACCGGAGACCCTGGTCGACGCGGCACTGCGTTCGCTGGGCCGGAACCCGGGGCGGGAGCCGGTCCACAACCAGGAGTACGTCCGCAAGGGACTCGGGGTGTTGCGGGTCCTCGGCAACCTCGACCCGATCCTGGACGACGCCGGTCTCCCGCTGTCTGGGCTGGTCGAGGAGGGCCTGTGGACGGACAAGCTCAAGCAGGTCGTCACCCGGGGGCAGCTCCGTGACCCCGTGCTGGTGCGCAAGTTCGACCGGTTCCTGCTCGGCCGCCTGGCCAGAGGCGACACCATCACCAACTCGAGCCGGGAGGTCGGCGTCACGAACGTCACCAGCGGCAACCTCGCCAACCGCGTCGGTACGGCCGACGCCGATGCGAACCCGCAGGCGTTCGATCCGACACCGGGTGCCGAGATCGTCGACACCCTGTCGACGCTGCGCCTGATGCAGCGTGAGGGCAGGGACTTCGCCCACTTGAAGATGGCCGGCAACGTGTGGCTGCTGAAGGCCACCCTGGACCTCGACTTCACCGCCACGAAAGGGCGCAGGAACTGGTTGCGGACCTGGCGGTTCCGGCCGCGGACCGCCCACAGCACGCACACCGTCTACCTGTACGTCTACGAGCGGGACGCGCAGCGGATCTTCGCGGACCTGGAGGCCAGGCCGCAGCCGCGTCCGATCCCGGAGCCGAGTGCACCGCCGCCGTCCGCGCCACGCCCCCGGAAGCTCGTCAAGCAGCGGAAGGGAGCCCCGACCCCGGCCGGGCTGCGGCCGCCGTCGAAAGGGTCTCGACTGTCACACACGCCCGGCTCGTTGTTCAACGTGCTGTTGCCCAAGCCGCACCTGACGCCCGGGAAGCGCACGGGCGGCCCGGTCGAGGTCCGGACGGACCATGAGGTGCCGGCGCACCAGGACGTCGAGTCGACGCCCCCCGCGAGGCGGTCTGTGGTTCCCGAGCGTGACCGCGCCGCCGGCCCGGCCGTCGACGAGCGCCGGTCGCCGGGCCTGACCGACTCCCAGCGGCGGCGGCTGGCGGGTGTACGGCTCCGCGACGTACGGGTCCGGGCTGACGGCGACTGCCTGTTCCGGGCACTGTTGATCGCCAACTTCGACCACGTGGCCCAGCGTCTGCTGGGATCCAACCGGGTCACCCCCCGACTGTCGGAGTCGCTGGACACGTTGCGTCAGGTGGGTGTCGAACGAGCCGTTCGCGAGCTGGAGCAGCCGCTCCCCGAGCCGACGATCATGGCGGCGCTCGCCGCCGTGGTCCGCGTGATGCGCGAGCACCTGGCGGACGTGATGTTCGATGTCGGGGCGGTCGCCGACCACGACGCGGCGCGGATCGGACCGCCGGAGGCGTTGCTTCAGTTCTACGACCTGCACCCGGACGACCGCGCGGAACTGCTGAACCGGGTACGCGTGCCAGGCGCCTGGACCGACCGGGACGGGCCGGTCACCGGGTCGGACGCCGGCTGGGAAGCGACGATCTTCGACCTCGTCCCAGGCGTGGCCATGCAGGTCTTCGGCGGCGGCATCACGCTGCTGGACACACGCGCGGACTGGTCCGAGCTCGCTTCCGGGGGCCAGCGGTCGCCAGGTGCGGCGATCATCTACAACGGAGACGACCACTACGACGCGGCGGTGCCACTTTCCCGCCCCGAGTCGGTGACCTACGACGACGGCGACCTGACCCGCCTGATCGGCGACGTGGTCCGCGACGTGCCGCCGCGGGACGACAACTGCGTCCAGGTGCTGTTGGCGGTACGCGACCGGCTGTACGGGGGTGTACGCGGTGACTGGGTGGTGGACGACCACGCCTTCGACACCCGTCGTGGGCGTGAGCAGTTCGGCTCCGCGACGGGGTGGCCGCTGGCGGAGTCACCGGACGCGGTGTTCGCCGCCGTCGCCGCCGGGGCGGGCCGTACCGGGTTCCTCCGGGTACACCGGGACGACATCGGCCACGCCGTCGTGTTGCACCACGGCGTGAACGGGGTGCGTGCCCTCGACCCGGCCACCTCCAGGCGCCCGATCGAGGTGTCGAGCGCGGCCGACGTACGCCGTCTGGTCCAGGGCGCCACCGCGGTGTACGCCGTGGTGACCGACCCGACCGGGGCAGTCATCCCGGACGCGTTCCCGCCGGTGGTGCGGTCGCGGTCGCTGTTCCAGGCGCTCACCGACCCCCCTGACACCCGCCTCGGGTCGACCGGGCGGGGCCGCGGCCGCGGCTTCACGTTGGGCAACGCGCTGCGCAGGGTCGACCCGGGACGATCCGGTCGCCCCTCGGGAACCCCCTCCGACGACGACTATCACCCGAGTGACCTGACAAGCCTGTCGAGCGACGGGAGCGTTCGGGGTGACGACGGGGACGCGATGGTGGTCTCCGACGAGGAGACGCCGCCGTCCGGGGCGCGCCGTGCCGACACCGTGGCCGATTCGTCGAGGCCGTACCGGCGGCCGCCGCGGGAGGTGCCTGACGACGTGGTGGCGTGGCGTCCGGATGGTTCGCCGGGGGGGCCGGCAACGCTGCGGGAGTACCTGCAGCGGCGAGGGCTGCCGGCCGGGGAGTCGCTGACGCCCGACAGGTCGGGGCGGCTGATGCCGGGGGTACGCGAGTGGGTGTGGCGCTGGGCCGTGGGGCTGCGCGGCCAGACCAACCCGGGCACCAGTCGCCGCTACACCCTGCGGGACGTGGCCGACCTGTCCGGCGGCCTGGCCACCGACAAGACGGTCAACGAGTGGTGGAGTGTTGCTCGTAACCTGCAGCCGCCGGAGGACGTGGTGGCGTGGCGCCCGGATGGCTCGCCACAGGGGCCGGGCACGTTGCGGGAGCACCTGGAGCGGCGGGGGGTGCCGACCGGAGAGTCGCTGGACACCGACGCCCTTGGTCGGCTGGCGCCCGGGGTACGGGAGTGGGTGTGGCACTGGGTGTCGGAGCTGTCCGGGCAGACCGACCCGGGCACCGGCCAGCGGTACACCATGGAGCAGGTGGCGCGGTTGTCCGGTGGCCTGGTCAACGACGCCACGGTCGACGCGTGGTGGCGCGGCGCCGCCAGCGGACGGCCGCCGCGGCCAGCGCCGCCGGACGACGTGGTGCGGTGGCGTCCCGAGGACCCGCCGGAGGACGGGCCGGCCACGTTGCGGGAGTACCTGGAGCAGCGGGGCCAGTTGCCGGCCGGTGAGTCGTTGGACACCGATGCCCTTGGTCGGCTGGCGCCCGGGGTACGGGAGTGGGTGCTGAACTGGGCGTTGGGGCTACGCGGCGAGACCGACAGCGCCGGTACCCGGTACAGCCCGCGGCTGGTGGCCCAGCTGTCCGGCCTGGTCGCCCAGGAGGTCGTGCAGAGATGGTGGAGCGCTGCCGGTGTGCAGCTGCCGGCGCCGGAGGACGTGGTGGGCTGGCGTCCGGAGATCTCGGACGACGGGGCGGCCACGCTTCGCGAACACCTGCGGCGGCGGGAGTTGCCGGCCGGGATGTCGTTGGAGCGGGGCGCGAGGGGGCGGCTGGCGCCGGAGACCCTGGCGTGGCTGCGGCAGTGGGTGTTGGGGCTGCGTGGCCAGACCAGCCCGAGCACCGGCGAGTTCTACAGCCTGGCGGAGGTGCTCGACACCGCCGGTGGCCTGATCGCCAGAAACACCCTCATCAGGTGGTGGCGGAGCAGCGATGAAGGCGAGCGGCAGCAGCCGGGGCCGCCGGAGGACGTGGCGGCGTGGCGTCCGGACGGTTCGCCGCAGGGACCGGGCACGCTGCGGGAGTACCTGGAGCAGCGTGGGCTACCGGCCGGGGAGTCGTTCGACACCGTCGCGCCGACCCGGTTGCGGCCGGTGGTACGGGAGTGGGTGCTGCAGTGGGTGTTGGGGCTGTCCGGGGACGTCGACCCGGGCACCGGCCAGGAATACACCCCGGAGCAGGTGGTACGGCTCTCCGGTGGCCTGGTGCACCGCGCCACCGTGGGTGCGTGGTGGCGGTGGGCCACGGGCGATCAGCCGCCACTGCCGGCGCCGCCAGCGGACGTGCTGCGGTGGCGACCGGACGGTTCGGAGGACGGCCCCGCCACGCTTCGGGACTACCTGGCGCGGCGGAAGCTGCCGGCCGGGGTGTCGTTGGTACGTGACGTGAAGGGGCACCTGTCCCCGGAGACGTGGGACTGGGTACGGCGCTGGGCGGAGGGCCTGTACGGGCAGACCAACCGGGAGGGCAAGCTCTACGCCTCGCGGGACGCGGTCGAGCTGTCCGGTGGGCTGGTGGACCAGACCGTGGTCAGCAAGTGGTGGCGCACCGGTCGGCAGCCGTCGACAACCGCCCCGCCGAGGGATGTGGTGAGGTGGCGCCCGGGGGTCCCGGATCGTTCCGGGAACACGTACCCGACGCTGCGCCGGTACCTGGAGGTGGAGTACGAGGCCAGAGGGCGGCTGCCGGCCGGGGAGTCATTGGCCACCAGCGGAAGAGGGCGCCTGATGCCCGGGGTGCGGGAGTGGGTACGGCGCTGGGTGGTCGGGATGAACGGCGTACTCGACGAGAAGGGTAAGAAACTCAGCCTGGCCAAGGTGGCGAAGCTGTCCGGTGACCTGGTCAGCACGACGACGGTCAAGGACTGGTGGAATCCCGTTGTCAAGGAGCCGCCCGCGGAACCGCCCAGCGACGTGGTGGGGTGGCGTCCGGACGGTTCGCCCGGGAGTCCGAAAACGTTGAAGGACTACCTGGCCACGAAGGACATGCCGGAGGGGGAGTCGCTCGACCACAAGGGGAAGGGAAAGCCGTCCCCCGAGGTGCTGCGGTGGGTGAGGCGGTGGCTCGAGCGGTTGTTGAAGGAGAACGACCCGAAAACCGGCAAGCCCTACACCGTGAAGCGGGCCATCGAGCTCTCCGGTGACCTCTTCGGGAAGAAGGTCGTCGACGGCGCTCGAAAGGAGGCGGCCGGGCCCGCCTCGGACGGTGCCGCGGGGCCGAGCGCGGGGGCAAAGCGTACGGCGTCGCGGGCCGATGTCGAGTCGGCGCCGGCGCCCAAGCGGCGCCGGGTTCGGGGCGGCGCGGTGCCGGTGCCGGCCGGGGACGCCGCTCCCAGCGACGTCGACGACCGTGCCGCCGAGGCGCCGAGGAGACCTCCCGAGACGGTGGAGCGGCCGTTGGATCAGGGACGTATGGCGATCGAGACGACGTGGCACAGCGATAACCCGGACGTGTGGGACGAGGACGTGCGGATTCTCAAGGTCGTGAGGGTGAGGCACCGGCTCGTTCCCGCACTTGGAATGGAAGCCGCGTTCCCGTGGCGCGATCGGACCGATCCGGTGAACCGGGTCTGGGAGCCGTTCGCGGGTGAGGACGGTCAGGTGCACCCGACGGTTCAGGCGGCGGCGGACCAGATTAACCGGGTGAAGATCATCGGCCTCAACCCGTTGAAGAGGATCGCCCGGGACCAGAATGATCCACGGTTGCCCGCACTGCCGGCCAGGTTCTGGGAGGGCAGCGTGTGGCCGTCGTTGCAGCAGGATGTGGCGCGGGAGGTCCGCCGGCTGATCGGAGGTGAGTCGCCGCAGCCCGCGCGGGTCCAGCCGCGGCCTGTGGCACCGGAACATGCCGGCGTACATGAGCGGGAGTTGGTTGGTCAGTGGGGGTTGTTCCTGACCCGGCGGCCCGCCGACACCCCCGCTGACGAGCGGTTCTCCCTGACCAACGGCCGGATCCTGGGCCTGTATCTGGGTGCCGTGCTCGAAACCGAAGAGCAGACGACCACCTGGGGTCAGACACACGAACTGTTCCCGCATTACGCGATGGGCTTCAGTGGCAGCGGTCGTCACGGGATAACCATGACCGCGGAAGGCGCCGGTAACGCGACCGCCTTCGCCAACACCGCGCTCAACCCTCGTACCGCCGAGCCGACGATCGACCGTTCCGTCGTCAACGCGCAATTCGTGGAGTTCCACGTGTGGATGCCCGATCGGGAAGGACGGTGGGGGTGGTGGCCCATCTGCGCCCTGGCCGCGTTCGACAACGCGTTCGACCCGGCTGTGAACCCGGACGGGATGATCATCGCCGACTATAGCGACGGGTACCTTCCCGCCTTCAAGCCGTCGGTCAAGCAGGAATCCGATGATGACGCGATGAACCTCGACGTCCCGGCCAAGGCCAAGGGCACAGACAAGGCGGAGGGCAAGAACAAGGGCAAGGGCAAGGAGACGGGCAAGGACGGGGCCGTGGAGACCCCGAGGAATCCCTGGCTGACCGACGCGCAGCACGACACCGCCCGCGATCTGGACCTGGACGTGGTGGATGTCCCCGGCGACGGCAACTGCTTCTACCACTCGTTCATCGAAACGGTGCCGGAGCAGATCTGGGGCCCACTGCTGGAAGAACGCGGCTATGACTGGAGAACCGGCCACGACAACACGGCGGACGGCATCCGCGCCAGGGCTATAGCGAGCCTCCGCGGGGCGACCGCGGACTTCCTCATCGCCCACTACGCCGCCAATCCCGATAACCCGGTCTATCTCGAGCACATCGCCGACGGGAACTCCATACAGGACATCGCGGACCAGATCCGGCGCATGGGTTCCTGGCGGAACATCGGAGGCGACCTGACGCCGCTGCTGCTTCCCGCGCTCTTCGGCATCAACCTCGGCACGATCGAGCCGAGCGGACTCGTGTCCCGGCGAGCCATCTCGCAGTCCAGCGCCGACGCGGAGTACCACATCGTCTACGCGGGACGGTCCCACTACCTGGCCACCAGGAGAGCCGGAACGGCAGCCGCCCCTCGACGCGCGAAGGCGAGGCGTGCCCGAGGTCGTATGAAGAAGCGGTGACCAGCTTCTCGCGGCGCACGACGTCGTCGCCGAAGCCGGGTCGCGACCGTGAACCCCGCCCCGGTCCCAGCCGTTGTGGATACGCGGCGAGAACGTTCAGGGCACCAAGAGGGAGAACGGTGGACACCACCATTACCGACACGGCGGCTCACCCGGTCCGTCCGGTGGAGTCGGCTCCGGCGCCGCTGCTCGCCGACAGTGTCGCCCTGCTGGGACCGACCCGGTGGTCGCGTGCCACCGGGTCGGGCGGCCGGAGCCCTGCGCCGCCGCACGGCGCCTCGGCGCCCGTGGCGCCGCCGGGTACATGGCTGACGGACACCGGCTGGGGCGACGGCGACCGGGCGGAACTGCGGCGGGTGCTCAACGGCCGCTACGACGCGTACGCCCGGGTGGTCACCCGTACCCTCGCCGAGGAACCCGGATTGCGTGCGACCGGGAAGCCCGCCGAGCTGGTGCCGGAGCTGGTGGCGCTGTGCGCGTACCAGGCGGGCGAGCGGGACCCGGTGAACAAGGCGCTGCGTACCGGGGTGGACGACGGGATGACGATCGTGGCCCGGGGCGCGTTGCGGGGGTTGCGGCGGTTGCCGGCCGTGCTGGGCCCGGTGTTCGCCGCGGGGGGCGATGTGGAAGCGGTGATCAACGGGTACCGCGCGGGCGAAGAGCTGGTCGAGCCGGCCTTTGTCGACGTCGCCATCTCCGGCAGTCGATCCCCGGGCGCCTCCGTCGAGTACGTGATCTGGTCGGTCAGCGCGCACCAGCTGAGCCGGTTCGGCTCTGGCAGCGCGGTGTTCGCTCCGGGCAGCCGGTTCGCGGTGCTGGCGGTCGACCCGCCCGCCGACGGCCGGGGTCCGCTGCGGGTGCTGCTGCGCGACCGTGCCGGCGACCGGCCAGGGCGTGCGGCCGGTGACGACCGGCTGCTGGAGCGGTTACGGGGCGTGTTGCCCCGTGAGTCGGCGGGCCGCCCGCCGCGCCATCTCGGGTTCACACCCGGGCTCGACGAACGCGGCCGGAGGTACGCACCCCCGCCTCGAAACGGCCGTACAGCAGAGGGGTACTCGAGTGGTGGAGCGCGTGGTGTCGGTATCGCAGAGTGACCCCGGCGGGGTGCCGCGGATCTCGGACGCCCTGGCCATCGCCGGTCCGAGAGCGACGATCGTGATCCAGCCGGGGGACTACCGCGAGGAGCTGCGGCTCACCTCTGACACCACCCTGGTCGCCGAGGAGGGACGCGGCACCGTCACGCTCCGCGCCCACGCCGGGCTCGCGGTGTTCTCCGGCGGCGCGTCGGTCACCTTGCGCGGCATCACCATCGTCGGCGGCAGCGAGAAGTACCCCGCGGTGCAGGTGGGCGCCGGCCGGTTGCGGCTGGTCGAATGCGACGTGCGGTGCGAGGGCGTGCTCGCCGTGCACGCGACGGGAGCGGCGCGGCTGGAGCTGAGTGACTGCACGGTGGAGAACCCGGCGGGCGCCGGCCTGCTGACCGAACGCGACGCCGGCGGCGAGGTCTCCGGCACCACGTTCCGGAACATCGCGGGTACCGGTGTCGTGATCACCTCGGGAGCCGACCCCGACCTGCACGGCTGCGTGATCTCCGAGGTACGCGGCGCCGGCCTGCTGTCCGTCCAAGGCGGTCTTGGCCACCTGCGCGAGTGCGAGTTCACCGCCGTCGACGGGCCGGCGGTGGCGGTCGAGGACGGCGGCGCCGTACGCCTGTCAGCGACGGCGATCCGGGACACCCCCGGCGACGGGCTGGTCGCCACCGGTGGCTCGGCGGTGCTGGAGGACTGCGAGCTGACCGGCATCGAGGGTCACGCGGTGGTGCTCGGCGGCGACGCGGCGCCGGCGCTGCACCGGTGTCGGATCACAGAGACCGGCGGGCACGGCGTGCTGGCGGTGGAGCAGGCGAAGGGGCTGCTCTCCGAGTGCGAGATCTCCAAGACCACGGCGGCCGCGCTCGCGGTCACCGGCACGGCGGCGCCGGAGGTGGTGCGGTGCCGCATCGAGGGCGGTGGCGATGCGGCGGTGCGGTACGACGGCGAGGCCGGTGGACGGGTCGCCGGCACGACCGTGACCGGCGCCCGTGCCGGAGTGCTGCTGTGCGGCGGCGCGGCCCCTGAGCTGTCGGGGCTGACGATCCGGGACGCCACCGAACAGGGCCTGCACGCCAGCGGCGTCCGCGCCGCCCTCCGGCGGTCCACGGTGGAGCGCTGCGGGGTGGCTGTGCAGGGCTCCGACCGGGCGGTGCTCGACGTCAGCGATGTGGAGGTGTGCGGCGGCGCGCAAGGTGTGGTCGCCAGCTCCGGCGCCGCTGTCACCGTCCGGGCCTGCGACGTCCGCGCCGTCAGCGGCACGGGCGCCACCGCGGAAGCCGCCGCCGAGCTGGCGCTCGAGGACACCCGGATACACGGCTGCGGCGGGCCCGGCGCCCGGTACGCGAGCGGCTCCCGCGGCCGGGTCACCCGGTGCGAACTGCTCGACAACGCGGGCGGCGGGGTGCAGGTCGAGACCAGCGAACCGGTGCCGGTCACCGACACCGCGGTACGTGACCAGGCTCGTGACGTACCCCCGAAGACGCCGAACGGAACGGGGCCGCGAGCCGCGCTCCACACCGGCGACGGTGACGGCGTCGCGCCCCTGCTGGAGGAGCTGAATGCGATGGTCGGCCTCGCCGGGGTGAAGCGCGAGGTCGCGACCCTGGTCGGGCTGAACCGGATCGCGCAGCGCCGCGCTGAGGCGGGGCTGCCGATGCCACCGATGTCCCGTCACATGGTCTTCGCCGGGGCCCCCGGCACAGGCAAGACCACCGTCGCCCGGCTGTACGGCAACATCCTCGCCGGGCTGGGCGTGCTGCCCGGCGGCCAGCTCGTGGAGGTGTCGCGGGCGGATCTGGTGGATGAGCACATCGGCGCGACCGCGCCGAAGACCACGGCGAGGTTCACCGAGGCGCTCGGCGGGGTGCTGTTCATCGACGAGGCGTACGCCCTGAAACCAGTCAAAGGCGGCTCGGGCCACGACTTCGGCCGGGAAGCCCTGGACACCCTGGTCAAGTTGATGGAGGACCACCGCGATGAGGTGGTGGTGATTGTCGCGGGGTACCCGGCGCTGATGCGCGAGTTCCTGGACGGCAACCCGGGGCTGGCGTCGCGGTTCTCGAAGAGCATCGAGTTCGACAGCTACTCCGCTGAGGAGCTGGTCACCATCGTGGAGGGGCTGTGCCGCACCCACCACTACTCGCTGGAGTACGACACCCGGCTCGCCCTGGGCACGCTGTTCGAGGCGATGCCGCGTGCCGAGTCGTTCGGCAACGCCCGGGTGGCCCGCAAGACCTTCGAGGAGATGATCGAGCGGCAGGCGTACCGGCTCGCCGAGGCCGGTGACGCCACGGGTGTGGCGTTGGCGCAGCTGCTGCCGCAGGACCTGGCCGACGCGGCCCCGGCGCCAGAGGAGCCATCGTCCGACGCCTCGGTCACCCCGCTGCTGGCGGAGCTGAACGCCATGGTCGGGCTCGCCGCGGTGAAACGTGAGGTCTCGGGGCTGATCGACCTGCTGGCGAGTGTGCGGGCGCGTGCCCGCGCCGGCCTGCCCACCCCGTCGGTGTCCCGCCACCTCGTCTTCTCCGGCCCACCCGGCACCGGCAAGACCACGGTGGCCCGGCTGTACGGCCGGCTGCTCGCCACGCTCGGTGTGCTGACCCGGGGCCAGGTGGTGGAGGTGTCGCGGGCCGACCTCGTCGGCGAGTACATCGGCCACACCGCGCAGCGCACCCGGGAGGCGTTCGAACGCGCTCGCGGCGGCGTGCTGTTCATCGACGAGGCGTACGCCCTCACTCCACCCGACCGGGGCGCCGACTTCGGCCGCGAAGCCATCGACACGCTGGTCAAGTTGATGGAGGACCACCGCGAGGAGGTGGTGGTGATCGTCGCAGGGTACGAGCGGGAAATGGCCGCTTTCCTGGTCGCCAACTCGGGTCTGCGATCCCGCTTCACCCGGCACATCGAGTTCGAGCCGTACAGCCCGGACGAGCTGGTGGCGATCTTCGAGGCGATGGCCCGCGCGGACGGCTACGAGTGCCCCGGAGAAACTCTCACCGCGATACGTGGCCACGTCGAACAGGTCGCGACCGGCGGCGCCCTCGGCAACGGCCGGTACGCCCGCCAACTCCTCGACGAGGCGGTCACCCGGCAGGCCGGCCGGCTGCGCTCCCAGTCTTCGCCCAGCGTCGAGGACCTGCGCGTGCTCCGGGTCGAGGACGTGGCCCCGGTCGCGGTCGAAGCGGGGTAGCGGCGGTTCACCCGTCCCCGGCGAGACGGCGCGTGTCCCCACGATGGAAGCGCCAGCGGGGAGACTCCAAGCCATGACCCACGACGACCTCACCGCGCACGCGCGGGATCTCCTCAACGCGAACCGTTACCTGACACTGGGCACCACAGACGCCGATGGTCACCCGTGGACCACCCCTGTCTACTTCGCCGCCGCGGGCGAGCGGGAGTTCTACTGGACGTCATCGACCGACGCGCGGCACTCACGCAACCTCGCCGAACGCCCGCAGGTGAGCATCGTGGTCTTCGACTCCACCGTCGCGCCCTATCACGGCCGCGCCGTGTACGCCGTCGGAGAGGGCCGCGAGTTGTCAGGTGACGAACTCGACCGCGGGCTTCAGATCTACCCTGGACCCAGCGACCGGGGCGGCGCCCCGGTCACCCGCGACGACATGACGGGGGAGTCCCCCTACCGCCTCTACCGGGTGACCGCGTCCGACCTGTGGATCCTGTGCCCGCGCGAGCCCAGGCAGCCATGCCCCCTGCACGGCCTCGCCAGGGACCACCGCACCCGCGTCCAGTGACACGGGCGACGGCCCGACCAGTTCACTGCTTCGCTCGTTGCCGGGCGCGATAGGTGCGGGTCTTTTGCCGGTTGCCGCAGACGCCCATCGAGCACCAGTGCCGTGAACGGTTCTTCGAGGTGTCGTAGAACGCCCACTGGCAGTCGTCGGCGACGCAGATCTTCAGGCGTGTCCACGCGCCGTCGGCCCCCGCGTCGGCCATCGCGACAAGAAGCCGGGCCAGGCCGCCCGTGGCGCCGCCGACCGCCGGGGCGAGTCGGGGACGGGTGCCGTCGAAGACGATCCGGAGCGGCAGCCGGGTGGCTGTCGCGTCGAGGTCGGTCACCGGCGACAGGTCGTCGCCATCGTGGTGACGCGCCATGGCGGTGCGTAGCCCGGACCGGAGGGCACGTGCGAGGTCGAGGTCGTCCCCGTCCGCCCGCTCGTCGGGGTCGAGCAGGTCGTGGGCCCGGAGCCAGTCGGTGAGCACGGCCGGATCAGTGAGCGCGTCGGGCACGGGGGCGTCGACGTCCACGTCGAGGGTGTTGGCGAACGCGCACAGCAGGTCGGAGTGCGCGGGCGCCGCTGCGCCCGCGCCCCGGCTGGTCGTCACGATCGTGATCACCCCTCGTGCTCATCTCAGGATTCCTGCGAACCCGACACCACCATAACTCGAAAGCCGGTTGACTTCCGTGTGCAACCGGCATTACGTTTTTGCCGGTGTTGGAGTCGGTTGTGAGGAGCACGGCATGGACCCGTACGTGATCGAGGCACTGGCCAGCGCGTGGACCCCAGAGCGCCTCGCGGAGACCGCCGCCAGGCGGCGGGCGCGACTGCGTCGAGGCAGCGGGACGCGAGGCCGTGCGGCGGCAGGTCGTGCCCACGGTGCGCGGGTTCGCCAAGACTCTGCCAGCGATTCGCCCGGCGAGCCGGCTGAGCCTCGTGCGGGGCGCCGCACCGAGGCGCCGCACCGAACCTCCCCAGCCGTGACGCCATTCCCCACTCCCGGTGAGCCGCCGGGAGCAAACGTGAGAGAAGGAGCCACGTTGTCCAACCAGGTCGTACCCACCGGCCAACGGTCCCCGGTGGTCGCCACCGGACGGCCTCGCGTCCTGCTCATCGGCGGCAAGCTCAAGCATGTGCGCAAAGCCTGGGAGCTCGGCCTGGACGTGGTGCACGCCCAGTTCCCGGACGAGTACGACCGCGGCCACTGGCCCTACGTCGATCAGGCGCTGCTGCTCGACTACGGCGACATCGACCGGCTCCTGCCGCTGGTCCG
>JBOGDL010000139.1:0-20764 GCA_050701815.1 Micromonosporaceae bacterium | reverse complement strand
GCCAGGTTCAGCACGCTGGACCCGACCACCGCCACCACGGCGATCAGCAGCAGCACCCGGGGGATCGCGAGTTGCAGGTCCGCCAGACCCATGATCACGTTCTCCACGGGGCCCCGGAAGTAGCCCGCCGCGAGACCGAGCACGACCCCGATCAGCAAACTGATCACCACCGCGGACAGCGCGATCAGAATCGTCACTTGGCCCGCCAGCGCCAGCCGGCTCAACAGGTCGCGTCCCAGGTTGTCGGCCCCCAGCGGGTAGAACTCGCCGCCTGCGGTCTGCATCGGCCCGAGCAACCCAGCGCTGACATTCTGCGCGTACGGGCGGTAACCCGGCAGCAGCGGCACGACCAGCACCAACACCGCGACCCCGGTCAACAGGGCCAGCGCCACCAGCGTCGACCCGGGCAGTCTTTTCGCGTAGAAGCGCGTCCACCACTCCCTCGCGTAGACGCGCGTCCATTGTCTTCTCACGCCAGCCTCACCCGGGGGTCGAGCACCGCGTACAGCAGATCGACGACCAGGTTCACGATCACGAACACCAGGGACACCACGAAGACCCCGGCGATCATCACCGGGTAGTCCCGCTGGCTCACCGACTGGACGATCAGCCGGCCCACGCCGGGCCAGCTGAACACGGTCTCGGTGACCACGGCCCCGCCCAGCAGCACGCCCAGGTTGATCCCCGCGATCGTGATGATCGGCAGCATCGCGTTGGGCAACATGTGGCGTGTCACCACCACCCAGTCGCGCTGCCCTTTGGCGTACGCGGTGCGCACGTAGTCCTGGTTCTGCTCCTCGGCGAACGCGGAGTTGATCATTCGGAGATAGAGCGCCAGCTCGTACGTGCCGAGCGTCAACGCGGGCAGGACCAGGTGCCAGACAGTGCCGGCGCCCAACGCGGGGAACCACCCCAGTTGCACCGAGAACAGCAGGATCATCAGCAGCCCGAACCAGAAGACCGGGATCGCCTGCCGCGTGAAGGCCACCCACATCACCGCGGTCCGGAGCCGACGCCCGACGCCGAGCCGGATCCCCACCCCGATGGCGAAGGCGAGCGACAGGCCGAGCGCGAAGGATGCCGCCGCCAACTCGAGCGTGGCCGGAAGCCGCTCCAGCACCAGGTCGAGGGCGGGGGTGCGTTGCCGCAGCGACTCGCCGAAGTCACCCTGCAGGGCGTTGCCCACGAAGTTCCCGAACTGCACCGGCAGCGGCTCGTCCAGCCCCAATTTCGTGCGCAGTCGGGCGATGTCTTCCCGGGATGCCTCAGGGGGGAGCAGCAGCGCGGTGGGGTCGCCGCTGAGGCGTACCAGAAAGAAAGTCGCGGTCAGCACCCCGATCACTGTGAGCACCGCCTGCAGAACCCGGCGTATCGCGAACCTGAGCACTGTGCGTCATGCCCGCGCCGGGCCGGGTGCCCTGCTGAGCCTGTGACCGGGCCGCAGGCTCAGCAGGGACGTCCGCCGACACAAGCCTTCTGGGGGGGTGAAGGCCCGGACGGCTCCGGTGGTCAGACACGCAGGCAACCCAACATGGAGAGGGGGTGCAGGAAACCCGGCGATCATCTGACCGTGACCTGCTCCGGCAGCGAGAGTCGAGTGCGCTCCAGCGAGCCGCTTCTCCGCATCGCGGCCAGAGCCGGTCTTACAGGCGGGTCTCGATGTGTCGCTCACAATGCGCGCCCCACCTCGCTTCTACGCCGTGCCAGGAGGTGCAGGGAGCTCTGGCCTGTTCTCGAGGGGCTGGACTGAGGGAACCACAGCCGCTCTACCCGGGGAGAACCTTGTGGGGGGTGTTCCGCCTGAGGAAACCGTTATGGAGATATCCAAATCAGACCCATCTCCAGAAAACCGGCAGGGTCAGGGCCTGGTTTTCACGAACGTACCTCAACTACGAAGCGAGACAAGGGGTTTCGATGATTTTTCCGCAGCAGATTCGTTCCGTTAGCAGGAATGCCAGTTCACGCCGCTCAGACCGGGTTGAGCCAACTCGGGCCGGGACGCTCGATGTCCCGGGGGGTGGGAATGCCAACCCCGCAATCCTGGAGGTGCACCGCATCCGTCGCGGCCACAACGATGCAGTGAGGAGAAACGACAAGCCGGCATTGAGGATCAGATCGCCCAATCTCTCGGGCTTTCAGATCAGATTGCCTGACTTCTCGCCATCGGCGCATTTCACGTCACCCCCTGCGCGATCCCAAAGGAGGACAGGTGGATCTCACCCAAACACCGTCGCAAACCGAACTCGTACGTCGTGCAGCCGAACTCGCTCCCCTGCTCCAGGCGAACGCCGGCTCAGCAGAGGAAAAGCGGCGCCTCAATGACGAAGTCGTCGAGGCGATGGCGGACGCCGGCATCTTCAAAATGCGAGTTCCCGCCCGCTACGGCGGATACGAATCCACCACCCGCACCCTGATCGACGTGGCGACCGAGCTGGGCCGCGGAGACGGCTCAGCGGCGTGGACCGCTTCGGTGTGGTGGATTCCCACCTGGATGGTCGGCCTCTTCCCGGACGAGGTTCAGGACGAGGTGTTCTCGACCCCGGATGTGCGGGTCTGCGGAACCCTCAGCCCCAGCGCCGCCGCCACCCCCGTCGAGGGCGGGATCCGGGTGTCCGGCAAATGGGGGTTCATCAGCGGCGCCTGGCACAGCCATTGGCAGGTGGTGATCGCGATGGCGCCCACCCCGGATGGCGGCATGCAGCCGCTGATGGCGCTTGCGCCCATGGCTGACCTCGACATCATCGACGACTGGGACACCTCGGGTCTGCGCGGTTCCGGCAGTGTCAGCACGGCCGCGAACGATGTGTTCATCCCGCAGGAACGCGTGCTCCCCCTCGGCGCCGTGCTGCAACAGCAGTACGCCTCGAAAACGAACGCGGACGCCCCGATGTACCGGGCGCCGATGCTGGCGGTGGCATCGGCCTCGTCGGTGGGCACGGTGCTGGGTTTGGCGAAGGCCGCCCAGGACGCGTTCTTCCAGCGACTTCCCGAACGCAAGATCACGTACACGAGTTACGACAGCCAGCGGGAGGCGCCGATCACCCACCTGCAGGTGGCTGAGGCGGCGCTGAAGATCGACGAGGCGGAGTTCCATGCGCATCGGCTGACCGGGCTGGTCGACGCCAAAGGCGGCTCCGGCGAGCCGTGGACCCTTGAGGAACGGGTCAGCGCACGCGCCAGCCTGGGCCGGGTGTGCCAGCTCGGCAGGGCCGCGGTCGACATCCTCGCCTCAGCCAGCGGCGGCTCGTCGATCTACTCCACGGCGCCGATCCAACGCGTCCAGCGGGACGTGCAGGCGATCACCCTGCACGCTTTGATGCACCCCAACACCAATCTCGAGTTGTATGGCCGCGCGCTCTGCGGGCTCGAGCCCAACACGCTCTACATCTGATTCGCCGACGCGCCCCGGTCGCCTCTGAGGCGGCCGGGGGCGACTTTTTTATTCATTTCGTCCGAGGAGGGCTCGTGTCCGCAAATCAGGCAGCAGCGCAGAAAGTCCCGCAGCAAATCATGGCGGCATGGGCGGATCACAACGCCGACGCGTTCGCCGACGTCTTCACAGAAGACGCCACATTGATCCTTCCGGGGAACCTGTTCCTGAAAAGCCGTGAAGAAATCCGATCCCACATGAAGTCGGCTTTCGCCGGGCCGTACAAAGGCACCCGGGTTTTTGGCGAGCCGGTCAACGTGCGCGCTATCTCGAACGACGTCACGGTGCTGACCACGCAGGGCGGCGTGCTGGCGCCCGGCGAAACAGAAGTAGCCCCCGAACGGGCGATATGGGCGACCTGGGTGGTGGTCGCCACCGAAGCCGGCCCGCGTCTGGCGTCGTACCAGAACACGCCCAAGATCTGACCTGACGCATCGGACGGGAGACTGCGATGGGGGAAAGAACAGGCGACCGGGCCATCGTGCTGGGCGCCGGAATGGCGGGGCTGCTCGCCGCGCGGGTGCTGGCTGACCAGTACCGGGACGTGCTGGTGATCGACCGGGACCGGGTGAGCGGCGTGACGGAGGCCCGGCGCAGCGTGCCGCACGGGCGCCACGCGCACGCGCTGCTGGCCCGGGGGCAGCAGATCTTCGAAGAGTTGTTCCCCGGCCTGCACGCCGAGCTGGCGGCGGCCGGGGTGCTCTCCGGCGACCTGTCGAGCAACCTTCGCTGGTACTTCAACGGCCGCCGGCTGCAGCCGGCCCGCACCGGGCTCACCAGCGTGTCCGCCATCCGCCCGGTGCTGGAGGCTCACGTGCGGGCCCGGGTCTGCGCGCTGCCCAACGTGCGGCTGATGGAACAGCAGGTGATCCGGGGGCTGCGCGCCACACCCGACAGCCGCCAGATCACCGGGGTCCGGGTGCTGGCCGCTGGAGCTGACAGCGGGCCGGAGCAGACCCTCGACGCTGACCTGGTGGTGGACGCCACCGGGCGAGGCTCACGTACTCCGGCCTGGTTGGAGGAGCTGGGCTACGCCCGGCCGCACGAGGAGAAGGTCAAGGTCGACCTGGCGTACACCACGGCGCATTTCAAGCTCCGGGACGACCCGTACGGCGACGACCTGTCGATCAACCCGGTGGCCTCGCTTGCCAACCCGCGAGGCGCCTTCTTCCCGAAACTCGGCGACGGGGTGTCGATGCTGTCGCTCACAGGCATCCTCGGCGACCACGCGCCGCGGGACCGGGACGGCTTCCTGGCGTTCGCCCGCACCCTGTCGGCCCCGGAGATCTACCAGTCGATCCGGGACGCGGAGCCGCTCGACGACCCGGTGGTGTTCCGGTTCCCGGCGAGCGTACGGCGCCGCTACGAGCGGCTGCGGCGGTTCCCGGAACGGCTGCTGGCGATCGGTGACGCGGTGTGCAGCTTCAACCCGGTGTACGGGCAGGGCATGACCGTGGCCGCGATTGAAGCCGTCGCGCTGCGGGAACACCTGCGACAGGAGGGAAGGCCGCGGCCAGGTGAGTTCTTCCGTGCGCTGTCCAAGGTGATCGACTCGCCGTGGGACATCTCGGCGGGCGGGGACCTGAACTTCCCGGGCGTGGAGGGGCCGAGAAGCCTCAAGACGCGGCTGGGCAACGCGTACATGGCGCGGCTGCACGCGGCCGCCGCGCATGACGCCAGCATCACCGCGGCGTTCTTCAGAGTGGCCGGGCTGGTGGATCCGCCGCAGGCGCTGATGCGTCCTGAGCTGGTGTTCCGGGTGTTGCGGAATTCCCGGAAGGGCGCCGCCGCATCGCGAGAGCTAGCAGGCACCCGGCAGCGATGACGGTGGCCACCAGGGCCAGCGTCGGTCGGCTCGCCGAGAGCAACGCGACGCCGAAGGCGTCGTCAGGTGATCGGGTCCCCGGTGGGGGCAGCTCCGCTGCCCCCACCGGGGATTGGGCGCCCAGCGAGGCGGCGAGCCGGTTCTGCAGCACCGCGCCGACCACAGCCACCCCCAACGCGGCGCCGAGCTGCCGGGCGGTGTTGAGGACCCCGGAAGCGGCGCCGGCCCAGTGCGGCGGGATCAGCCGCATCGCCTCGGTGGTGGCGGGCGCGATCACCAGACCCTGACCCACCCCGACGATGATCAAGGGAAGCACGAAGCTGGCCCAGGTGGACGAGGCGGTGGGGAGGAACCCGACCCCGAACACGCCCAGCGCGTAGCAGGCGAGCCCGATGACGAGCAGGATCCGGCCCCCGATCCGGTCAGCCAACCGCCCCGCCACCGGGGCCAGCGCGCTGAGCGACAGCGTCCACGGCAACGCCGCCACACCGGACATCAGCGGGCTCATGCCGTACAGCGTCTGGGTCTGGATCACGAACACCAGCAGCAGCCCGTACAGCGAGAACGAGACGATGAAGGTGATCGCCGCGGCGATGCTGAAGTTGCGGTGTCGAAACAGTCGCGGCGGGATCGCCGGCTCCGCCTGTGCCCGCTCCCACAGCCCGAAGCCGACGAGCAGCACGACTGCGGCGGCGAAGATGCCGGGGATCGTGATCGGGCCCGCCACGGTCCCCCACGCGTGGCGTTCGCCTTCGATCAGCCCGTACACGATCCCGGACAGGCCAGCCGCGGCCAGCAGCATCCCGACCAGGTCGAAGCGGGGGGCACGGCGCAGCCGCCGCTCCGGCAGCCACCGGTACGCCAGCGCCAGCGCCGCCACACCCACCGGCAGGTTCAGGAAGAAAATCGACTGCCAACCCGCCTGAGCGATCAGGACGCCGCCCAGGATGGGTCCGCTCACCGCCGCGATCCCAGCCACCGCGGTGAACACACCGAACGCCGGCCCCCGCCGCTGCGCCGGGAACACGGCGGCGATCAGCACCAGCGCCTGCGGGACCAGGGCCGCGGCCCCGACGCCCTGCAGCACCCGGTACGCGATCAGCTGCTCCGGGGTCTGCGCCAGGCCGCACAGCGCCGACGCGATCGTGAACAGCCCCAGGCCGGCCACGAAAACAGTCCGGGGCCCGAGCACGTCTCCGAGCCGGCCGAAGTTGACGAGCAGCGCCGCGAACGCCAGCAGGTAGCCGTTCAGCACCCAGAGGAACTGGTCAATCCCGGCGTCCAAACTGACCATGATGGTGGGGGCGGCGGTGTTGACGATCGTGGTGTCCAGCAGCACGAGGAAGTTCGCGGTGCACAGGATCGTCAACGCCAGCCACGGGTTGACCGGCGGCGCCGACCTTGTCATTTCGTGGGTTCGCTTGGATGGGGTCACGGACTGATCCTGGACCAGCTGGCGACCCGCCGGGCCGCGGCAAGACTGGCCCATGAGGTGAGCTCGATCAGCGCCTGGTCGGAGGGCTGCGCCTTCCGGAACTCGGCCACCACGCCGCTGTCCACCTGGTACGAGGCCATCGCGGTCAACAACGCCAACCGACCGGCTGCGCGTTCCTCCGTGGGGAGGGACCCGACCGCTTCGTCGACCCAGGCCCGGCTCAGCCCGGTGGGCTTGCCGTCCCAGGCGACCAGCTGCGCTTCCACGAGGTCCCGCGTCGCCTGCTGGGTGGAGCGCCGCCCCGCTCGCTCGATGGTGAGCGCCGCCGCCGAGAACGCGCGTGCCAGCCGTGGCGAGCCGGCGCTCCAGCCCAGGTCAGCGAGTGGCGCCCCAGCGCGGTGAGCGCCTGCTGTCAGCTCCGCTTCGCCGCCCGCGACCTGGCCCGTGGCCGCGCCCGCCGCGCCCGCCACACCAACGGCGGCCGGGGGGACCGGTTCGGCAGCTGAGACCCGCGCTGCGGGCGCGGGCATAGCAGCTGGCGCGGCAGGCAACAGGCCCAGGGCGGCGCCGGGCTCGACGGCTCTGCGCGCCCTGCCGCCCATGGCCCAGCCGACCACTCGCTTCACCCGGCGCCGCGCATCGCCGGTGAGACGGCTGGGGAACGGGGAATCCGGCAGGAACACGTTGACCATGCGATTCAGGTAATGGAACGTGACCACCACCGCGACCAGCTCCGACATCTGCCCCGGCGGCGCCGGCGGCGGGCACTGCGTCGCGGTCGCGACGGTCCCGCTCGCCTGCGCCCATGCGGCTACCCGGCGCAGTTCAGGGTCGCGTTCCGGCTCCTCACCCGGGACCAGTCCGTGCAGCATGGCGCCGTGCACGTCCACGCAGTACGGGCAGGTGTTGCCCCGCGAGACGATCACCGCGACCAACTCCTTGGCCGCCCGGCTGACCTGGCCGGCGGCGAGCATCGTCTCCCGCAGCATCACCCAACACGCGGCCAACGGGTCGGGCGCGGGCGAGTGCAGGCTGATCGGCGGCGCCAGCATGCCGAAGTCGCGTTCGACCTGCTCGTACACCCGGGCGACCAGGCCCCGCGCCTGGTTCGGGTGTGCCGGGGAGACGTGTCGCACCTGCGCCAACGTGGCCCGTCGCACCAGACTCTTCATCGAGCGCGCCCAGCGGCGGACGACCGGGCTGGGACAGGCTGGGCTGGGACAGGCTGGGCCGGGACAGACCGGATCGTGGCGGGGCGGGCGCTGTGGGTCTGACCGACGGGCAACTGCCCCCGGTACGTCACCTCAACCCCCCGCTGCTGGGCGGCGCGCACGATCCCCGGTACCGCGCGTTCGGCCAGCGCGGCGATGGTCATGGCGGGGTTGACCGTCAGCGCGGCCGGCACCGCGGAGCCGTCCGTGACGAAGATTCCCGGGTGACCCCGTAGCTCATGGCCCTCGTCGATCGCCGAGGTCTCGGGGTCGTCGCCGAGCCGGCAGGACGCCAACGGGTGCACCGTGTACGCGCCGGCGACATCGCTGCTCCACGGCATCGTCTGGGCCAGCCCGTCCGCCTCCATGATCTCTTTGATGTCAGCGTCGGACAGCTCCCACCCGCGCATCGTGTTCTCGCTGGGCCGGTACCGGATCGGGCCCCGCCCCAGGGTCTGCTGCGACACCCGGTAGGCGTTTCCGCTGGGTGGTGGTGGGCCGAAGACACCCTCGTTGTCGTCCTCCACCATCGCGAAGACCGTCAGCCAGGACTGCCACCGGCGCAGCATCTCTTTCTTCGCCAGGCCGAACCAGCCCGGCCCACCCGGATCCGGGGCCTGCGCCAACACGGTGCCGAACCCCGGCGGGAAGTACAGCTGCTCCAGGGAGAACCGGGTGTGTGGCGGCAGGCTGCCGTCCAGCCGGTCCCACGTGGCCACCGCGGCGCCCCGGCCGATCTGGGCCGCCTGGTACGCCGCTGTCCCCGCGCGTTTGAGGCCCAACAGGTCCCGGGCCCGGTCGTCGTCGACGACGGCCGTGGTCAACCGTTCCCCGTTGCCTGAGAAGTGTTTGCCCACAGCGTCCGGCATCTGACCCAACGCGGCTTCGGAGCGTTGCAGGATCACCGGCGTCGCCGCGGCGCCCGCCGCCAGCACCACGATCTTGGCGTCGATCGTTCCCGACCCGGTGTGCGCCCGGTAGTCGACGTCGTCCAGCACGTTGAAGCGCACCCGGTAGCCGCCGTCGTCGGTGTGCTCCAGGCTCTGCACCTCGTGCAACGGCCGGATGTCCGCCCCGTGCCTGACCGCGGCGGGTATGTAGTTGAGCAGCAGCGATCGTTTGGCGTCGAACCGGCAGCCGGCGAGCATCCAGTTGCAGCTGACGCACATGTCGGTGTCGATGGCGGCGGGCACCGGGTTCGCGGTACGCCCAGCGCGGTCGCACGCGGCCGCGAACAAGCCACCGGAGTACGGCACGTCGTCCCAGTCGACCTTGCTGACGGGCAGCGCCTGCGCCACCCGGTCGTACCAGGGGTCCAGGGTGTCGCGGCTGAGAGCAGCCGGCCACATCCGGCGCCCCAGGCCGCTGTGGCGTTCGAAGACGAACTGTGGCGCCCGGGGCATCGCCGCGAAGTACGCCACGCTGCCGCCGCCCACGCAGTTGCCGGCGAGCACGGTCATCCCGTCACCCATCACCAGGTCGAAGATCCGGGTGGTGGAGGCGCCGAACTTGAAATCGTGCTGGAAGTCCGCAGCGGACAGCCACGGCCCCCGTTCCAGCACCACCACTCGGGCCCCGCCCGCTGCCAGGTGAAACGCCGTGATCGCGCCGCCGAAGCCGCTTCCCACCACCACCACGTCGGTGCGTTCGACACTGCTCATGACGGACTCCCTGATGGACTGGTGCGCGGATGCAGACTGGCCAGCTGGCGGCCGTACGAGTGCTCGGAGAATCGCCACAGACCGTCCGGGTCGGGCGCGCTGAAGCCGACGGTGGCCAGCCCTGGATGGCCGGCCGCGACCGCGGCCTCGGTGGGCATGTGGGCCGCGGAGTCGAAGGCCATGGTGCAGAACACCGCGAGCACGACCCAGATCTCCTTCTCCGGGTGGCCGGTGGCGGTCAGTGTCCGGATCACGGTGGTGCGGTCGCTGAACGGCAGCGAGACGAATTCCGGAACGGTCGGGTCCAGCCGCAACCCACGCTCTTCCGCGTACGTGCGCGCATGCCCGTTCAGCGCCTGCGCCAAGCCGTGCAGGGCGTCAACCAAGCCGACCTCCGGGAGCTGCAGCAGGTCCACGGCGCCGGCGACGACCGCTCCCCCGCCCTCGGCTGCGCCCGCAACGGCACGGTCTTCGGGGCAACGCCGTTCTCCGGGCACCAAGGTGTCCGCGAACGCTTCAAAGGTCATGGTGACGCCCTCGGCCAGGGCCCCCTCGGCTGTTGAGTGATCTGATTTCCCGACGTCATCTGATTCCACGGCGCCACCTCCTATGCGGCCACGAATCACCACGGGGCCGGGCCGGCGCCACGAGCTGGACCGGCGCTGGACGGGGCCCGCGCCGCTCCCCGAGGCGGTGTCACGGGCCAGGCCGGGATCACGGCGCCCGGCCACACGTCAGCCCGTGTGTGTGGAGCTGCCCGGGCCCGGCTCAATCGTCCGGTCGGGCAGCTGCGGCACGCACCTTCCGAGTTGCTGTTCAGCGCCGGTCATCAGGGCGCGCGGGAAATCCCTGTGCCGGGATCGCAGGTGCGCCGTCGGCCGGAATCGCGGAAAGGCCGTCGGTCAGGATGGCGCCTTCGGTCGGGATGTGGAAGAGGTCGACGAACAGGTTCAACAGCTCGGCGTCACCGGAGAGCCGCACCTCGCCGCTTTCCACACCGGCGTCGGGAGTGAGCTCACCGGACAGCAACGCCCGGGACACTCCGGGGTCCATGGTGATGACGAGGTCGGCGTCGACGAGGGGCCCTTCGGCGACCCGGAGGCCACCGTCCTCGACCTGCACGTGCACCACGATCTCGCCCACTCGAAGCTCGTAACCCACTCGTGGCTGAGGCGAGGCTTGCGACTGGAAGGTGGAACGGAGCCCGATGATCATTGAGTCCGCGGTGATCACCTCGCCGGGTCGGGGTTCCCCCAACAACCGGGCGCCCCACAGCCCCAGCCGCATGATCACGTCCTCGAGCTCGCTGCCGTACGCGGTGAGCTCGTAGACCATCACCGCAGCGGGCCGGGGAAGTCGACGCCGCCTCACCACGCCCCCGGCCTCAAGCGTCTTGAGCCGGGTCGAGAGCACGTTCGTCGGGATTCGGGCGAGCCCTTTTCTCAGGTCGGTGTAGCGCTTCGGGCCCTGGACCAGATCGCGAATGATGAGCAACGCCCAGCGCTCTCCCACCAGGTCAAGCGCGCGAGCGAGCCCACAAAATTGCCCGTAGTCACGACCAGCCACGTTATTTCCAATGCCTTTGACGACTGCGGTTGATAATAGCAACCGCTCACTTCAAAAAAGCAACTAAGAACTGTGACAGCCTCATACGTTCAGATAGCTGAACGCCGTCACTGTCCGTGCCCGCACTTCAGAAGATGCGGGATGGTGCGCCTGATATCAAAATCCTTGGTGAGGATTGCTCCACAGGGCGTGATGGGGAATCCTCTACGAATGCGCTTCATGGACGCGTAAGCAGTTGCCGAACAACGGAGGAATCACCGATTCTCTTGACGATTGGATAGGTCGCGACCAGCGGATAAAACTGCAGCTCAGCCGTCATATGAAATTCAGCGTTTCCGTGAGTGGAGGCGAAACGGAACGCTTATTTCGGCAATTCATAACATCCGCTGGAGATCTTTCATCTCGACAATTCGTGTGGGGAGAGAAAAAATGGAAGATGAAATCGAGCGAGCCGTCCAGCGGGTGATAGAGAACATGAAGCAAAATCTCAGTGAACCGCTAACGATCGACGACATGGCCCGCACCGCCATGTTCAGTAAATTCCACTTTAGCCGCATATTCCGGAGGGTCACTGGACTTTCTCCGGGGCGCTTCCTCTCGGCCATGCGCCTACAAAAGGCGAAGGAGCTACTGCTGGCAACCTCGCTCAACGTGGTCGACATCAGCTACCAGGTTGGCTACAACAGCGTGGGCACGTTCAGCTCCCGATTCACCCGCAGCGTTGGGCTCTCGCCAACCGCGTACCGCCAAGTCAGAGGAATCTCGCCGGAGGCGTTCACTGAGCCTCGACCCGAAGACTCAAAACCAGCGGCGAGTGTTCAGGGCGTCATCCGGGCGCCACAGACCGACCATCGCGTGGGGCGGGTGTTAGTGGGGCTGTTCCCCGATCGATTCGCCACCGCTCAACCGGTCAGATGCGTGGTGCTGAACGGGCCCGGCCAATTTGTGATGGACGATGTGCCGCGGGGCACCTGGCACCTGATCGCCGTCTGCGTCGCCATTCCCGCCAGCGCACCCGACACCAAGACCCTGCACGTTCTACGGCATGGTCCGATCGAGATTCAATCCGACAGCGCCGTGGCGCTGCCTGGGTTGCAACTACGGTCCTCGCGGAGCCTCGATCCCCCGGTGCTGGTCCCCATGCCGGACGATTCTGACGCGGCATGAGCCCACACCCGCGGCGTTGAACACGCACCCGCCGGATTTGAGCACGTCCACCGGCCTCGCACCCTCGGCCCCCACCCCCCGCAACCGGGTGGCGCCGCCGGGGTCGTCGGCGCCATCCGGTTGAACCGGTCAGGACTCCGCGGCCGCAACCCGCATCGGCAACCCGCCCCGCACCCGCAGTGAGAGCATCGGCTCCGGCGTCACCTTTCGCCCCGGGTCCAGCGTCAACCGCAGATCCCGCGAGATCAGGGCAAGCGCGAAGACCGCCTCCATCATCCCCAGGTTGCTGCCGACACACACCCGCGGCCCAGCGCCGAACGGAATGTACGCGTACCGCGGCCGGTTGGTTTGCCGGGTCGGGTCGAATCGGTCCGGGACGAACCGGTCCGGAGCGTCCCAGAAGTCTGGATGCCGATGCAGCGTGTACGGGCAAATCAGCACGTCGGCGCCGGCTGGCACGTGATAGCCGCCGATCTCGTCATCGGTCTGCGCCTGCCGGGTCAGGATCCACACCGGCGGATACAAGCGCATCGCTTCCTGCACCGCCATCGTGGCGTGCCGCAGCTGCCGCAGATCCTGGTACTCCGGCAACCGGTCGCCCAGCACCGCCCGCGCCTCCTCGGCCACTCGCCGTTGCGCTTCCGGGTGCTGGTCCAGCAGGTAGAACGTCCAGCTGAGGGTGCTCGCGGTGGTCTCGTGACCGGCCAACAGCAACGTGATCAGCTCGTCCCGCAATCGCACCTTGCCCACCTCCGGGTCCACCTCGGCACGGGTGGAGAGGATCAGGCGGGACAGCACGTCCTCCGCGTCGGCGCGCAGCTGCTCGGCGCGTACGCCGGCCAGGTGATCAACCACCCGGTGCAGGTCCTTGCGGGCCCGCCGGAAGCGCAGCTGGTGTGGCAGCGGCAGCCACATCGGCACCATGCTCATCGACGCCATCTCGAACATCGCCTGATCCTGCACCGCCTCGAACGACTCGCCGATCTGCTGGAAGCCGCTGAGGTCGGCGTCCAGCAGGGTGCGGCCCAGCACGGACAAGGTGAGGCCGGTCATCTCCCGCGCCACGTCGACGGGCCCGGCGCCCTGATGCGCCCGCAACCGGCTCACCAACTCGGCCGCGGCTTCCGCCACGACGCCGGCCTGCCGGGCGATCCGCTTCTGGCTGAACACCGGCTGGATCACCTTGCGTTGTTTACGCCACAGCTCGCCTTCGCTGGTCAGCAACCCGTCGCCGAGCGCCCGCCGGGCATGGGTGAGCCCGATTCCCTTGTGGTAATTGCCGGCGTTGTCAGCGAGCACGTGCTTGGCGTGATCCGGGTGGTTGAAGATGTAGAGCGACCTGGGGCCGAGCCGGACCCGTACCGCGTCTGCCTGGTCGGCCGCCGCGGACATCAGGGCGAGCCGGTCCTGACCCAGCTGCCACAGCAGCTTCGGCAGGGCGCTCAGCGGCGGCCCGGGGGGCGCTTGGCGGGAGCGAGCGAGCGTCATCTGGTCACCTCGCGGCGCTGCTGCGGGGGCGGCTCGGTCTCAGCCGCGGCGAGCCGGTCGAATCTGCCTCGGAAGAACAGCAGCGCGTCGCGTTCCTCGTCCTGCCAGTTCATGGACAGCGGGTTGGCCACGAAGATGGTGTGATCGCCGCCGTCGTACTGACGCCAGAGCGCGCATTCGAAGTGCGCGATGGCGCCGGTGATCAGCGGCGCTCCGGTCAGCTGGCCCGGTCGCCACTTGACCGCGTCGAATTGCGCCTGCCCCAGCGGGCGCCATTTGTCGGCGAAGTGCCGGGCCACGCTCTCCTGGTCGGCCGCCAGCACAGAAACCCCGAAATAGCCAGTGGCGATCAGGATGTCGTGCATCACAGCCGCGTGGTCAACGCAAATCAAGGCCAGTGGCGGGTTCAGCGAAACCGACCCGAAAGAATTCGCGGTCATGCCGTGCGGACTGGCGCCCCCGACAGTCACCACCGTCACACCGGTGGCAAATGCGCCGAACGCTTTGCGCAACAGTTTCGGGTCAGCTATCTCGGCCGACGGCCTGGGGTGGACATTCACGCTGGCCTCCTGTTGACAGACGGCTAAACCTGAACCGCGGATGTGTACGGCGCCAGCGCCCGCGACAGCGCCTCCGGCACCCGGGTGGGCACGGTGCGATTGTTCGGGCCACGCATGCAGGCGACCCGTTGCCGACCTCGAGCGATGAGCGTTTCCGGACCGGAACTATCGAGCCGGAGGTAGTCAAAGCTGAACTCGATCTGGGTCTGCGCCAGCTCCACCAGACGCATCCGAATCGCCAGCTCGTCAAACGCGGTGATCTCCGCGAAGAATTCGCAATCCACACGCAGCGTGAAAAGCTTCAGGTCAGCCTGCAGATCTTCCAGCACCTCTGGCGCTCGCTGTTTGAGAAACATCTCCCGGCACCGCCCTTGCCACCGCAGGTAGTTCGTGTAGTAGACATTGCCGACCAGGTTGGTCTCCTCCAAGCCGACAGTGTGCCGATATTCGAAGTGTTTCTCCATAGCTACGACCACCCATCGGTGAGAATTGCGAACGCCACCGGATCCGGATAATCCCGCAACCGGGTGGCCAACGTCGCGACGCGCAAAGTTCCCGAGGCGAACACCAGCCACCCGTCCTTCGACGTCGGAGTGAGGGTCAGCGGGGCGTGCGCCGCCAGCCCCACCTTTTGCAGGCACTCCACAGCGGTCCAGACTCGGGTCGCGGCGATGTCGTGGCTCTCGCCCAGTTCCTTGGCGATCAACGTCGCGAGGTCAGCGTGTGGGCCGAGCAGCCCGTCCCATTCCGCGGCTGGCCGCGGCAGTGCCGGCTCCAGGTCGCAACCCACCATCCCGGGACTCGCCGCGCACAAGGTGACGCCGGCGCCGTGCGCGGCCGAGATCGACATCCCGCCCGCGACCTCGGGCCGCCCGTCCGGGCGATGCCGCACCCGTACCTTGCGTCCCAGGACCCGGCCCGCCGCCAGTTCGGTCTGCTTCCGCCGGCGCGAGGTGTCAGAAGCGCTCCGTGCCGGATCTGGCTCCACGGTCACCGCCACCTGAGCGTTCAGCAGGTCCCCGAGGCTGCGTTCCAGATAACTTCCGAGCAGCGGAGCCACCCACGGCCCTCGGCCATCCTGCTTGCGAACCGCCCGCAGCCGCAGGCCTTCCCAACGCTCCACGACCTCACCGGCGGGGATGCGCACCGCGATGTCGTACCAGTACGTGTCGCCGTCGCGGCTGCGTTCGACAGCGCAGAAGCGCAGCTCCGGGTGGTCGGCAAGCCGGCTCCCGATGGTGTGGATCCGTTCGATGCCCTCCGGAAGCAGCGTGGCGTCCGGCACGCAGACCTGGTTGCCGTGCATCAGCGCGTCCCGCATTCCCGGGTCGCCGAGCAGCAACTCCGACGGCAGGAAGCTGGCGAACCACGGCGCCGTGCCCGCTGTGGCCACGTCGACGTCGACGTGCCGGGCGGCGGCGCGGTGGTACCGGCGTAGCCGCTGGAACCGTTCGCCCTGGAACATGGCGCCCCCGTACAGGTCCCGGCCCGGTTCCAGGGGCACGGGCGCCAAACGGTCGTCAACCTGGTGCGGCGGCCCGTCCGGGATCGCGCCCTGGGCGTCCGGCCCCACCAGGAGCCGGGCCCGGAAGTGATCGGCGGCGAAATCGGTCTCAGCGCTGCGGATCACCACTTCGACGGTGTCCTGGTCGGTCACCGCCGCGGCGATCCGCAGCGTGACGCTGCCCGCCGGCGGGACCACGATCGGCCGGAGGAACTCCGCCGCTTCGATCACCGGCGGCACGGTGACGCCCGTGACCGCGGCCGCCGCCTGCGCCATCGCCTCCATCCCGAACACCGCGGGGAACAGGTGGTTGCCGTCCAGCAGGTGATCGGCGAGGTAGAGGTCGGTGTCGACGCTGAGCTCGACCTCGGCGACCAGTTCCACGCCGTGGTAGTGGATCAGCGGACGTTCGATGAACCGCGACAAAGGCAGCGGCGGCCGATCATGGCGTACGGTGTCCAACCCCTCGGTACGCCCGCTCACCACCACCACGGCTGGCGCATCGGGGTCGGCCAGCAGCCGCCGCATGATCCGAATGCCCTGGTCCGGTGTGATCGGGGTGACCCCGTCGCGGCTGAGGGACTCCACCACCGACAGCCGCTCGCCCATCCCCACGCCGGACCACACCGACCACTCCACACAGAGGCCACGGCACTGCGGGTGCGTCTGCGCCACCTGGCACGTGAGATCAGCCAGCCACTCGTTCGCGGTGGCGTAGTGCGCCTCGCCCCGCAGCCCCGCCCGGCCGATGATGCTGCCGAACGTGACCAGCAGCCGCAGCCCGGACGGGTCGATCGCGTCCAGCACCGCACGTAACCCGTCGATCTTGGGGGCGAACACCTCGTGGAACTGCGCCATGGACAGGGTGCTCAACCCGCTCGGCGGGTTCGTGCCGGCGCCGTGCAGCACCGCCGTGACCGGCCCCAGCTCGGCTTCCAGCGTCGCCACCGCAGCCTTGGTCTGCGCGGCGTCGGTCACGTCGGCGCGGGCGTACCGCACGGTGGCGCCAGCGGCGGCCATCCGACTCAGGTTGGCCGACAGCTCGGGGTCAGCGTCCGGATCGGACCTGCCCACGATGGCCAGCCGGACCCCGGTGTCGGATGCCGCCGCGAGCGCGCACTCGGCGGTGATGCCCTTGCCGCCGCCGGTCACCAGCAACACGTCCGACGGGTTCAACGCCGGCTTCTGCTGCGCCGCCGTCACCGGCATCGCGCGCAGCACCGGGGCACGCCGCACCCCGGCATGGTCGTAGTGCGCCTCCAGGTACGTGGCCGTGGCCGCCACCTCAGCAACCACCCAGCCGGCGGCCTGCTGAACCGACGTCGGCGCCGCAGCCGATACGGCCGCAGCTGCCGGACCAGCCGACGCTGCCGGGCCGGCCGCCGCTGCCGATATGGCCGCCACTGGCAGCTGCACCACGGTGACCCGGGTCTGCGGGGATTCCAGCCGCAGCGTCTTGGCCAGGCCGGCTGCTCCCCGTCCCCGCTGCACCAGCGTGAACCGGCTCGGTGTGGCCAGCGTCGCCTGCGCGCCTCGCAACGCCAGCTCGACGTGCGACAACTCGCAGTCGGCCGGCAGGCACACCAGCACCCCGTCACCGACTCCGCCCCGCTCGAGGGCTCGGCGCAACGGCTCCAGCAACGGGTCGTCGGCCACCCCGTACGCCTGCCACTTGCCGTTGCGCTCTGACCCGACAGTCGCGGGCAGCGGCTGCTCGTCCAGGTCGACCCGGAACGGCCGGGACCATGCGGCGGCGCCGGCGACCGGCGCCGAGGCACTGCGATCCGCCTGCTGCGCGGTCTGCGCCAGCTCCCCCAACGCCTCGGATAGCTCCCGCACCGTGGCGGTGGCGAAGTTGGTCGGCGCCAGGGACGCCGGCACGCCCAGACTCTGCGCGGCCTGGTTCACCACCTGGCCGACCGTGATGGAGCTCAGATGCAGGTCGTCCAGCAGCCGGCTGTCCTCACGCACCATCTGCACCGGCAGCTCGGCGCGTTCGGCGGTCAGGCGACGGAGCAGGTCCAGGCTGGACTCGGCCGGCTTGCCGGTTCCGGCAGCGGCCAGCTCGTCGCCGGCGCCTGAACCGCGTTGCGCCGGCGCCCCCGCGGCCCGATGTCCGTTGCCAGACGCCGCGAGGTCCTGGCTGGCGCCCCCATTCAACCCGGCCGCGCCGTTCAACCCGGCCGCGCCGTTCAGCCCGGCTGCCCGGGCCGCTGCGGTGTCGGCGCTGGCAGCCGGCGCGCTCAACGCCAGCGCCGGCGCGGACGAGGTGTCCTCGCACGGGTTGGCGAAGAAACGCAGCTCCGAGCGCAGCGGCCGGGTCAGCCGGTTGTCGAACAGCTCCGACACGTCCGCGGCGCCCAGCACGTACGCCGCGCCGAGCACCCGCAGCAGCCCGCCGAGCGTTTCGTCGTCGGTGTTCAACGCCACCGCCGGCACGTCGGTCAGCTGCGGCATCATCCCGGTGAGCACCCGCGCCGGCCCGACCTCGACGAACAGGTCGGCTTCGGCCGAGGCTGCCGTCGCCGCCTGAGCGAACAGCACCGGGTCGACAATCTGCCGGCGCAGCAGGGCCGGCACATCGGTGTCTGAGGACAACGCGTCCCCGGTCACCGTGGAGATCACGCGGCCCTGCACCGGTCCGAAGGTCTGGCTGGTCAGCCACTCCCCGAAGCTGTCCGCCGCGGGCGCCACCAGCGGCGAGTGGAAGGCATGCGAGACCCGCAGCCGGGACTGCTCAAGCCCCGCGTCGGCGGCTCTGCGGCATGCGGCCTCGATCGCGTCGGCCGTGCCCGCCACCACGGTCTGCCGTGGGCTGTTGTACCCGGCGATCACCACCGGCAGATCCGCGACCAGCGCGCTGACCTGCTCGGCGGACGCCCCGATCCCGGCCATCGTGCCGGACGAGCTGTGCTCGGCCATGGTCTGACCCCGGACCCCAGCCACCCGCAGCAGGGTTTCCCCGTCCATCGCCCCGGCCCAGCACAACGCCGAGATCTCGCCCAGGCTGTGCCCCACCGCGACGTCAGCTTGCACGCCGAACGCCGTGAGCACCCGCAGCCCCGCCATCGACCCGGTCACGATCCGGGGCTGAGCCACCGCGGTCGCCACCGTGTCGCCGGCCACCGGCAGCGAGGCGTGCTGGTACAGCTCCGCCACGTCGGGGAAGCGGCGCCGCAGCGCGCCGCCGCTGACCCCGCGACCCGAGCCCTGCCCGGGGAACAGGTAGCCGATCCGGCCGCGGTTCTTCGCGTCGGCGAGGAAGCAGCCCTCAGCCGCGAACAGGGATGTCTCGCCGGCCGCCAGGGCGTCGCGCACCCGGCGCAGCTTGAGTTCGGCGTCCTCTGGCGAGGAGACCACGACGGCGGCACGTCGCCGCAGGTCGCGAAGCTCGCTGGCGAGCTGTGCCGCCAGGTCGGCCAGTTGGGCGTACGACAAGGCGCCGACCCTGTCGATCACGTCGTCCAGCCGGTCGGCCAACTGCTGCGGCGAGCCGCCGTCGAACAGCAGCAGCTCAACCTCCTGCTTGGAACGCGCCAGGCTCCCGGCGCGGCCCGACAGCGACGAACGCCGCTTCGGCGCCAGGTTCTCCAGCACCACGTGCGTGTTGATGCCGCCGAAGCCCATCGCGGTGACGCCGGCCCGCAGCGGCGCGCCCTCGGGCCACTGCTCGGCCTGGCGCAGCACCCGCAGCGCTGGACGTTCCTCGGTGAGGATCGGATGCGGGTCAGCGCACCCGAGGGCCGGCGGCAGCACCTGGTGGTACGTCGCCATCGCCGCCTTGATCAGCCCCGCCACACCCGCCGCCGCCTTGGTGTGCCCGATCATGGCCTTGATCGAGCTGATCGCCGCCGGCGCCGCGGCCGGGTCCGCTTCCCGCCGGGCCTGCGACAGCGCCGTGAGCTCGGTCGCGTCGCCCACCTGGGTGCCGGTGCCGTGGCCCTCGAACAGCGGCACCGTCTCGATTCCGAAACCCGCCCGCTGGTACGCCCGCCGCAGCGCCAGCTGGTAGCCGCCCAGCTCAGGACGGGTGATGCCGCCCTTGCCGTCGGACGAGATCCCCCAACCGGGGATGCTGGCGTAGATCCGGCGCCCCTCGTCGCGGGCGACGTCCTCGCGCATCAGCACCGTCATGCCGCAGCCCTCGCCGGGCCAGAAGCCGTTGCTGCCCCGGTCGTACACCTTCATCTCGCCGGTGGCCAGGGCGCCGGTCTTGGCGAAGCCGATGATCTCGAACGGGTCGATCGACAGGTCCACACCGCCCGCGATCGCGACGTCGCAGTCACCGTCGATCAACGTTTTGCACGCCGTCGCCACCGACAGCAGGGACGAGGAGCAGGCGCCGTCGACGGTGTAGCCGCCACCGTTCAGGTCGAAGTAGTTGCAGATCCGGCCGGCGATGGTGTTCGCCAACCCGCCCGCCAACGTGTCTTCGTCGACCGCCGGGAACGGCCGCTTGTAACGGCCCTCCAGCTCGTCCAGGAAACGCGCCAGCGCGGCGTCATCCCAGTCCCGCTCCCGCAGCGCGGCGGCGACCACGCGGCGCACGTACGGCCACCGCAGCCGCATCTGGCTGGCGCGGGAGAACTCCCCGGTGAGGGTGTTCCCGACCACCACGGCGACCCGCTCGCGGGGCAGCCCGTCGGCTTTCGGGAACCCCGCGTCGGCGAGCGCCTGCGCCGCTGTGTCCAGCGCCAGCCAGTGCGTCAGGTCCGTCGACCGGTAGGTGCTGCCGGCGACCTGGTAGCCGATCCGGTCGAACTCGTACCCTTCGATCACGGCCGCGTTGCGGGCGTAGAACTTGTCCGGCGTCGCCGGGTCGGGGTCGAAGTAGTCGTCCAGCCGCATCCGCTGATCCGGCAACCTGCGGAAGGCACGGCGTCCGGCGAGCGCGTTCTCCCAGAGTTCCGTCGGCGA
>JBOGDL010000138.1:0-6987 GCA_050701815.1 Micromonosporaceae bacterium | reverse complement strand
CTGACGATCATCGACCGTGGACACAGCCAGCTGCTCCGCGACCGGGGCACTCTCGATCGGGTGAGGAACGCGGTGGATCACCTGACGTCGCATTCCCACAACGACGAAGACCAACCAGATCCCGGTGTCCGAACCATCGGCGACCTCGCCCACCGACTCCGCGTCACCCCCGCGACCCTGCGAAGCTGGGAGCGTGTCGGCATCCTCGCCCCGGTACGAGACCCCGTCACCGGGCACCGGATCTTCCGAGCAAGCGACACCCGCGACGCCGAACTCGCCCACCTTCTTAGACGCGGGGGCTACCTGCTAGGCCACATCTGCACCGTGGTCCAGCAGGTCCGAACAGCCGGGGGCGCCGACGGACTGTCCCGCGCCCTGGATGACTGGCAACGAAAGCTCACCGCACAAGGCCTTGCCATGCTCAACGCAGCCACACAGCTCAGCCGCTACCTGAACTTTCCTGCCCGCCTGCGCTCAGGGGCTGCCTCGTAGCTCCTCGATGATCGAGGCCAGGGTGTCGGTGTCGCCGACGTTTCCGGGGAACACCACGTACGGCAGGGTGGGGTCGTCCGCGTCCGAGTCGACCAGCAGCCACACCGAGATCAACCCCGGAAGCAGTTGGCCGAGCACGGCGGCTCGCCGTACCCCGAGACCCTTGGTCAGCAGGTCGCTGGTGGTGAGGCCGCCTTTGGAGATGATGAAACGCGGCCGCTCCGGGCGCAGCGCCCGTACGATCGCCGCGACGCCGCCGGAGATCGCGGTCGCGGTGGCCAGGTTGGCATCGGCGCCGTCCGCGGCCACCGGTTCTCGGCTGGTGTGCAGCAGCACGTCGCTGTGGCGCAGTCCGGCGCGGACGGCCGCCGCCACCTGCGTGAGGTGCGCGTCGCGCTGGGCCGGGTCGAGCAGCGCGCTCACCCTCGCCTCCACGCAGGTGATGCCGTCCAGCTTGCGAGCCGCCTCGTACTGGCGGGTGCTCAGCGGAACGTGTGAGCCGACCACGATCAAGCCGTGTCCGGATCGGGGGCCGTGGGCGTACACGTCGGCGTGGCGTAGCGGCGGCCGCGGCTCGATTCCGGTGACCACACGTACGAAGGAAGGGGCCCCTCGGAACAGCAGCGCGCTGCCTTGCGCGCGTGCCGATTGGGCGCCGAGCACCACGATCTCCAGATCCCGGTAGTCCTCCGCGTTGACGATCGCCATGCGCCCGTCCGCGAGGCTGGCGAGCAGCCGCGCCACCCGATCGGGCCCGCCGTTTCGGATGTCGTCGCGGCTGACGCTGAGCACGTCGTCGGCGGAGATGGCGCCGCTGCTCTTCTCAGCCAGATAGTGGCGCAGGTTCGCGTTGCGGAAGCCGAAGGCGGAGTCCTTGGCGAACACGGTCTCGCTGACGGGGACCAACTCGCCATCGTGGCGGGCGTGCTGCACATCGTCGACGGTGACGCGTCCCGCCTCGAAGTACTGCGGGGCGAACACGTAGCCGTCGAACCCGCGCCCGAGCACGGCGCGTCTGGCCCGGTCCAGTGCGTAGCCCTCGGCGAGAAAGTGCCCACGGAGGGTGGAGTCGCCGCGGTTCACGATGTCGATCTCGACGCCCTGCCGGGCGGCGATGGTGAGCACATCGGCGGCGATGGTCTCGCTCACGGCCTCAGCCTCTGGTTGCGGCATGGCTCTGGTGTTGGTGAGCACGCAGAACGCGGGGGCTGCCGCTGACAGGGCGCGGGAGAGCGCTGCTGGTGTCGGCGTGGTGAGCACGTCCAGGCCGTGGGTGGTCTGCGGGCCCACGGGGTCGTCATCGAGCACCACCACCTTGCGCTGGGCCTGATCCAGATGCTGCCGGATTCGTGCCCGCGCCTCGGGGTTGCCGCCCATTCTCACCACCCTTCACTCAACACCAGCGCGCCGTCGCCCGGTCCGCTGGTGGGTCACCAGCCTGTCGCTCATCGCCGGATCGCCTGTCGGCGGCCCCAACCGCGATCCGGCCCTCACCCGCGATCCGGCCCGCGGCCGCCGCTGTGGGCCGGTCCGCGACGTGCCCAGGGTCGGGTCACCACCGGGCAGGCAGATGGCACCGACCCGGCTGAGGAGCCGGGCGATGCCCTTGTGGCCGACTGCGGCGATCGACAAAACAGCAGGTCTTGGCGTTGATTTCCTCCTGCGGACTTCTTGACAACGTTCGGCAGTATGCCGCACTGTCTCCACAGAAATGAACACAAGTTCTTATATAGGGACAGCGAATGACAGACGATCTTGATGTGGCAGTTGCTGGCGCCGGCATGGCGGGCACCGTGGCCGCGATCGCGGCGGCGCGTAACGGCGCCCGGGTCGCTCTCACTGACCGGGCCACATACCTCGGCGGGAACGCCACCGGCGGGCTGCTCGGCAACTTCCTGACCTTCCACAACATGCGTGGAGAGCAGATCTGCGACGGCGTGCCACAAGAGATCGTCGACCGTTGCATCGCGCTTGGCGGCGCCTTCCCGCAACACCGCGGCCACCTGCCCAACGCGTACGGCAACGCGTACTCGGTGACGCCGATCGACGCCGAGGTGCTCAAGCTGGTGGTGCAGCAGATGTGCGTCGAAGCCGGAGTGCAGTTGCGACTGGGCGCCTTCACCACCGGGCCCCTGGTGAGCCCGGAGGGCCGGGTCGAAGGAATCAAGCTCGTCGACAAGTCAGGCGAGCACGAGGTGCGATCGAAGGTCGTGATCGACGCGACCGGTGACGGCGACCTGGTCGCCAAGGGCGGCGGAGCGTTCCAGCTCGGCGACGACAAGGGCCAGACGATGTCGATGACCCAGATCTTCCGGCTCGGCGGCGTCGACCTGGACCGGCACCTGGCCCACGTGAAGCAGCACCCGGACCAGTTCATGCTGGCCGAAGACCCGTACCTGGGCTTGTCGCGTGAAGAAGCCGCGGCGCGGCTGCAGACCTGGCAGGACTACCCGCTCATCACCGGCTACTACGACGCGGTCAAAGCAGCCAAGGCCAAAGGCGAGTTCCACCCCAACCGGGAGCGGATCGTCTTCTCCATCACCACCACTCCCGGCGTGGTCACCATCAACGCGACCAGCATTCTGGGCGAGAACGCGGTGGACGCGGCCTCGTTGACCCGCGCGTCGCTGCAGGCGCGCGAGCAGGTGCACGCGGTGGCCGCGTTCTTCCAGAAGTACGCGCCCGGCTTCGAAAACTCGTACGTGCTGGACTCGGCGGCCATGCTCGGGATCCGGGAGAGCCGCCGAATCGTGGGGGTCAAGACGCTCACCGACGACGACTGCGTCGCGGGCGCCAAGCATGACGACGACATCGGGCGCGGGGCGTACACATTGGACGTTCACGAGCCGTCCGGGAAGATCGTCCACAAGCACGTGGAGGACGGCGAGTCGTACGGCATCCCGTACGGCTGCCTGGTCCCCGAGCAGCTCGACGGGCTGCTGGTGGCGGGTCGGTGCCTGTCCTCCGAGCGCTACGCCAACGGATCGGCGCGAAACCAGGCGCACATCCAGGCGATGGGGCAGGCCGCCGGCACCGCCGCGGCCCTGTGCGCCCAGCAGAACCAGCAGCCTCGGGACGTGGATGTCGCGCAATTGCGGGGCGTGCTCACCGACCAGGGCGCGGTCGTCTAGCACGCCATGTTCCGGTTGCTGTTGGTGCGCACCGTGCACGCCCTGTTTGTGATCTGGGGCGCGGTCACGGTCATCTTCCTCGCCCTGCGCGTCGTGTCGGGTGATCCCGCCGCCCTGATGCTGGGCCCCACCGCCACTGCGGAGCAGCTGGCTGACCTGCGGGAGAAACTCGGTCTGCACCAGCCACTGTGGACGCAGTACGTCGACTACCTGGCTCAGATCGTCCGACTCGACTTCGGGGAATCGGTGCGGCTCGGGGATGCCGCGTTGCCGCACATCCTGGCGCGCACCCCGGCCACCTTGGTGCTGGCGGTCGCGGCGTTGATCGTGGTGGTGGCCCTGGGCGTGCCGTTCGGGGTGGCGGCGGGACGCAGACCGGGCGGCGCGTTGGACCGCGTCATCTCGACCGCCGCCCTGGTGACCCAGTCGCTGCCCACGTTCTGGGTGGGGATCATGTTGATCCTGCTGCTGGCGGGGCACTTCCGGGTGTTCCCCAGCGGCGGCGCCGGGACCCCCGCGCATCTGGTGCTTCCGGCGATCACGTTGGGGCTTCCCTTTGTCGCGCTGGTCGCCAGGTTGGTGCGCAGCGGCGTCATTGAAGAGTCACGTCAGGGGTACGTGCGCACCGCGCAAGCCAAAGGTCTCAGCCAGCGGGTCGTCTTCTACGGGCATGTGCTGCGCAACGTGCTGGTGCCGGTGGTGACCGTGCTCGGTCTGGTGCTGGGACAGTTCGTGGGCAGCGCCGTGGTGATCGAGACCGTGTTCGCGTGGCCCGGGCTCGGCAAGCTGCTGGTCGAGTCGATCCTCTACCGCGATTACGCGGTGGTGCAGGCGGCGGTGGCGCTGATCGCCGTGGTGTACGTGGTGCTCAACCTGATCGTCGACCTCACGTACGGCTACCTCGACCCCCGAATTCGCTTGGACTCATGATGACCTCAGCCGACACCGAGCGTTCCCTTGGCGCTGAGCCGCAGCCGCCTGACGACCCACCCCGCGGGGCCAGCGGCCGTAAGGCCAGGGCGGGCGGCGCCCGCCGTCGCAGCTCACGGCGGTTGTGGATCGCCGCGACACCGGTCGCTTTCTTCGCCCTCGCCGCGGTGCTCGGGCCGCTGCTGTATCCGTACGACTCCGGCACCGCGGTCGGCGACCGGCTGCTGCCACCGGGGTCTCGTACCTCCGACGGGAACTTGGTGTTGCTCGGGACCGACGGTGTGGGCCGGGATCTGGTGGGCCAACTCCTCGAAGGCGCCCAGGTGTCCCTGGTGATCGGCCTGTCAGCGGTGCTGCTGGGCGCCGTAATCGGTGGCGCGTTGGGTCTGCTCGCGGGGTACTTCGGTCGCGGTGTCGACCAAGTGATCATGCGGGTGGCGGACGTCCAGCTGGCGTTCCCGTCCATCTTGTTGGCGATCCTGATCACCGGAGTGCTGGGCCCGAGCCTGCTCAATCTGGTGATCGCGCTCTCGTTGACCCGATGGGTGGTGTTCGCACGGGTCGGCCGCGCGTCGGCCCTGGGGACAAAGAGTCGAGAGTACGTCGACGTGGTGCGCGCGCTCGGGGCGTCGCACCTGCACGTGTTGTGGCGCTACATCCTGCCCAACGCCGTCACACCGGTGATCGTGCTGGCGACGGTGGAGGTCGGGTTGGTGATTCTTGCCGAGGCGTCGTTGAGTTTCCTCGGACTTGGGACACCGCCGTCCCAGCCTTCATGGGGGTTGACCATCGCCGAGGGTCGCGAGTACCTGGCCACCGGTTGGTGGATCTGCGCTGTCCCTGGCGCCGCTCTGGCCCTGCTCGTGGTCAGCATCGGCGTCTGCGGCGACGAGTTGCGTAACCGTTTCGATCCCAACCTGCAGACAACGCCGTGAGCGCCTGCACGACAAGCAGTTAGGAGGCTGCCATGACTGTCACCGAAGGGCCGTCCACACGGATCCCGGCTCGGGCAGTTGTCGTCACCACCCTCTGCGCGCTGGTTGCCAGCGCATGCGGAGTGATCACGGGGGGCGGCTCCGAAGGAGGCGCGGGCAGCCTGACCGCCGCCTTCTACCAGCCGATATCGGACCTGGACCCGACCGGGCCGCACAACGCTGACCAGGGGCTTCACCTGGCCAGCAAACAGATCTTCGACACCCTCGTGGTGAAGGACGGCCAGGACTATCAGCCGGATCTGGCCACCAAGTGGGAGCAGCCGAATCCCAAGGAGTGGGTGTTCCACCTGCGTGAGGGAGTCAAGTTCCACGACGGTAAGCCGCTTGCCGCCGAGGACGTGAAGTTCTCGATCGAGCGGCTCGCGGAGTCCGAGTCCCCGTTGGGTCCGCTGTGGGAATCGCTGGACGCGGTGGAGGCCACGGACGACTCGACCGTGACGATCCGCACCAAGGAACCGCTCGGCGGGTCGATGCTGGCCAACCTCAGCCTGCTGTACGTGACACCCGCCGCGACCACGGAGGAGAAGGACTTCTTCGACAAGCCGGTCGGCACCGGGCCGTTCCAGGTGAAGAACTTCGTGCCCGGTGAGCGTCTGGACCTGAAAGCCAACGCGAAGTACTGGGACGGCAAGCCGAAACTCAACACGCTCAACTTCCGGAACATCCCGGAGGAGTCGAGCCGGGTCACGGCGCTGCGCAGCGGCGAAGTCGACGTGGTCTGGAACGTGGGCGGCGAGCAGCTCTCGCAGCTGAAGGGCGCCGACGGGATCACGCTCGACCAGGTCACCAGCTACCTGTACTACTTCATCTGGTTCAACAGCGACCAGAAGCCGTTTGACGATGTGCGGGTGCGGCGGGCGATGTGGCACGCCTTGGACACCAAGTCGGTCGCGAAGGACCTGTTCGGGGACACCGGGAAGCCGGCGACGGCGCCGATCCCGTCCTCGGTGCACGGGCACTGCAAGCAGCAGCCGTACTCGTACGACCCGGAGAAGGCCAAGGACCTGCTCGCGAAGGCGGGTCACCCGAAGGGCTTCAGCACCGAGATGATCTGGAACACCGGCAGCGGGCCGCTGATCAACGAGCTGGCAGACGTGGCCGAGTCGTCCTGGAAGAAGGTGGGCGTGGATGTCACGTCGACCCGGTTGGAGCGGGCCGAGTACCTGGAGCGGCTGCTGGCCCTGAAGTGGGGCGCCGATCTGCAGACCAACTCGGTGATCAGCGGTGACGCCGACTACACCCTGGGACGCCTGTACACCACCGCGGCGAAGCGGAACGGTTTCGGCGACCCGAAGCTGGACCGGTTGCTGATGGCGGCTCGCGAGAGCACGGACCAGCAGGAGCGGGCCGAGCTGTACTGCAAGGCCAACAAGATCATCTGGGACAACGCGGTCGGCGTGTTCCCGGTTGACCTGCTGATGACGTACGCCCGCTCGGAG
>JBOGDL010000137.1:0-15095 GCA_050701815.1 Micromonosporaceae bacterium | reverse complement strand
GAGTGCTCGACTGCGGTGCGCACGGCGCCGGACACCGCCGCGATCGCGTTCCAGACCTGGGACTGGCACGCCGCGCTCGTCCCGGACGCCCTGATGTGGAGGTACGAGAACGCCCCGGGCCACTGGGTGAAGACCTTCACCGAGCCCGGCATGCTCGCCAAGATCGGCATCAACAGCATGGGCCTCGCGGTCTGCTTCAACCTGCTGCGCCACCGCGGCGACAGCACCACCGGCGGGGTCCCGGTGCACGCGATCGCCAGGCGGGTGCTGGACGAGGCAGCCACTGTGGAAGAGGCCCGCCAGATCGCGGACTCCGCCCAAGCCAGCGCCTCCACTGTGCTCACCGTGCTCGCGACCGGCGCCGGGACGCCCGACGCAGCCGCGATCGAGATCTCGCCGGCCGGCGCGGCGACCGTCCCACCTGGGACGGACGGTTGGCTGACGCACACCAACCACTTCCTGGCGCCGTCGCTACGTGACGACGGCGTGATCTCTGATCTGAGCACCACTGTCAGTCGGCTTCAGCACCTGGAGAGCATCCGCTCCGACGGCCGCGCCGACACGGCAGCGGGGCCGGGGCTGGCGGCGTTCGCCAGGCAGATGTGCGGCGCGGTCGGCGAGACCGCGCCGATCTGCGTGGCCGAGGACCCGGCCATGGCGCCGGTCGACCGTTGGAGCACCATGCTCACCGTGCTCCTCGACCCGGCCGGCGGGAGCATCGAGTACTGGCCCGGCACGCCGTACCAGGCGGCCCAGGTCGACCCGGCGCCCCGCTTCTGAGCTGTCGGTCGGCGGGGCCCACCTCCCCACGCGGGCCCCGCCGACGGTTGGTGTCAGCTGCGTTCAGCCTGCCTCGATCCGTACCCAGTCAATGTGTCCTGAGAAGTAGTCGCAGGTGACCTTCCTCTGGTCACAGTTGCTCTTGCCGCCGATGGACAGCGGCCTTGAGTTGGAGATGCTGCCGGTGACCCGGCTGCGTCGGTCGACGACCCGGCCGTCGACAGCCAGCGTCACCGTGTCCCAGGTGCGTTGACAGCGGATGACGTGCCACCCGCCGTCGTCAAGGGCGCGGTCGGCCCTGACGGTGGCGCCGCCCGCAGCGCCTTTGAACGCGCACTCGACGCGACCGTGCGGGTTCTGGAACTTGAAGTATCCGCCCGCGGCACCCGCCTGTCCCTTCTGGAGTATGTTGCCCGCCGAATGGGTGGTGCTCATCCGGAACGTCACCGTGTAGGCACGAGTGCCGGGGTCGAGCGCGGCGGCGTCGGGCACCAGCACCAGGTGCTCGGGTTTCGGTGGCGGGGCGTTCGGCGGCACCCACGGAAAGTGGTACGCCGTCGCGCCGCCGTGCCCCACCCCGGTCCGCACGTCATCGCCGACCCGGCCGTCGAGCCCGCGTCCGCTGCGGTCGTGCATGACTCGGGCGCCGCGCGCCTCGTTCATCTCCCAGATCGCGACCGGATTGGACGCCGCGTGTGCCGACGTCGCCCCACCCGCGACAACTGTGGCGGCGCCAACCGCCACTACCAGTAGAAGCCGATTGATCACTGCTCCTCCGCAAGGGGTCTCCTGGGGCGGCCCAACCCGCCCCAGCTCCAGCGACTCGACGCTACGCTGAGTGATCGGCGCGTCGGCGGGCTCCGATGATTCGTCAGCCGAGCGCATCGAAGTTCCCACCTGACGGGTGATTTCGGGGTGACACACCCACCCCCGGGTCGCCGCTACGTTTGCCCAGCTGGCGCCGGCCCGCTCAACGTGCCTTGATCCGGACCCAATCCAGGTACCCGGCGTAGTAGTCACATGTGATCTTCGCCGGACCACCACAGTTGATCTTTCCCGCGATCGACAGCGGGCTGGCGTTCGAGATGTCACCGGTACGACCGCTCCTCCGAGCGACCACCGCGCCATCCACAGTCAGGGTGACCGCGTTCGAGGTCCGGGCGCACTCAACGATGTGCCACGCGCCGTCATCGAATCGCCGACCCGTTGCGATGTGGACACCACCGCGGGGTCCCTTGAACAAGCACCGGGCCGCGCCCTTGACATTCTCCAGCTTGAAGTATCCGCCCGCGGCGCCGGCTTGTCCCTTCTGAATGATGTTGGCGCCGGTGTGCGTGGTGCTCATCCGGAATGTCACCGTGTAGTCGCGGACGCCAGGGTCAAGCGCCGCCCTGTCCGCGACCGTCACCAGGTGCTCGGGATGCACCGGCGGGTCGGTGACCTTCAGGAAGCGGTAGGCCATGGCGCCTGCCTTGGACGCCCCGGTCCTGACCTCTTTGCCCACTCTGCCGTCCAGCCCGTGCCCACTGCGGTCAGACATCACCCCAGCGCCGGACTTCTCGTTCATCTCCCAGCTCGCGACCGGGCTTGGCGCGGCTTGTGCCGCCCCACCGCCCGCCACCACCGTGACGCCCGCAACCGTCAAGACCAGCAGAAGCCGATAGCCCATGAGGCCCTCCGCCGGATCTCCCGGACGGGGCCGGCCCGCCCAGCTCCAGCGATTCGACGCTAGCCCGTGAAATCCGCCCCGGCGCGGCGCTGCATGTTTCCTCAGCCAGGTTCGTGAAAGTTCCCGCCCGAAGGGTGATTTCAGGTTTACGCCGGTGGGATGGGCGCCGACAGCCGCGCCAGCAGCGCGGGGTCGTGGTCCTCGAGTCCGACGATGCTCTCGATCTGACTGCACGTCACCCACGGCAGCCAGATTCGGGCGTTGCCGTCGCCACGGGGCGGCGCGAGACTCCAATGCTCCTGCTGCCAACCGGGGCCTGCCAGATCGTGACAGCGGCCCGGGACCGCCAGCATCGCCTTGGTCCCATGCAACAGCAACCGGGCCACTTCGAGGTAGTGGTCGTCGCCGGTGCAGCCGGCCAGCTTGGCGAAACTCGCCACGTCCCACGCCAGGTACTGGTCCACCAGAGAGTGCCCGGTCGCGATCAGCTGCACCCCGGGTGTGGCCACGCCGTTCTTCCAGCCCCGCTGCGAGTCATCGCCGTCGGGCATCGGCACGTCCCAGAGGTAGATCCAGGTCTCGGTGAAGTCGGCGGCAGCGCACGCCCGATCCAGCCAGTGCCGCTCCCCGGTCGCTTGGAACAGCTCAAGACACGCCTCCAGGGCGGCGGCGCCCGCCTCCTTGTCAACCACGTCCGGGTTGTCGAGGGTGCCGCCCACAAAATGCCCGCGGGCGTGCCCGGACGCCCAGGAGAACTCGCCACACCGTGCCGCCGCGTCCAAGTGGGAACGCTCGTCCAGGGCGCGCCACATCTCGATCAGGAACGGGATCATGTGACAGGAGGAGGTGCCCGAAGGGTCGGCCACAGTGTCCGACCCAGCCAGCCACGCTCGCGGGAAGGAACCGTCCGCAGCCTGGTGCCCCAGCAGCCAGCGCAGCAGCTGCTGACTCCACGCCAACCAGCTGGGGTGATCCCGCCCCCGGTCTCGCTCCCAGCGCCACGCCCGCATCATCGCCTTGCCCGATTCACCGAGCACCCGCAGCCGGACAAACCCGTCACGCGCGGCGCGGGGGGTTGGCGCCACCACCTCACCGGTACGCAGGTCGATCCCGCTGCCCGCGGGTGGGGACACCGGCAAGGTCGCGATCGTGTCGAGAACCGCCACGCCGAGCTGATGTGCCCGCTGGGGTTCACGCGAACGCTCGGCTTCCCGGAGCAGATGCCACCCGCACTCCGCGGCACGTCCGGTGAACCCGAGCACTGAACGCCAACCCGCGGGCCGATCCGTGGCGGCCTGGCCGGTACGAGGATCCCGCAGGTGCGGCGCCCCGGTGCGACCGGCTGTCTGGACCACGGCGGAAGTCAGCTGGTCAGCCAACGCGGCGCGGATCGGGTCGATGTCCTGATGTTGCGCCGCGGGACGCAACCGGTCCCAGGCCCACCGCCACACCCGCCGGGTCAGCTGCGGGAACGACTCCCCCGCCGCGATCCGGAACTCCCGCACGTGCTGCTGGGTCAGGCCGTGGCGTAGCGGATGCCCGCGTCGGCGCCAGCGGCGCAGCTGGCCATCCGGGAAGGTGTCACCCCGGTACGTGACCTCGCCTTCGGCGCCGGGGAACCAGCACCCGAGCCGCAGGCCCCCGCCGTCAAGCGCGCTGAGTCCCATCGCGCCGAACCGCAGTCCCGGATCCACCACGGAGGTGGCGTCCACGTCCCGGGCATCGGCGAGGGTGGTGTGCCCGTCCGGTTCCGGGTCCAGCGCCGCGATGCTCACGCCGTCGCGCAGCCGCAGCGCGATCAGGGGTGCGGGGAGCCGGTCCTGGCGGACTCGCATCTCCGCCAGGCCTTCGTCGAGCCAGCGCCGGCCCCCGATCGCGTTCGGGTTGATCAGGTCGGGCGCCCCGTACAACATCCCGGGCGCGAAAATCTGCACCTCGTCCCAGCCGCCGGCGGCGGGCACGTCGAAGCCCAGCTCGGTGAGGAATCCCCGGGCGCGTCACCCCTCACAGTCACCTGGCGCGCCACCCGGAGCACGTCGCCGCGCACGCTCCACCGGTCCACGAACTCGGCGGCGCACCCGTCACCGAGGTGCAGCGTCCCCGTGCCCACCCAGCCTTCGGAGTCCCGGTCGAGCTGCTGATACCCCGAGGCGATCCGGCGCGGGCTGCGCTCCCCGCCAGCGCGGTCCCCGGGCTCGTCGGCGCCAGGCTCAGCGATGTCGTTCCAGTGCTCGACTGCCAACGGTCTCGCCATCACAGCGAAAACGCTCCCCTGGCGCCACAGCGCCAGACCGGCGTCGTGGCGCACCAGCGCGGCGCCCATTCCAAGGACCGCCAGCGGCTCGGGCTTCGGCTGCTCGGATTCCGGTTGCGGCTGCAGGTGCGGTTCCGGTTGTCGACGTCGAGGCCGGGGCCTCGGCTGAGCCATCTAGTCGGCCCACCCGGCCGTCACGCCGGCCTTCAACTCCACCAGCATCCGGCACCGATCCCCACGGATCACGGCCTTGGCGAACTCCACGGGCTGCCCTTGCTCGTCCTCGGTTGACCGGGTCACCAGCAGCGCCGGGCTGTTCCGGGACACCCCCAGAGGTCCGGCTTCGGCCGCCTTGACCAGCACCGGCTCAAACCACTCCCGGGCCCGTGTCGGACGCACCCCGTGCTCGGTGGCGAGCACCTCGTACAGGGAACGGTCGCCGGTGAAGTCCGCGTTCTCCACCTCGGGCAGCCGCTCCAACGGCAGATGGGTGGTCTCCAACGCGTACGGCTCTCCGTCCGCCTTGCGCTGCCGCACCAGGCGCAACACCGGCGCCGAGGCCGCGAGCCGCAGCTGACTGGCCACCTCGGTCGACGCGGGTACCCGGCGCTGCTCCAACACCGTGGAGGCCACCAGCAGTCCGTTGGACCGCAGCTGCTCGGCGTAGGTGAAATGATCCAGCAGCGACTGCTCGACCCGGGGCGCGGCCACGAACGTGCCGCGACCATGCGCGCGGCGCAGCACCCCGCGATTCACCAGCTCCGCGATCGCCTGCCGCACGGTGATCCGGCTGACCCCGTACAACTCGCAGAGGGCCCGTTCGGACGGGATCCGGGACCCCACCGGATGCTCACCAGCACGGATCCTCTGATCGAGCAGGCGAGCCAGTTTGAGGTACTGGGACTCGGCCATCGCGTTCTCACCACATTCCCCGAAATCGACGCCGGAACTCATCCATGCACGCGTCCCACTGTGCCTTCGCCGCGCGCCGCCGCGCCTGCACGTCCACATCGTCGCCTTCGAAGTACGGGCTCGCCAGGATCCAGGGCTTCTCGCCCCGGACTACCAGCCGCCGCGCGGCCTCGGTGGCGATCGCGTTCACCACGCTCACCGCGGTGACCGTGGACACCGCGCCACAGGGTTCGGCCACCCCTGGGATCCTCACCACGGCGTCCCCGGCTGGGCTGCAGTTGTCGATCACCACGTCCGCGATCTCGTGCAGCCGGCGGCCTCCGGAGTGGTCCGTGCCGGTGGCGGCGGCGTGATCGAGCGATGTCACCCCGATCACCGAATGCCCGGCTTCACGAGCCCGCCAGGCGATGTCCAGCGCCACCTTCGTCACCCCGGTGTTGGTGAAGACGATGAAGCAGTCGGTCTGGCGGAACCGGTAGTTACGCCAGATGATCTCACCCAGCCCGTCCACCTCTTGGAAGAACCGCATCTGATCGGCGCCTGAGTTGCCCACCACCGGGGTGTAGTACGAGAGCGCCAGCTCGGTCAGCGGCCGCATCCCGACCAGCCCGCCGTTGCGAGGGAACGCCTCTTCCAACGCCTGGTGCGAGTGCCCGGCGCCGAAGAGGTGCGCGAACCCGCCGGCTGCGATCGCATCCGCGACCAGATCCGCGGCGCGTTGGATGGGGCCTCGCTGGGTGTCGTGAAGCCGCTGCAGGGTCGCGATGGCCGTGGCGAGGTACTCGATGGACTCCGGGTCCCGCCGCGCGACCCCGGCGCCGCCTGCCAAGTCCCCAGCCAGGGCCCCTTCCGTTGCCCCAGCCGGGGTCCCGTTGTCAGCCGCCTCGCTCATGATTCTCCCGATGTGGTGATGGCAGTGTCTTGCCTGGCTTGCCGGAGTCGCGCCACGAGCGCGTCCATGATCCGCCGGTAGTCGGCTTCCACACTGGCCGCGCTGGCCTTGCTCGGCGACCCGTTCACGCCCCCGGTGTCGGGCGCTGACTCCCACCGGGAACGCACACTGTGCCAGGGCTTGACGAAGACCGCGTCCTGCGCCCGGTCCAGGTGCACGGTGCGGCCGAGCAGCAACGCGAAGGAGGTCTCGACCTCGTCCGCATGATGGATCGGCAGGTCCACCACCCCCCACCAGGTCCAGCAGGCCAGCTTGAGGTCGGGATGCCGTGTCCAAGCCCGCTCAAAACCCAGCTGGGACGCCCGCACGTTGGCGCCGTGTCCCGCCAAGAACACGATCTTGTGAAAGCCGTGCCGACGAATCTGGGCGCACAGATCAGCCACCACGTGCCCCAGGGTGTCCATCGAGACGCCGACGGTTCCCGGATACTCCCGGAACTCGTCGGCGAACCCGTACGGCATCGTCGGCATCAGCACCGCACCCGCGCGGGCGCAGGCGACCCGCGCGAAGTGCTCGGCGCTGTCGTTGTCAAAGCCCAGCGTCAAAGCGGGCCCATGCGACTCCACCAGGCCCATCGGCACCACCACCGGCAACTGCCGGTCCAACTGCCGCAGCTCGTCGCTGGTCAGCTCGGCCCACGTCACCGGCTCTTCAGACGTGGCGGTCATGCCGCGCTCCAGCCGCCGTCGACCGGCAACGCCACGCCGGTCACGAACCGCGCCGCCCGCGACGTCAACCACACCGCCGCGGACGCCACGTCCGACGCCTCACCTGGTCCACCCGCCAGCGGCTGCATCCGAGCCACGTACGCGGCCGCCTCCGGGTCCTGTTGCACCCGAGCAGACATCGGGGTGCGCACCGTGCCGGCGCAGATCGCGTTCACCCGCACCCCTTCCGACGCGTAACAGGTGGCCATCGCGCGGGTCATGCCCAGCAGGCCGGTCTTGGCGGCGGCGTACCCGACGGCGTCGAATGCCTGCCCGCCGCCGGCCAGCGCCTGCACCGATGAGAGGAAGGTGATCGAGCCCGACCCCGCCGGCAACATGTGCGGCAGCGCGGACCGCGCACACAGGAAGGCGCTGCGCAGGTTCAGGTTCATCACCCAGTCCCAACCCTGCAACGTCGCCGAATGCGCCGGACCGTCGCCGTGGCGACGGCCACTGGCGCCGGCGATGTGCACCAACGCGTCGAGCCGGCCGAACTGCGCCGCCACGACATTTGTCACCGACGCGACCGCGTCCGGATCCGTGATGTCCGCCTCCAGGAACATCGCTTCGACGCTGTTGCCGCGCAGGCCGGCGGCGAGTTCCTCGCCTTCCTCAGCACGTAGGTCGGTCAGGGCCAGGCGTGCCCCGGTGCCGGCGAACGCTCGCGCGGTCGCCACGCCGATACCCCCGGCCGCGCCGGTTATCAGCACGACCTGGCCCTGCAAGCCCAACCAGTCGCCGGGCTCGATCACCTTCATCGACTCCTCCACACCGACTCCACGCGCTACGGCCTCAGCACCCGCAGGTAGTCGTAGCGCGCCGTGAAGGCCGCATCGTCAGCGGAGGCGCCCACCGCGAACAGGCCGATGCGGAAGTCAACATCCGCCGGCATGGTGTACGTGGTGCCCCAGATCCAGTTCTTCCCGTCCAGGCTGGAGCCGCCGCGCAGTTCGTGCTCGCCGGTCACCGGATCCACGCTGTGGTGCAGCCGCACCCAGGTGTTCGGTTGCCCGGCCGGCCCGGTCATCGCTCCGCCTTCGCTGTAGACGACCTGGTCCGCGTACGTGGTTTCCCGGATCATCCGGGCGTCGCGGACGATGTTGCGCCCGTGCACGCCGCTCATCAGCCACTCATCGTCGTTCGCGTAGGCGATCAGACCGGCTGTCGGGAAGCCCCACAGCGGCGTCTCACCCAGGTCGAGGGTGACCTTGGTTTCGATCGTCCACTCCTCATCGGCGGGCGGCGCGTCGCGGAGCAGCAATGACGCGTCCTGCTTGTCCGCCATGATGTTCTTGGCTTGGACGTCGAAGTCGAGCCCGCCGTCACGCACCTCGGCGCCCGGTTCCCGCACCCAGCTCCACTCCGCGCCGAGGGAGTTCCCCGAGAATTCGTCGCTGAGCGCGGGATCCCGCGTCCCCACCTCGGGACCTGGATCCAGGTCGTGGTGCGGCGTCGCGGCCCGGCTCACGGTGACGTCGTCGAAGTCAGCTCCGGTGTCCCGAGCCAGCAGCCCGACCCGCCCGGACGTCACGTCGGCCGGAATGTCGACCCGGGCCTCCGCGACCGGGTGGTCGGCGACCACGTCGGACACCAGCACCCGCAACTCGTCCCCGTCCAGCTGCGCGTTGATCTCGTGGAAACCGCTCGGGTCGAAGCTGGCGGGAAGCCGCCGGCTGACGGTCTCGGGCGCCTTGCCGGGCTCGTCGATGGTCACCTCGAGGGCGCGTTCTTCAGCATTGAGCACCAGATCTGCCGTGCCGGCTTGCGAGCCGTCCGGAGCCAGTCGCAGACCAGCCGCGCCGGACGAGCCCTCCCCTGCGGTGCGCACCGCAGCCCGGATCACCGCGTCGGAGGACACGGACGCCCGGGACCACAGCACCCGGTCGCCCTCAGCCGAGTCGGTGTGGGCGTAGCCGCCCGCCGGCTCGCTCTCGACCTGCCAACCGGTCGGGTCGGCCCAGTTCTGGTCGCTGAGCTGCCCGCCCTCGAACGCGTCCTCCAGGACGCTCGCCTTGCTCACCGGCGCGGTTGTCGGGCCCTCGGACGGGCCCTGGCCTTCGCGCACCGTCGGCCAGCCGTCGATCCAGTCCAGCCGGTCGATGTAGAGACCCCGCTGCAGACCGCCTTGGAACGGCCCCTCCAGGTACGGGTGCTCCCGGTCCACCGCGTGGTACACCATCCAGTCCTGGCCGGACAGGTCAGTGGTCAGCGTGTTGACACCCGGGCTCACGAACCGGTTGCCGTTCGCGAACGACACCGGGGCGCCGCCGGGGTAGGTCCCCTTCGCGGGAAGCCCTTGATGGTCCTTGAACGGGCCGAGCGGGTTTCGGGACCGGACTGCCCATCCGGTGTAGCCGGCCACCGGGCCGCCCGTGCAGCAGTGGTTGGAGGAGACGAACATGTAGTACCAGTCCTTGCGCCGCACCACGTACGGGCCTTCGAAGTGCGCGTCGTCGACCAGCTGCACCGCGTCACCGTCCACCACGGTGCCGTTGTCGTTCAACGGCACGCCGAAGATGCCGCCGTTGAATCCGCCGTAGTAGAGGTAGCGACGGCCGTCGGCGCCTTGCACGCCGTCCGGAGCGATCAGGGACCGGTGCCGCAGCTCATTCTGGGGCGGACGCTGGTAGAACTGCGGCTCGATCAGCGGCGCGCCGGAGTCAGTCCATGGCCCCGCAGGGGTGGGCGCGGTCGCCACACCCAGCGACTTGTTCGGCTTGGCGTGGCCGGGGATGTCCACACCCACGAAATACATGACGTAACGTCCGTCGATGTACTCGATCGACGGGCCCCAGGTGGTGGAGCCGGCGTCGAACCAGGACGGTCGGTTCGAATCGTCGAAGACGTCGCCGATGTACTCCCAGGACACCAGGTCACGTGACTTCATCATCGGCAGGTTGCGTGGCGTCCCGCCGGGGTTGAGCCGGGTGCGGGTGGAGTACGCGTACCAGTAGCCGTCCCGACCACGGATGATGGACGGGTCGGGGAAGTCGGCCGCGGCGTCGTTCGCCACCGGATTCGAGTAGGTCTCGGCGGCGCCGCCGGTCCCTGCGTTTGACAGCGCCGTGGAACTCGACGCTTCCCGCAGGTCCGCCGCGGGCGCGGATGCCTCGCCCCACCAGGGCGATATCAGCAATAACGAGAGAATCGCCCCGATGGCTGGTTTCGTTGACGCGCGCACATCGACCCCTTACTATCCCAACTGGTTATGACCACATTACAAATTCTTCGAAAGAAGTCAATGAGACGCCGAGCATGAGTCAGCGGATTGAGCGAGCGGTCCTAGGCATCGACCTGGGTACCCAGAGCACCAAGGCCGCGGTGGTCACGGTCAACGGGCGGCAGCTCGCCCAGGCGTCCGTTCCGGTGTCCGCCCGACGGCCGAGCCCAGGGTGGATGGAGCATGACGCGGCGCTGCTGGAGCAGACCGCACTGGCCGCGGGCGCGCAGGCGGTGAGCAACCTGACCAGCCCCGCCGAAGTGGCAGCCATCGGGGTCGCCGGTCAGATGGGCGGCGCCATCGGGGTCGACGAGCACCTCAGACCCGTGACCCCGTACGAGTCGTGGATGGACACCCGTGCCGACCAGGTCCGCGGCGAGGTGCTCGCCGCCGCGGGCAAGGCCATTGTCAACGCCGGCGGCATCGTGCCGCTCGCGGGCGCCCGGGTGCGCCGCTGGATCGCCGAACAACCCGCTCTGCTGGACGTGATGCGCGCGGTGCTGGCGCCCACCGGCTACCTGGTCGGCCGGCTCACCGGCGCGACTGGCGCCGACGCCAGTTGTGACCGCACCCAGGCGAACGTGTTCGGCTGCTACCGGGCCGCGGACCGCTCCTGGGACCCGTCCCTGGCGGCGGCGGTCGGCATCCCCGCCGCGCTGCTGCCGCGGCTGGTCGACCCCGCGGAGGTGGTCGGCGGGCTGACACCGCAGGCGGCGAACGCCCTGGGACTGCCCGTGGGCCTCCCCGTGGTGGGCGGCCTCGGGGACGGCACCGCCGGATGGCTGGCCGGAGGCGGAGTGGCGCCGGGCCGGTGCGTGGAGACCGGCGGCACATCCGCCAATCTGGCGATCACCGTGGACGCTTTCACCCCCGACCCGGCGCGGGTGCTCACCTGCATGCCGGCGGCCGATCCCAGGCTGTGGTACCTGCTGGGTTTCACCACCGGCACCGGGCTGACCCACCGCTGGGTGACCGAAGTGCTGGCCGACGGCGACTACGCGACCTTGGAGCGGGCAGCCGCCGCTGAGCCCCCGGGCGCGCGCGGCGTGCGCTGCGTGCCCCATATCCACGGCCGGGTCACCCCGGTGCAGCCGCAGGTGCGGGGCGCCTTCCTGGGCTTCGACGAGCAGACCACCCGGGCCCAGCTCTACCGGGCGGTGATCGAGTCGCTCACGTACGAGCTCGCCGGGTGGCTGACGCACGCCCGGCGACTTTCGCCCGAATCCGCCCTCACCACACTGGCCAGCATCGGCGGCGGCGCCAACAGCCGGCTGTGGGCGCAGATCAAAGCGGACGTCACCGGGGCCCCGGTGCTGCGGATGAAGCCAGTGGTGAACGCCGCTCGCGGGGCCGCGCTGGTGGCCGCGGCGGGCCTGAGGCACACCACCCTCGACGCCGCCGACTGGCACACCGATCAGGTGATCGCGCAAACCCACGAGCCGGACCCCGAGGCTCACCATCGATACGCCCCCCTCGCAGCGGCGTACCCCCGGCTGGTCGAGGCGCTGGCGCCGGCGTACGCCGAGTTGGCCAGCGCGGACGACACGAACCTCGGGAACACCCGCGACCCAGCCCAGCTGCCGGAGGCGCCGCATGACGCGTGACTCGCGCTACCCGCTCCATGCCGATGTGGACGTGCTGGTGGTCGGCGCCGGCTCAGCCGGCTGCTGCGCGGCGATCGCCGCCGCCCGCGCTGGCGGCAGCGTGTTGCTGCTGGAACGGCACGGCTTCCTGGGCGGCACGAGCACGTCGGTGCTCGACACCTTCTACGGCTTCTACACCCCGGGTGAGATCCGGCGGAAGGTCGTGGCGGGGATCGGTGACGACGTGGTCGCGGAGCTGCGCCGGCTCGGCCCGGTGCTGGAACGGCCCAACAGCTTCGGGGCCGGGACGGGCGTCACGTACCACCCGGACCACCTCAAGGTGGCGTGGGAGCGTCTGGTGACCGGCGCCGGGGTGAAGGTGCTGCTGCACTCCTCATTGCAGGACGCGTCGCTGGCCGACGGACGCCTGGATGAGGTGCTGATCGCCACCAAGGCGGGGCTGCGCCGGGTCCGCGCCCGATGCGTGGTGGACGCCTCAGGCGACGCCGACGTGTGCCACTTCGCCGGCATCCGGCACGAGGTCGCCGGTGAGCTCGACCCGGCGCAGACCCTCACCACCACGTTCCGGATGGGCAATGTGGACATGGCACGCCGGCGCGGCGTCACCAAAGCCGAGGTGAACGCGCTGATGGCGGCGGCCGCCGACTCTGGTGGCTACGACCTGCCCCGGCGGGAAGGCAGCGACCACGTCACCCCCGTCGACGGCGTCACCGCGACCATCATGACCCGGCTCGCCTCGACCCGGCAGGTCGACGGCCGGGTGGTGAACGCCGCCGACCCGGAATTCCTCACCGAGGCGGAGATCCAGGGCCGGGAGCAGGCCTTGGAGTACGTGCGCTTCCTGATCGACCAGGTTCCCGGGTACGAGCAGGCGCAGCTGCTCTCGTTCAGCACCCAGATCGGGGTGCGGGAGACCCGCCGGGTGTACGGCGACTACCGCCTCACCCGCGACGACGTGCTCTCCGCCCGGCAGTTCGACGACCAGATCGCGCTGTGCGGCGCCCCCATCGAAGACCACCACGCCGGTGCGGACACCGCCTGGCGCTACCTGCCGGCCGGTGAGTGCGTCGGCGTGCCGTACCGGACGCTGCTGGCCCGGGACGCCGAGAACGTGCTGGTCGCGGGGCGGTGCTTCTCGGCCACCCACGACGCCCACGCCGCGGTGCGATCGATGGCGCAGTGCATGGCGATGGGCCAGGCGGCGGGCACGGCGGCAGCGCGAGCCGCGGACACCGCGGGCGGCGCCGTACGGGACGTCGACGTCGACAGGCTGCGCGCCGACCTGCGCCACGCCGGGGCGATCACCGACTGACCAGCAGCGAGCGCCACCGTCACGCTCACCGCTGCCACAGCCGCTACCCGAAGAGGTCCTCGTCTGATCAATGACAAAGCCACGGCGCACTCCGATCGCGATGATCAACAGTGACTTGGGGGAGCCCCGGCAGGCGGCCATGCCGTGCCGCCTGCCGGAGCTGTGAGCCAGCTGCTACTTCCCGTACTTGTCCGGGCCGTAGTCGGCGCCCGGCTGCCAGTCCGGGAAGGTGTAGTCCTCGGCGCTGACCTGAGCGCCCTTCTTCTTGGCGGCGGCGATGGCGCGCTCATCTTCGGCGTTGGACTTGTCCGAGAGCTCCTTGAGCGCCTTGCGCAGGTCCTTCACGTCGCCGGAGAAGGCGCCCTGCACGATCTCCCCGAGGCCGGGCGTGATCGGCTTGCGTTCCTGCTCGACCTTGTAGATCTCCGGGTTGTTCGAGGTCGCGTTCGGCGCCAGGAAGGTGTGGCCCTCAAACAGACCCAGCAATTTCCGGTACGCCGGGTGCACGTCGGCCTTCTCGATCACGGTCGGGTCCAGCGGCGGCTGCGCCATGTTCTCCGCCAGCCCGAGGTGGTACTCGGTGTCGGAGAACAATTTCATCAGCTCGCTCACCACGTCCGGGTGCTTGGTGGTGCCGGAGGCGAAGAACGCGCCCTGGTCCGGCCCCTTGTAGGTCGCCAGCTCGGTGCTGCTGTCCGGAACCAGCATCGGACCCACATCAACCTTGGGTGAGAACTGCTTCAACTCCAGGTCCACCACACCGGGGCACCACGGGCCGTCGAAGTAGAACGCCGCCGCGCCGGCCGACCACCGGGTGCGGGCCACCTTGTCGATCAGGTTCCCCGAACCCGGGAACATCAGCTTGTCCTTGGCCAGCGAGAGCAGGAACTCGATCGCGGTGACGTGCGCGTCGTTGTCGAAGACGAACTGCCCGGTCTTGAAGTCCCGTCCGCCGCCGACGGCGCCGAGGGTGCCGCCCCAACCGGCAGCCTGCGCCAGGTAGCCGACCTGCTCCACGACTCGTGGTGGCTGGCCCAGGTTGAAGATCCACCCGTAGACCCCGTCGCCGCCCTTCTTCTGCACCACTCGGCACGCGGCGCGGAAGTCGTCGTACGTGGTCGGCGGGTTCGCCGGGTCCAGGCCGACCTTCTCCAGCAGCTCCTTGTTGTACCAGTTGGGCGCCCAGTACTGCTTGTGGGTGAAGATCGGGAAGCTGTAAACCTTGCCGTCGAGGGTGTGAATGCCCTCCACCATGGAGCCGGGCGGGAACCGCTTCAGGACCTCGTCGTCCCAGTCCAACGGGCTGAACCAGCCTTGCTGCACCAGGGCCGGGAACGGCAGCATCAGACCCACGTTGGTGAAGGCGTCGGGGAGCTGCTTGCTCTGCTTGGCCAGCTGCAGCGCCTGACCCATCTTGTCGGTCTGCTGCGGGGTGAACTGCACCGGCATCCCGCCGGGCATCTTGGCGAATTTGGCGAAGATCTCCTCGTGGAGCTTGCGCAGCGGGGCGCGGTGGTCCCACCACGTCAGGCTGCCTTTCGCCTCTTTTCCTCCTTTCGGAGCGGTGTCGCATGCGGCGAGCGCGGCCCCCGCCGCGAGCATGCCGGATGTCTGCAAGAACCGGCGTCGGTTGAACGTGGCCATGCTGTGTCCTCCTACGAGGTGGCCGGGGTGGTTGGGGAAGC
>JBOGDL010000136.1:0-10146 GCA_050701815.1 Micromonosporaceae bacterium | reverse complement strand
CCCACGGCGGCGCCGAGCACCATCCCCCAGGCGGCGCCACGGACTCCCGCGAGCACGGCCCCGGTCAAGCTGGCGGGGAGGATCGCGGCGGCGAAGGCGGCGTACTGCAGGAAGGCTCGACGGGCCTGCTGCATCCCCCGTAACGCCGCGTTGAGCGGGGACTGGACCAGATACAGGCCGGCCTGCAACGCCAACGGCACGATCAGCCCCTGGTACGGCCGGTACGCCGGCAGCAGCTCCTCGACCACAAGTTCCCCCAGCGGCGCCAGGGCCAGCAACAGCACCGCGACCGCGGCGAACCCGCCGACCAGGCCCCGGGTGCGGCGCCGGATCCGGGCCCGGTCACCTTTCTCCGCGAAGCTGGAGTAGCCGGGGACGATCATGCCGGTGAGCGCCCAGATGAAGTTCTGCACCGGCATCAGCACCAGCATCTGCAGCATGCGCAGCCCGCCCAGGTCCGCCGCGCCAAGGTGCCCACCGACGAAATACAAGACGATCCAGGTGTACGCCTGAGACAGCGCCGCGCTCGCCACGAACCATCCAGACAGGTGCCGGGTGGCGCTGATCCACTGCCGAGGGCGCCCGCGTAGCGGATCAATCCGCAGCATCACCAGACCGACCAACGCGCCGACTGAAGCCCCGATGCCCCACGCCGCCAGCAGCGGTCCGCCCCAGACGTTGCCGGTGAGCACCAGGCCCGCCACCACGGCGAGCTGCACCAGCAGGGCCACACCTGTGATCACCATGGAACGCTGCGGCCGGCGGCGGGACAGGAACGCGTACCGGCTGGCGTCGGCCAACAGCGCGGACGGCAGGAACGGCGCCAGCCACAGCAGGTCGCGCAGCAGGTCGAAGCCGAACAGCCAGAGTCCGCCGGCGACCGCCATCCCGATCAGGCCCACCCCGAACGCGGTGGTGGCGGCGTTGCGCGCCTGCGTGTGGTGCTCCGCCCCGTACACCCGTGCGGTGTGGGTGAGCAGCACTTCGCCGATGAATGCCCGGGAGACGGCCAAGGCGATCAGGGCGATTCCGATCACCGCCACGTACCGCCCGTACGAGGCGGGGCCGAGCAGGAACCCGGCGAGCAGCCCGTTGACGGCATTGGCCCCGGCTGCGAAGCCTTGATCGAAAAGCGCCGCGGCGGCTCGGGAGCCTGGGCTGATCAACCTGACCCGGCCGCCGGAATGCGGGCCGAAGGGCACAAGGGTCGGCGCTGACGGGGTTTCAGCGTGTTGCTGGGGAGCGGGTGTAGAGATCGACCCAGGGAGTGAGGTCCGCTGCTCTTGAGAGATCCGCTGCTCGGTCACGCGAGCTTAGCGTAATGCGTTCCTCGCGGAATGTAGGGCACTTGCGATCAGAAACAGCCCATTGACGCCAGAAAATGCTGCAATGACCCAGACCGTAGCGGCAGGAGCAAACGCCAACACCAGGCCACAGCCGGCGATCACGGCGCCGTAGTCGCGGACCAGCTTGACCAGCCGCACCGGAAGCGAACTGCCGCTCACCATGCTGGCCGCCGCGGGACCGCTCTGCATCACCGAGGTGACCAGATTGACCATCCAGGCGCCGGCGAACAACGCGAGCAGCCACGCCGGCGTGTCGGGGCGGTACGCCGCCGCAGCAGCCGCCAACGCGGTCACCAGCGCGATCTGCACCGCCACGTCGGCGAGCACGTCCGCCCGCGCCCCGGCGCTGCTGGTCTGCTTGGTGACCCGAGCCAGCTGCCCGTCGGCGCAGTCGATCGCGTACGCCAGCTGCCAGGCGATCAGCGCCGCCAGCCCCAGCGCCCACGGCGGCAGCTTCCCGGCCGCCGCCTGAGGCGCCAGCACCACAACGGCGGCCGACGCGCACACCCCGAGCGCCAGATTGATCAAGGTCAGCATCGTCGGCGCCAACCCGACCCGCTCGGCGAACACCGCGCAGAGAGCGCCCAGCCGCTGGCTGATCGCCTCGCTGTAAAGCCCCCCGCCCCGGTTCACCGCGTAGAAGTCCGCGAACCCGGGCCGGCTCGGCCGAGCCGAAGCTGGCTGGCCCCCAGCAGCTGAGGGGGCGCCAGCGGCCGGCTGGCCCTCAGCAGCTGGCTGGCTCAGCGCAGACTCAGCCGGCTTGTGGGAATCGGCCGGATCCGCTGGGCCCGGCTCCGATTGGCGTGCGGAACTCGATCCGCCGGACGCTGCAGATTCAGGCGCTGACCGCGCCGACCGCATCGATGTACTCCTTGATCCGGGTCCGGATCTCGTCCGGGCCGAGCGACAGGTGCTCCAGGATCGTATAGCGGTCAGGCCGGGTTCCGGGCGCATCGTGCACAGCATCAGCGAACTGATCTTCGGTCAAGCCGAGGTCAGCAGGCGTGCGGGGCAGCCCGTGCCGCGCCAGACACGCGGCCATCTGCTTGAACCGGGACTCATCGCCTCGCAGGTACGTGCAGAACAGCGCCCCGAGACCGACCTGCTCCCCATGCGTGCCGGCGTCCAGCGACATACCGTCGACCGCGTGCGAGATCTCGTGGCAGCCGCCGCTGGCGGGCCGGCTGGAACCGCAGACCGCCATCGCGATCCCGCCCAGGGTGAGCGCTTCGGCGAGCGTGGTGAGGAAGTCGTCGTCGGTGATCGAACCGGGATGGTTGAGCACCGCGTCGGCGCCGTTGCGTGCCAGCGCCGCGGCCAGCCCGTCGATTGGCTCGGCCCGCTCCAGGTGCGCCAACTCCCAGTCAGCCACGGCGGAGGCGTTGCTGATCGCGTCGCCGATTCCGGAACGGGTCTGGCGAGCCGGGCCCCGCACCACGAAGTCGAGGTCCACCACCACGGCGAACGGGATGTTCACCCCGTACGAACGGCGCAGCCCGTCGTGGTCCAGGCTGGCCACCGGCGAGGCGATGCCGTCGTGGGCCAGGCTGGTCGCCACGCTCACCAGCGGCAGCCCGTACCGGGAAGCCGCGAGCTTTGCGGTGTCAAGGGTCTTGCCGCCGCCGATCCCGACCACGGCGTCGTAATGCTTCTCGGCCAGCTTGGTGCCCAGGTTCATGGCCGACTCCAAGGTCCCGCCGACCACTGTGCAGACGTCCGGGTTGCCCAGGCTCGGCCGGACCAGTTCGGCGATCCGCTCGCCCTGACCCGGCCCCACCACCACAGCCACATCGCCACCGGACGAGATCCGCTTGTCAGCCAGAATCTCGCCGATGTGAGAGATCGCCCCGCGGCGCACCTCAATCGCGATCGGCGTGGTGACCATTCGAGCTAGTAGCGGCACGCGATCTCCCTCGCCTTCGCCAGATCATCGTGGTTATCGACCTCTACCCAGTCGACCTTCCCAATATTGGCGGCTTTGATCTCTCCACCGCGATCAGCGAGTTCCTGGTACCCGTCCTCGTAGTACAGGTTTGGATCGCGACGCCAGGTGGCTTCGAGCGCGTCCGCCAGCGGCCCGGCCGCTTCCGCCTCAATCAAAGTGGCGCCGATGTACTCACCGTACGCCTGAGCGGGGTCCATCAGCTTGGTGATCTTGGACAGCTGACCGGACTCGTCCAGGATCACCTTCATCTCTTCGTCGGCGAGAGACTTGACGTTGTCAACGGCGAGCAGCACCCCAGGTCCGCGTTGCGAGAGCAGGGTCTGCTCCACGCTCACCGGGTGCACGGTGTCGCCGTTGACCAGCAGCGCTCCGCCCTTGAACTGGTCGCGGGCCAACCACAGGGAGTAGGCGTTGTTCCACTCCTCGGCCTTGTCGTTGTGCACCAGCGTGAGCTGTACCCCGTACTTGCTCTCCAGCTCGGACTGGCGCTGCACGACGGCGTCGGCCGCGTACCCCACGACCACTGCGACGTCGGTGAGCCCCACTTCCGCGAGGTTACGTAGCGCAATATCGAGAATCGTGGTTTCGCCGTCGACCGGCACCAGCGCTTTGGGCAGGCTGTCGGTGTACGGGCGGAGTCGGCGCCCCGCCCCAGCAGCGAGGACCAAACCGATCATGTTTTGTCTGCCCCTTCCTGGGTGTGTGTGCGCGGCTGTGCAGACGCCCGCGCGTGATGGCCCGCCCCCGCGAATCTGCGCGCCGTTAACTCTGCGCACTGGAGCACCGTAGCGGGTTGCGCGGATCTACCAGAAATCGGACCGGCGTCCGGATGTCCGATTCGCTCGGCTCCGCAGCTGGCGTGCTCCTTGATTCGTGGGATCCAGGTCTCATTACTTGCAGGTAACATAGTTACTTACTTCTGGGTAAGGTTGCTTCGGCAACAGTCCGTCGTACGAGCTGGCGAGCATACGCTCCGCAACCAACCGCGAATGAGTGATGCAGATGTCGAACACTCAGATACCCGGCCCACGCCGTGGACGCGACGCGATGGGCGTGGGGTTGGCCATCCTCCATCGGCTCGCGAGACTGCGGGCGATCGACCACCTCGGTCTGCGCAAGCCCGCCGAGCGGGTGGTCTTCGAAGCCACCAAGACCGGCTTCCGCACCCTGGGAGCGGCCAACCGCACCTTCCGTGCCGTGCAAAAACGCACCCAGCCGGCACGGCTCCCAGCGGCGCCCAGCACCGCCTGGTTCGACCTCACCCCCACCGAAGACCAGCAGATGCTCGTCGACGTGATGCGTGAGTTCTCCGCCGAGCAGTTGCGCCCCGCCGCCGCCGCGGCAGAACAGGCCGCGAAGCCGCCAACCGAGCTGCTGGAGAAGAGCTCCGAACTCGGCCTCGCCCTGGTCGGTGTGCCGGAAGAGTGGGGAGGCGCGGGCGATGAGCGCTCCGCGATCACCAACGTGTTGGCCGCCGAGGCGCTCGGCCATGGCGACATGGGGCTTGCAGTGGCGTGCCTGGCACCCGCCGCGGTGAGCACCGCGCTCACGTTGTGGGGAGACGAAACCCAGCAGGCCACGTACCTGCCGGCGTTCGTGGGTGAGACGGCGCCAGCCGCGGCGCTGTCGATCCTGGAGCCACAGCCGCTCTTCGACCCGTTCCAGCTGCGCACCACGGCGCGCCGCACCGCGGACGGCTTCACCCTCGACGGCGTCAAGTCGCTGGTGCCACGGGCCGCGGACGCCGAGCTGTTCGTGATCGCCGCAGACCTCGAAGACCACGGGCCGGCGCTGTTCCTGGTGGAGTCCTCCACCAGCGGACTCACGGTCGAAGCCGAGCCGGCCATGGGCCTGCGCGCGGCCAGCATGGGAAGAGTCGTGCTCGACAACGTCAAGCTGCCCGCGTCGGCACTGCTGGGAGAGCACACCCCGCGTGCGTACGCGGACTGCGTCGACCTGTCGCGACTGGGCTGGTGCGGGCTGGCGGTCGGCGCCGGGCAAGCGGTGCTCGACTACGTGATCCCGTACGTGAACGAACGGCAGGCGTTCGGGGAGCCGATCAGCCACCGGCAGTCGGTCGCGTTCATGGTCGCCGACATCGGGATCGAAGTGGACGGGATGCGCCTGGTCACGTACCGGGCGGCCAGCCGCGCCTCGCAGGGCAAGTCCTTCGCCCGGGAGACCGCCCTGGCGCGACGGCTGTGCGCCGAACGCGGAATGGCGGTGGGCAACAACGGGGTGCAACTGCTGGGTGGGCACGGATTCGTGAAGGACCATCCGGTGGAGCGGTGGTACCGAGACCTGCGGGCGATCAGCGTGATGGAAGGCGGGTTGCTGGTCTGATGATCAATCTCGAGATTCCAAAGAAGTTCCGGCTGCTGCTGAACCAGGCCCACCAGGCCGCCGCCGAGGTGTTCCGGCCGATCTCGCGGAAGTACGACCTGGCGGAGCACACGTACCCGAAAGAGCTCGACATGTTCGCCGCCATGGTCGACGGCATCAGCGCCTCGGGCGAGAGCAATGGCGCGGGCGCCGCGGGTGTGCGTCGCAAGTCCAGCAAGGCGGCGCCCAATTCCAGCAAAGCGGAGGCGGAGCCAGCCAGCGAGGATGGCGACGGCGAGCCAGCCGGCACACGTTCCCGCAACGGCGCGAACATGTCCAGCGTGCTGTCCGTGATGGAGATGGCCTGGGGAGACGTCGGGCTGCTGCTGTCGATGCCGCGCCAGGGCCTCGGCAACTCGGCTATCGCCTCGGTCGCCAACGATGAGCAGCTGGAGCGGTTCAAGGGCGTCTGGGCGTCGATGGCGATCACCGAGCCGGGTTGCGGCTCGGACTCGGCGAACATCCGCACCACCGCCACCCTGGACGGCGACCACTACGTGCTCAACGGCGAAAAGATCTTCGTGACCGCAGGCGAGCGTTCTGACGCGGTGGTGGTGTGGGCGACCCTCGACAAGTCGCTGGGCCGGGCCGCGATCAAGTCGTTCGTGGTGGAACGCGGCACTCCTGGGATGGACGTGGTGCGCCAGGAGCACAAGTTGGGGATCCGCGCCTCCGACACCGCGACCATCCGATTCACCGACTGCCGGGTGCCCAAGGAGAACCTGCTCGGCAGCAGCGAGATCAACACCAAGAACGGTTTCGCCGGGGTGATGCAGACCTTCGACAACACCCGACCCATGGTGGCCGCGATGGCGGTCGGCCTGGCGCGCGCCGCGCTGGAGGAGACGCATCGGATCCTCACCGAGGCCGGCGTGGACATCAACTACGACAGGCCGGTCCACCTGCTTCAGGCCGCCGCGGCCACGTACATCGGCCTGGAGTCGGACTGGGAGGCCGCGTACCTGCTCACGCTGCGAGCGGCGTGGATGGCGGACAACAACCAGCCCAACTCGCTGCAAGCTTCGATGGCCAAGGCGAAAGCCGGGCGGGTTTGCACCGAGATCACGTTGCGCTGCGTGGAGTTGTGCGGCAGCGCCGGGTACACCGAGGGCCGGTTGCTTGAGAAGTGGGCTCGGGACGCCAAGATCCTCGACCTCTTCGAAGGCACCCAGCAGATCCAGCAGCTGATCGTGGCCCGGCGCCTGCTCGGCAAGACAAGCGCCGAGCTCAAGTAGCCCACGGACCTGCCCAAACGCGACTCTGCTGGCCACCGTCGTACCACAAACTGTTTTGTAGTACGAATGGTTTATAGCACCGCGTCATCGCCCCGCAAGGCTGCCGGGGGCACCGCACCTCATAAGGTCGGCCTCACGTGGGTGGCGGTTGCGGCTGCCGCCAGCTTGGCCGGGGTCGTTCAGCCACCTCAGCAAGCAGGAAACACGCCGTTTGGCTTGTCGTAGCAACCCCTAGCGATGACTATGTCCCTATGTGACCAAATCCTTGGGGGTGAAGCACGATGCAGGTGCGAGAGGCCATGACCAGTGTGGTGCTGTCGATCGGGCCCGATCACACGCTTCGCCAAGCAGCCAGGTTGATGTCCGAGCGCCGGGTGGGCGCCGCCGTCGTCATCGATCCCGACTCTTCCGGGATCGGGATCATGACTGAAAGAGACCTCCTCGATTCAATCGGCGCCGGCCACGACCCTGACGTCGAACGCGCCTCCGCGCACCTGACTCGTGACCTGGTGTTCGCCGTGCCCGACTGGAGTCTCGAAGAAGCAGCAGACGCGATGGTCCGTGGTGGGTTCCGGCACCTCGTCGTGGTTGAGGACGATGACGTCGTCGGGATCATCTCGGTACGTGACATCGTCCGGGTCTGGGCACAGGCTCGCACCACGCAACTCGCATAACGCTTGGGGCGACGGTTCCTCGCCGGGCTCGTGACCAGGGCTGACGTCAGACCGCGACGCCGCGTGACCAGGCCGGGCTCGTGACCAGGGCTGACGTCACACCCGCGGTGGTCCAGCCCGGAGCCGGCGCTCGGCGTACCGCGGCACCCGGTCGGCTGGGACGCTCCAGTCGCCTTCGATCCACCACGTGGCTCCGGCTTGAGCCCAGGGTCTGACCGCCGCCGCGGCAGCATCCGGGTCCTCGGCCGGTGTCGCGCCGTCCGCGATGATGTCGTACCCCTCGAGGGTGCCGCGTTGGGCGGCCAGCCACTCAACGGCCGCCGGGAACTCCTCCTCCAACCAGGGCCGATTCATCGGGCGCTGCGGTTCAGAGGGTTCAACCGGCTTGTAGTACGGCAGCCACCCGTCCCACGCCACGGCTCTGCGCATCGATTTCATCCGCGGCCACGCGCCGACCACCCAGATGGGAATGCGGGGGCGTTGCACCGGAGGCGGCGGCGGAAAGAAGTCAGTCGGCTTCACCTGGTAATGAACACCGTCATGGTGAAACGGCTCGCCCGACCACAGCCCGGCTAACACCGCCAGGCCCTCGTCGAGCTTTTCAGCTCGCACCTTGCGCCCCTGGTCGGGTTCGAATGCGGTCCATCCCGAATGCAGCGCGCCCAGCCCAACCGAGAGAATCACCCGCCCGCCGGAGAGATTGTCCAGGGTCGCCGCCTGGCTCGCCAAATCCCACGGAATCCGGCGCGGCAACGGAGTGAGCAGTGTGCCGAGCCGAATCCGCTCGGTGCGCATCGCGGCTGCGGTCAACGACACCCATGCGTCGATGCCCCACACCGCCTCCCACACGAAGAAGCCGTCCCAACCAGAATCCTCCGCGACCGCCGCCAAGCGTGCCACCGCCTTCGCGTCCCCGTACGGGAGCACAAATCCGTACTTCAGTCTCTCGCGTAGAAGCGCGTCCACCATCTGCAGCAAGCTAGTCGTCCGGTACGACAAGAACCCCAAAACTGCCACACAACGACGCGACCAAAAAAGAAAGAACAATCTCAAAGATCGGGCAGCACTGGCAGCTTGTGCCGGTCACTTCTACGGTTGGTGTCTAATCTTCCGCGCATCGCGCAAATCCGGGGAGGGCGGATGGGCAAGGAAGTTCCGCCGCGTGGGTTCTCCCATGCGGATCGTCAGCGCTACCGGCAGAAGGTGCGGCGCTGCCTGGACGTGTTCGCCCTGATGCTCAACGACTTCCAGTTCGACACCGACAAACCGCTCACCGGGCTCGAGATCGAGCTGAACCTGATCGACGACTCCGCCCGTCCGGCCATGAAGAACGCCGAAGTGCTCAACAACATCGCCAATCCGGCGTTCCAGACGGAGTTGGGACAGTTCAACATCGAGGTCAACATGCAGCCGCGGCTGATCGCGGGCAACGGCTTCGACGCGTACGAAGACGACGTGCGAGCCAGCCTGCTGGACGCCGACCAGCGCGCCAACAAGTCGTACGCCAACATCGTGGTGATCGGAATCCTGCCCACCTTGATGCAGCATCACTCCAGTCTTGAGAACCTCTCACCTAATCCTCGATACCTGCAACTCAACGAGCAGATAATCGCCGCTCGTGGCGAGGACATATATATCGACATTCGCGGCCCGGAACGGCTGCAGGCCTACACCGACTCGATCGCCCCCGAAGCTGCGTGCACCAGCATCCAACACCATCTTCAGGTTTCACCGGAAACCTTCGCCAACTATTGGAATGCCTCGCAAGCCGTAGCCGGAGTGCAATTGGCGTTAGGTGCCAACTCACCATTCTTCTACAGCAAGCAACTGTGGGCGGAAACGCGAATCGCGCTTTTCGAGCAAGCCACTGATACCCGACCAGAAGAACTAAAGGCGCAAGGCGTGCGACCTCGGGTCTGGTTTGGCGAACGGTGGATCACCTCAATCTTCGACTTATTCGAAGAAAACGTGCGCTACTTTCCCCCATTGCTTCCCATCTTCTCCGACGAGGACCCCGTTGCCGTGTTGGAGTCAGGTGGCCTGCCGGAACTGTCAGAGCTTCGACTGCACAACGGCACCGTCTATCGCTGGAACCGCCCGGTGTACGACATCATGAACGGCCTTCCGCATCTGCGAGTGGAAAACCGGGTGCTGCCGGCCGGGCCAACTGTCGTCGACATGATGGCCAACGGCGCCTTCTATTTCGGGCTGGTGCGCACTCTCGCCGAAGCCGATCGACCAATTTGGACCCAGATGACGTTCAGCGCGGCCGAGGAGAACTTCCATTCGGCGGCGCGGCGCGGGATCGACAGCTCGGTCTACTGGCCTCGGATGGGGGAACGTCCAGCCACCGAGCTGGTGCTGGATGAACTGCTTCCGAAGGCGTACGAGGGGTTGGATCGCTGGGGGGTGGCGGCTGAGGTCCGGGACCGACTGCTCGGCATCATCGAGGGCAGGTGCGTCACCAGGCGCAACGGCGCCACGTGGCAGATCGAGATGACTAAACGGCTGGCCGAAGATCGGAAACTGGACCGGGTTGAGGCGCTGCATGCGATGCTCGCCCG